>NZ_FQZX01000002.1:229316-543898 GCF_900142175.1 Maribacter aquivivus | reverse complement strand
AATAGAAACTTCGCGTTTGGTATTCTTTACAAACTTTTCTACGACCTGTTGTGCAAGCTCAATAGTAACTTCTCTTTTGTTCAAGGTTGATTGTGCTATTAAAGAAATAATTGCACCTTCTAGCTCTCTTATATTTGTTTTAATATGTTTAGCAACATATTCTATAATGTCTTCAGGTATTTCAACACCATCTCTATATAGCTTATTCTTTAAAATAGAGATTCTTGTTTCGTAATCAGGACTCTGCAGTTCTGCTGATAATCCCCATTTAAAACGAGAAAGTAAACGTTGCTCAATATCCTGCATATCTACAGGTGCTTTATCGGACGTAAGTATTACTTGCTTTCCATTTTGATGTAAATGGTTGAAAATATGGAAGAATACATCTTGCGTACCAGATTTACCTGATAAGAATTGTACATCGTCAATAATCAATACATCTATTAATTGGTAGAAATGAATAAAATCATTTCTGGTATTTTTCTTAACAGACTCTATATACTGTTGCGTAAATTTCTCAGCTGAAATATATAAAACGGTACGTTCTGGATATTTATCTTTTATTTCAACACCAATAGCATGAGCTAAGTGTGTTTTTCCAAGACCAACACCACCAAATACCAATAACGGATTAAAAGATGTGCCACCAGGTTTATTAGCAACCGCCATACCGGCAGATCTTGCTAAACGGTTAGAATCACCTTCTAGGAAGTTATCAAAATTATAATTAGGGTTTAACTGAGATTCTATTTTGATATTCCTAATACCTGGAATAACAAACGGATTTCTTAATTCAGGATTTTTAGATTTAATAGGAACATCCATTTCTTGAGCTGCCATAGCGCCTCTGTTAGAACTCGGAATTTTTTCAGTAAAAGGTTCTTTGTTTCCGTAAGTGTTTTCCATTCTAATGATGTACACCAACTTTGCAGATTCTCCTAATTCTTTAGTAAGAGCAACTTTCAGAAGTTTAACGTAATGTTCTTCTAACCACTCGTAAAAAAATTTACTAGGTACTTGAATACTTAATGCGTTCTCAGATAGTTTGACCGGTTTAATAGGTTCAAACCAAGTCTTGAATGCCTGCGGTTGGATATTATCCTTAATAAAAGCCAAACAGTTTTTCCATACGGAATTTGCAGTAACACTCATAATAAATTTTACACTTTTAATGGTTAGCGTTGAGCTATAGGTGATTATAAAAAATCAATATAGGTTCTCTTTCAACTTGGGCAAATATGTGAACAAATTATTGAAAAAAAAAATCGAATGTCATTGAATTTGACCTTTTTTTTTCTCATGTTCGCTTGCTCAATAGGGGAGCTTTTAAATATATACTTTTTACTTCAAATAAATGCGTACAAACGAAATTTCTTTTCGAATTAGATATAGTGAAACCGACCAGATGGGCGTTGTCTATCATGGTAACTATGCTCAATACTTAGAATTGGCAAGAGTTGAATGGTTAAGGTCATTAGGCATTTCTTACAAAAGCATGGAGGAAGGCGGAATTATGCTTCCTGTGATAAGTTTGTCAATAAAATATTTAAAGTCAGCGTTATATGATGATTTAATAACAGTTAAAGTTATTTTAAAGAAAAAACCTGCTGTTCGAATAGAATTTGATTATGAAATTACGAATGAGGCGGGAGAATTATTGGCAACGGCTAACACGGTTTTAGTTTTTATGGATATGAAGCGCAAAAGACCTACGAGATGTCCACAATTACTTTTAGATAAATTGGAGTATTAGAAATTAGTCAATTGCTCTAATTTCTAATTTATGATGTGCCTTTAAAAGTTTCATTGTCTCTTTAAAATCACTTTTATTGATAGATAGAATCATTTTACATTTAAGGTGTAAATCTTGAGAGACAATAGTAAGCTGGTGTTTTTTTATCAATCTCATTACAATATCCATTTCGGAATACTCAAACGTTACCGATAGTTGTTGTTGTAAAACTCGGGTAACTATTTTAGCATTTTCCAAGGCTAACTTAGCTGCTTCTTTGTAAGTACTTATTAATCCGCCGACACCTAATTTTGTACCGCCGAAAATACGAACCACGGCAACCAAGGTGTTGGTTACATCAAAAGACTGCAATTGCCCGTAAATTGGCATACCGGCAGAGTTGTTTGGTTCACCATCATCATTAGCACGATACGATTTTGTTTCAATACCCATTTGCCAAGCGTAGCATACGTGGTTTGCTGTGGGGTATTCTTTTTTAAGTGCTTCTATATGTTCTTTTACAGTATCTTCATCAGAAACTGGAAAGCAATAGCCATAAAACTTACTCTTCCGTTCTTTGAACATAATAGGTTCAGATGGTTTAGAGATTGTTTTATAAGCGTCCATTAATGTAAAAGTAATTTTTAAATGAAAGTCATTAGTTGCTGACCAAAAGCAACTAGAATTATACTAAAGATAGCCAATCCTATCCCGAACCAGTTTTTAGCCGTTAGGCGCTCTCTAAACAGTATAATACCCAATAAAGTAGAGAACATTACAATTGCCACATTATTAATAGTGAAAACAGAAGCGCTGTTCCATGTTGGGTGTTGTAATGCTTTAAGTAAAAAATAGATGGAGAAGTAATTAGGGACACCCAAACAAATACCGCCAATAATATTTTTAAAATTTACTTTTAGTCGCTGTTGGGTAGATTTGAATGCGATGAAAAGTAATCCGAAAATACCTGCAGATAAAAATACTGTTGCAGAGAATAATGCATATTCCTCTTCGGGCATATGAGCATCTTGAAAGTATTTTATGCTGGTGTCTATAGTTCCCGAACCTAGAAAGACTAAAACAGGTAATGCGAAAGCCCATTTTTCAGCTTTTACTTTTTGTTCTTTTAATGAGGTGAAATAAACGGCTAGTAACGCAAGGACGATCCCAATAATTTCCAATACACCTAGTGTCTCCTTATAGAAGAAAACTCCGAATAATACAGGTATGGTGAGCGACATCTTAGTGGCTACTGATGCAACAGAGACTCCTAGTTTCTGAGAGGTTGTTGCCATCAGGTTAAATATTAGTATGAAAAGAAGACCTAATGCGACACTTCCCCAAAACCAACTTTTCTGTGGTATTTCAGCAAGGTGTATTGGCTCATTATAATAGATGACACCTACAGTACAAGCAATAAAGTAATTGGTAATTATAGCATATATGATTTGAACCTGATATTTGGCATACAATTTAAAAATGACGAAAATTAGGCTTGAAAATAGAATGCTAAACGCTAAATAAATCATTTAGAGGTGGCTTAAAGTTTCTAGAACATCTTCCTTACCAACTTGAAGATTCCAGCAATGTATACCTAGTTTAGACGCGGCATCCGTATTTTCTTTAGTATCGTCTAAAAAGAAGGTTTCATTTGCATTTAATTCATTTTCACTTAAGACAAACTCATAAATGTCTGCATTAGGTTTGCGCATATACATTTCTTGCGATAGGTAGAATACCTCAAAACAATTTTTGAACCTATTGAACCTTTCCAATCCCATGGATTCTTTCACTTTGTCAATATGCAAGTCATTGGTATTACTCAATAAAAACAGGCGATATTGATTATCGTTTTTTAGTTTTTCAATGAATGTAAGTCTGTCCTCAGGGAAATCTAAAATAATAGAATTCCATGCGTCTTTAATTTGATCTTTTGTAGCATTGGTGAATATAGCCTGTAGCCTATTAATAAATTCATCAGACTCCATTAACCCCATTTCATATTTTTTGAAAATGGTATCTAATTCAGGAGTCAATTCGGTGAACCCGAATTTTGCCATTTCTAATAAAGGGGCTTGCTTATCAAGATTAATGAAGATATCTCCAAAATCAAATATGATGTTTTTAATCATTTCGTACTATGGTTAGTTGGTCGGTTAAAATTTGAATTTGTTGTTGGTTGCGTCCTGCAATTTTTGGTGCAGCAATACCTTTTGTGAAATTATTCGCTCCCTTAAAAATTCGAGCTTCATCCCACAGGTTGGCATCAATAAAACTTTGCAGTGTTTGTGAGCCGCCTTCAATTATTACACTTTGTATCTGCTCTTCATGCATCACATTACATAGCTGTTGCGGTACATCAGAATTAAAATTGATGATTTTATAAGTTACTCCTTCTAAATGGGAGTTGCTATCTGTTATTTCGGTGCAGATAATGGTCTTTTGTTTTCCGTCAAGAACGTGATAATCTCTAGAAATCTTTAAGCTTCTATCTAATACAATGCGTGTAGGTGCTTTGCCGGACCAATCTCTTAGGTTTAATTGAGGATTGTCAGCCAAGACTGTATTTGTACCTACTAAAATACCAGCCTCTTCGCTACGCCATTTATGTACTAATTGTCGGGATTTGGTATTGGTTATCCAATAGGGTTTCTTTTCTTCTCCGCGTTTTAAAGGTTCAGGAGCAATAAATCCGTCAGCAGTTTCTGCCCACTTCAAAATTAGATATGGTCGTTTTTTGGTGAAAAAGGTGAGAAAGCGTTTATGATGTTCTTCGCATTCTTTTTGTAGGACACCTACTTTAACCACGCAACCTGCAGCTTCTAATTTTTTGATTCCGTTACCTGCAACTTTTTCATGCGGGTCTTTCAATCCGATAACAACCTTAGGTATTCCCATTTTAATAATCAAATCTGCGCAAGGCGGAGTTTTACCATAATGAGAACAAGGTTCTAAGGTTACATAAATGGTAGATGATTTTAAAAGTGAAATATCAGAAACAGAGTTAATTGCATTTACCTCAGCGTGAGATCCACCATAGGCACTAGTAAATCCTTCGCCAATAATATTGTCATTATGTACAATTACAGCACCTACCATTGGGTTGGGCGCAGTAGTACCTAATCCGTTCTTTGCAATTTGTAAACAACGAAGCATATATGTTTCATCGGTAGAAAGCATATCTCTATGTAACGGCATCTAATTGTTGGTATCTAGATTATTAATGGACATCAGACTTTAACATTATACGCATATCACGTATCTTCACACCTCAAAAATAGTACTTTAAAACCTATTGCATTATTGATATGGAAAATGTCGTGATCCGCGAAATTAGAAAGGAAGATAACCCGCAAGTAGCCAAAGTTATACGGCAAGTGTTGGCAGACTTAGGTGTGCCAAAAGTAGGTACGGCTTATGAAGATCCCTCATTAGATCAAATGTTTGAGCATTATGAGAAACCTAAGGCAACTTATTTTGTTGCAGAGGCTAATGGTTCTATTTTAGGTTGTGCTGGTGTTGCGCAGTTAGACAATTATGAAGGTAATGTGAGTGAGCTTCAGAAAATGTACTTTTTAGAAGAGGCGAGAGGTAAAGGTGTAGGTCACGAAATGATAACGGTATGTTTAACTCGTGCCAAAGAATATGGTTTTGATGCCTGCTATTTAGAGACCATGCCAAATATGGAGGCTGCTCAAAAATTATATAAGAAAATGGGATTTGAATATATAGATGCCAGAATGGGAGATACAGGTCATTATTCTTGTCCCGTTTTTATGCTTAAAACATTTTAACTGTGCTTTTAAGAGAAATCAAAAATATATATCATTCAGAATTAGATGCCATCTACAGTAAAGAAGAAGTCAATAGTTTCTTCTATTTACTCATTGAGCATTATTTTGATTTAGAACGTTTTATTTTGGCAATTCAGCCAGAGCTGGTAATTGATAAAAAACAGGAAACTGTTATATTCCAAGCCTTATCAGAATTAAAACTAGAGAAGCCTATTCAACATATTATTGGTACGGCATATTTTATGGACCTAGATTTTAAGGTTAATGAGCATGTATTAATACCGAGACCAGAAACTGAAGAATTAGTCCGTTGGATTTTAGATGATCATAAGAATACCGCAAAAATCTTGACCATTTTAGATATGGGTACAGGTAGCGGTTGTATTCCTATTTCTTTGGATAAAAACCTGACAGATGCAAAAGTATTCGGTTTAGATATTTCTACGGATGCTTTAAAAGTAGCTGAGGAAAATAACGCATTGCTGAATGCAGGTGTAAAATTTTACGAAGCAGATATATTGTCTTTGGATGCGGAAACCTCAGCAAAAGAGTTAGATAAAAAATTTGATATCATTATTTCTAATCCGCCATATGTGCGAGAATTAGAAAAAGCAGAAATGCAAAACAATGTCATAGACCATGAGCCTAGTTTAGCACTTTTTGTACCGGACGAAGACCCTTTAAAGTTTTATAGCGCAGTAGTCAATTTTGCAGCTGATCATTTAAATGAAAATGGTTGTTTGTATTTAGAGATCAATCAGTATTTAGGAGAAGAAACTAAACAATTATTAGAGGAATCTAATTTTAAGACTATTGAGTTGCGAAAAGATATGTTTGGTAATGACCGCATGATAAAAGGAATAAGAAAATGAAAAGTATAGTAGTGTTTTGCGGTAGTAGTGAAGGTGTCGATTCTGTGTATGGATCGAAAGCATATGAATTGGGAGAGACTTTCGCAAAGAAAACTATTCAGCTGGTGTATGGTGGAGCCAAAATTGGCATCATGGGTAAAGTAGCCGAAGGAGTTCTTAACAGTGGCGGAAAGGTAGTAGGTGTCATTCCTGTATTCTTGAAAAAGAAAGAAGTTGTTCATGAAGGGTTAACGGAATTAATTGTTACCAAAAATATGCATGAACGTAAATTGAAGATGCATGATTTATCTGACGGTATACTAATGCTTCCTGGCGGATTTGGAACTCTAGAAGAATTTTTTGAAATGTTGACCTGGTCACAATTGGGACTACATCAATATCCGATAGGAATATTAAATACAAACGGCTTTTATGATTCTCTTCTAAAGATGATGCATGATATGGTCAACGAAGGGTTTGTAAAACAGGAACATATAAATACTATTTTGGTAGATGATGATATAGATTCATTACTAAAGAAAATGGAAAATTACACTCCGTTACCAACACCAAAATGGATTAATAAAGAGCAGCTTTAAGGAATATGAAGGCAAAAATAGAAGCACTAAGAAAAGAGTTACGAGAGCATAATCATAATTACTATGTGTTGGATAATCCGACCATTTCTGATTATGAGTTCGATATGAAATTGAAAGAATTGCAAGAGCTGGAGGCAAAGCATCCAGAATTCTATGATGCAAGTTCCCCTTCACTTCGTGTTGGTGGTATGATCACAAAGAATTTTGCAACCGTAGTTCATGAACATAGAATGTATTCTTTGGATAATTCGTACTCCAAAGAAGATTTAGAAGATTGGGAGAAACGTATTCAGCGTAACCTAGGTGATGTGCCCGTTGCATTTACGTGCGAGTTAAAGTATGATGGTGCATCTATTAGCATAACTTATGAAAAAGGGAAGCTGGTAAAAGCAGTTACCCGTGGAGACGGAATTCAAGGAGATGATGTCACCAATAATATTAAAACTATAAAATCTGTACCACTTCAATTGAAAGGCGATTATCCTGATAAGTTTGATATACGTGGAGAAATCGTTTTGCCTTTTGAGGGATTCATGAAAATGAATGAAGAACGAGTGGCAAATGGTGAAGACCCATACATGAACCCTAGAAATACAGCATCTGGTAGTTTAAAGCTTCAAGATAGTAGTGCTGTTGCACAAAGACCGCTAGAGTGTTTATTATATAGCATAGTAGGTAGAAATCTGAATATAGACTCTCAGTTTTATATGTTAGAGAAAGCCCGTGAATGGGGCTTCAAAGTACCAACAGTGGCAAAGCTTTGCCAAACTACAGATGAAGTTATGGCATTTGTAGAGGAATGGGATGTAAAACGACATGAGTTGCCTTATGAAACAGATGGAGTGGTGATAAAAGTAAATAGTCTTCAGAATCAAGAAGAACTAGGATTTACGTCAAAATCGCCGCGTTGGGCAATGGCGTATAAGTTTAAGGCAGAGCAAGTCTTTACTACCTTAAATGAAATAACCTATCAAGTAGGGCGTACAGGGGCAATTACTCCTGTAGCTAACTTAGAACCTGTTTTGCTTGCAGGGACAACAGTAAAAAGAGCCTCATTGCACAATGCTGATCAAATTGCAAAATTAGATGTACGTGTTGGTGAT
The DNA here is from genome assembly GCF_900142175.1 of Maribacter aquivivus. Taxonomy (NCBI): domain Bacteria; kingdom Pseudomonadati; phylum Bacteroidota; class Flavobacteriia; order Flavobacteriales; family Flavobacteriaceae; genus Maribacter; species Maribacter aquivivus. Next base: position 535,819 of record NZ_FQZX01000002.1, on the reverse strand, counting down.
ACCGTATTTGTAGAAAAAGGAGGAGAAATCATTCCGAAGATTATAGCGGTAGATCTAACCAAAAGACCTGCAGATTCAAAACCTACGGAGTATATACATCAGTGTCCCGAATGCGGAACAGAACTTACCCGTACAGAAGGTGATGCCAAGCATTACTGTCCAAACGAATATGGTTGTCCTCCACAGATAACTGGTCGTATTCAGCATTTCATTTCAAGAAAGGCAATGGATATTGAAGGCTTAGGTGGTGAGACCGTAGAATTACTATTTAAAGAAGGTTTAATAGATGATTATGCCGATTTGTATAAACTCACCAAAGAAGATGTGTTGCCGTTGGAGCGAATGGCTGAGAAGTCCGCAGAAAATTTAGTCAAAGGCGTATCCGAATCAGTACAAGTCCCTTTTGAGCGTGTACTATTTGCTTTAGGTATTCGTTTTGTAGGGGAGACTGTAGCAAAGAAATTGGCAAAGGCATATAAAAATATAGATGCTTTGAAAGAAGCTACCCTAGAGCACTTGACATCGGTTGATGAAATAGGAGAGCGTATAGCGCAGAGTGTTATTGACTTTTTTGCGAATGAGAAGAATATCGATGCTATAGAAAGATTACGTAGTTACGGCGTACAATTAGCAATATCTGCCGAGAAGTTAGAAAACCAGACCGATATGTTGGCGGGTAAAACCTTTGTAGTATCAGGTGTGTTTGAGATTCTAAGTAGAGATGAGCTTAAAAAGAAAATAGAAGATAATGGAGGTAAAGTAGGATCTTCTATATCATCAAAAACTAGTTTCTTGATAGCAGGTGATAAAATGGGGCCAAGCAAGCGTACCAAGGCAGAGAATCTAGAAATACCAATTATTAGTGAGCAAGATTTTATAAATATGATAGCATAAACAACTATGGACGTTTTTACAATTATTTCAGTATTAGTATTTCTATCGGCAATATTCGGTTATATAAATGCGCGTTTTCTAAAACTACCTAACAGTATTGGCTTAATGCTGATTACAATTCTATTTACCTTGGTGGTTTTTTTAATTGGTTATATCGATGATACCTTAATTAATGCAGAAAGATATATCATTACCCAGATAGATTTTAAATCTGTATTACTAGATATTATGTTGAGTTTCCTCTTGTTCGCAGGGGCACTTCATACCAATTTTGAACAATTAAAAGTACAGCGTTGGCCTATATTAGTATTCTCTACCTTAGGTGTGTTGGTATCAACCTTCTTAGTAGGTACGAGCATGTATTATTTATTACAATTGATAGGAATGAATATCTCTTTTATCTATTGTCTACTTTTTGGTTCGTTAATCTCACCTACAGATCCAATTGCAGTATTGGGAATATTGAAAAAGGCAGGAGCACCAAAGCAATTAGAAACAAAAATCGTAGGAGAGTCATTGTTTAATGACGGAGTAGGAGTAGTTGTTTTCTTAACCATTTTTCAATTGGCTTCGGCAACTGAAGTAGCTGTTAGTCCTTTAGACATCTTAGAGCTTTTTGGAGTTGAGGTTATAGGTGGGTTGGCATTAGGTCTAGCCTTAGGTTGGGGAACATGGAAACTTATGAAGTCTATAGATGATTATGATATAGAAGTAATCATAACTTTGGCAACCGTTATGGTAGGGACATTGATAGCACAGAAATTCCATTTATCTGCTCCATTGGCAATGGTTGCTGCAGGTTTGGTAGTAGGTAATGATACGGTACGTAATTCAGCCATGTCAGAAACTACAGAAACCTATGTAGATAAATTTTGGGAGTTATTAGATATTCTTTTGAATACACTTCTATTTGTTTTAATTGGGATGGAAATGCTCGTATTATCCTTTAAAACAGAATACGTAATTGCCGGATTGCTGGCAATTCCTTTAGTGCTTATTTGTCGATACTTATCGCTATTAATTCCTATTAAGTTCTTTGAGAAGAAGCTAGATTTTATACCGAAAACTAATTTGGTAATGACTTGGGGCGGATTGCGTGGTGGTATATCCATAGCATTGGCATTAGGTTTATCTGATGAAATGCATAGAGATGCATTTTTAGTGATTACATACATAGTAGTGGTATTCTCTATTATCGGACAAGGTTTAACTGTAGAGAAGCTTATTAAAAGAGTTGTAAAATGATACCGAAGACCTATCTTGAATTTGAAAAGAGTTTAGAGTTGTCTCATGTGCCAAAAGAATGGACGGACGGACTAAAAGCGGCTTGGTATGATGCCAAAGGCGATTGGGAAGCTTCTCATAACATAGCACAAGACATGCATAGTGCTTTAGGTAGCTGGTTACATGCATATTTGCACCGTAAAGAAGGCGACCGTTTTAATGCGGGATATTGGTACAGGTTGGCGAATAAAGAATATCCAACAATTACCTTAGACGAAGAGCTTAAGGTAATTGTGGAATATGTGATAAAAAATAAAACCTAGTCTTTACATTATTTTAGTTGGTAATTATTATAACTGGTAGTTGTCAATTTTTCAAAAGTCTTCTCGAAATCACTTTTACTATTGAATCCGCATGCAGAAATAAGAGTATTTAAATCATTCGATTCTAGAAATCCCGAATCAATTAGCTGCTTTGCTTTTTCTACTCTTATATTATTTCTATAAGAAGTAAAACTGATGCCTTTTGTTTGATAGAAAAAATAAGCAGCATGATAAGCAGGCACATGTAAAAGTTCTGCACAAGCTTTTAAATTAAAACCTTGTTTTAAAAATGCTTGCTGTTGTTCTATAGTTATTAGTGAGTTGTTTAGTTCTTGATTATCTAACCCGTACATCTGTGAATTGGTATCATTTGAAATAGATGATGAAACCAATAACTGATTCTTTGGAAATCCGTAGAGAATAGAAGGGAAGTATAAGGGAGCTATGCTTATCAATAATAAAACTAGAAACAAAATAATCTGTAAACTGTATAAACTTGTGGTTGATACATTTAAAGTATTGATACCTAACATTCTTTCTACACCAAAAAACAGAGTAATAAAAGCCATTAAGGTTAATGCCGCATAAAACAAAAGCAACCATCTATTAAGAATAATCTTTAGTTTATCATTTGGGTTTATATCTAAAAATCGTCTTAACAACGGTAGTAGAGAAAGTAAGTATATTAATTGCCATAAATGACGTAAGCTGTAGTGTTCATTTAAGCTTAGGAGACCATATTTTGCATTAAATCGCTCTTTTGGGAAATTAATGGCATTTTCTACAATCTGATTATAGTAGGATGCTGGATTAGAAAAAACAAGGGCAACATCTATGACGCTTAGTAGAAAGGGGATAAATAGTAAAATGTATTGCCATTTCCACGTAAACTTATCGTCCATAACTGTTTTAAAATAGAAATATACAGGTACGCTTATTACGCTGTAGAGTAAGAGTGGCCAAAAGTAAAACCATTTGAATTGAGTTAACAATCCATCGGTTATAATGTAAGTTTGAAGGTTGTATATGGAAAAAACAAAATAGAAAAAAGCAAGAAATTGTTGAGGTAATTTATTTACATTTTTTCTTAAAAGTAATACAGCGGTTAAAATAAATCCGAAGATTGCAATTAACAAGAAAACAATATTCATTGAATAACTTTTTATTATTCATTTTAATAACAATGCTAATGTACAATTTATATTACATGAAATGTAGCTGTTTTGGTTGAACTAAGAATTTAAAATATAAGCTCAATGAAAGAAGTTTAATAGTATCCTACAAGAAATAGTAAAGATTAGATGTCGTGCCATTTTTATTGTTGTCTATTTTAAATAGAAAAAAGGACAAACTGAAAAACCGGACTCCATTAAGAAATCCGGTTTAAAATATAAAAAATACTGTATGTATTAAATCATCTTAAAATCAAGCAACATTTCTCCTTCAATAGAAGCCTGTAAATGATCTCCTTTAAATGTTTCACCTGCACCTATTGCCGGTGTACCGGTAAAAATCATGTCACCAGGATTCAATGTCATAAAAGAGGAAACAAAACTTATGATTTCAGCAAAATTATAAATGATGTAGCCTGTATTACCTACTTGTTTTTTTTCTCCGTTAATTACTAAATCAAAATTAATATTATCTAATTCAGGAAAGTCCGATACTGGTTTAAAACCTGCAATAGGTGATGCGCCATCGAAACCTTTTGCTAAAGCCCAAGGCCCTTTTTTTTCTCTACTTGCCGTAAGTACATCTTTTGCAGTATAGTCAATACCAATACCTATTTCAGAGATATAAGAGTTTGCATCTGTTATACTTACATCTTTTGCTGTTTTACCAATTTTCACAACCAATTCTACTTCATAAATCAATTGATTGGTAATAGCAGGGAATGCTACGTCTTTACTATCTGTAACCAGGGTAGAATCTGGCTTTGTGAAAATGAGTTGTACATCATTCTTTAATCCGTCAATTTCAGATTTGTCAACTACGTAATTCTTTCCTATGCCTATTATTTTCATCGTTTATTATCTTAATGTGTAATTCAGTTTATGGGACTAAATTAATGATTATTACAACTATGGGGATAATGAATTTATTGAAATCACATTATCTCTGCGTTTTGTTTTAGGATTATGTTGAGGTAACGTTTTATTTTATAATATCCATTTTTCTAAGGGCTAAAAGTGTAATAGATTTTCTTTTTTTGCTAAATTCATTCATATTGATATCAGAAGATAATGGTTCTAGATTAGTGGCAAATAAATAGGTGTTATCAGCTACTTCAATATAACCTACAAACCAACCATTAAATTTTTCGCGACGTATGGTTAAGCCCGTTTTTCCGCTGAGCGTATAGTTCTTTTCCGTATCGATGATCATGATTTTTTGAACGATGTCTTTTGTCCTTTTTGAAATAGGGAGTTTGTTACCATAGAACCTTTTTAAGAAAGCGATTTGTTGCATTTGGTTGATACGTGATGTTCCTTCCAACCAAAAGTTTCGAATGTTTAACGAGTCTATATGAAGATCACCATAGTGTAGTTTTTCTACATAGGTGTTCATTCTTTCAGGGTTGATTTTTGAAGCCACTTCTTGATAACAGGGCACGCATGAGTATTGAAAAGCATCTTTTAACGCCAGATTTTGTTCCCATATGTCTAACCATCTGTCTTCACCGTTCCATTTAAAAATGGTACTGTCACTTTTAATGACTCCGGTTTCAAGTCCTATAATGGAGTTTGCAATTTTAAAAGTCGATGCAGGCAATCTTCCTTGATTTGCCCAGTCAAAATCATTGGAGTAAAAGATGTCTTTCTTTAAATCATATATGACTACGGATCCCTTAACATCTGAGGAATCTATAATAAATTGAAATTTAGTATTTTCTATCTTATTTTCAATTGAATTTGGCTGTTCAACAGTATGGTCCTTATTTTGTTCTTTACATGAACTTATACATAATAAGAGTAAAGTGATATGGCTAAATTTCAAAGACATTAGAAAAAATATAAGGTTAATAAAAAGAGCTTTAAAGATAAATATTTGAATTTATAAGCAGTAACCTTATGCTTGTAGCTAATGTTTTTTTATTCCGATGTGAAGCAATTCACTTTATGTGTTTTATTGATTTTTGGTAGCAGTTTTGTTTTGATTGAGTGCTTTAGTTTGATTTATCGCCATAAACAATACAATTGCCGCAATAATTCCAATAATTAAATTCCCCGTTGGTGTAATATCAAAGGGATTGAGTAAAATCATCATTAAGCTAGCTGCCACCCACAAAATGTCTTGAATAATAATCCATTGCACAGCTAATCTTCTTTGTTTTTTAGTCTCATACCAAATAGTAATGGTGAAGTAAAGTAACACCAAACCAACCACCCAAAAGATAGTAGTATTGTCCGTACCAAATAGTGCAGCTATTTTAGAATTAAATATAATCAGTAATATGCCAGAAATGCTAGAGAATATGGCATTGGCTTTTAAAGCGTTCTGTAATTTGTTCATGTTTTAAAATTCTTGTTCTTGCAAATTTCAGCAAACAAGATATCATCTCTCTTGACAAATGGTAGTTAATTCAATTTTCTCAACCTACTTAATGATTCTGGTGTAATACCTAACATAGAAGCTATGTATTGCAATGGTACAGTATTAAAGAGTTCCGGTTCTTCTTCTAGTAAGCTTTGAAATCTTTGTTTTGCTGTGGTATGTAGTTGGGAGAACATACTTTTTTCCAGCAAGGCGAAAGAATTCGCCAACAGAAGGTTGTCAAATTCCAACCATTTGGGTTCGGTTTTATTCAGTTTATAATGATCTTCTCTATTGATGACGTAAATAGTACAATCGGTCACAGCCTGAATGTTCCAATGGTTCTCGGTTTCAAAAACAAAACTAGAAAGTGATGTAATAAATTTACCCGAACTACCAATCCATAAGGTGATTTCCTTGCCATCTACAATGTCGTAAATTCTCATATAGCCAGATGCAATAAATGCCATTTGTCTACAGGTTTTTCCTGATTCCAAGAAAAAATTACCTTTTGAAATTTCCATAGGTTCAAAGACTGAAACAATAGCATCTAAAGAAAGATTGTCAATGGAGATTTGATTTAAGATGCAGTTTTTTAATTTTTCCATTTTGATGAGTGTTTGTTATCCATAAATACAAAAATTAAAAGAGATTAGTAGTGTGCAAATACATGAATTTTTCTATTTAGTTTTAAAGGACTCTAGTAAAGAAAATATAAATTATTTCAAGAAGATGCAACATAAATAAAGTTTGCAGAATTATTATAAGTTAATGCATGTAGAATTTAATTTAGGATGTATGTGGATAAGATATTATTTAATCCGTTTTGACAATCATAGTATTTATTAAGAAATGGTGTTTGACTTATGCTAAGCTAATTACACTTTTCTTTTCTATATCCATACATGATACTATCGTAGAAATAAATCTATAATACCTTCCTAAAACAAACACTGTTGGGCATATGCTCGTACGGAGGGTAATTATCAATAATTGTGTAATTATTCTTTTTGTAGAGTGCAATGGCTTCCGGCTGGCGTAATCCGGTTTCTAGAACAGTGTAAGAGTAGTTTAGTTCTTTAGCCCACTCTTCTAATACAACTAGCGCTTTTGAGGCAATTCCTTTTCCGCGATAATCTGGTTGAACATACATACGTTTAATCTCAACGGTGTCTTCGTTAAACTTTTTAAAAGCACCACAGGCAACAAGTGTTTCGTTCGAATAAAAGACAACACAGTTTTTCAACGCATCAATACCATTAAATTGTGCATAAAAAGCATTCTCATCTCCATCTCGTAATGCCAAATCAGCATCAAGTAAGGCAACTAATTCTTTGAAGTTTTGGTTATCGCTAGAACAACGTTTGTAGTATAGCATTTTAAGATCTAATTTTTAGACTTTAATTGTGTATCCGTCGGCTGTAGTGTTTTTACTATCAAAATAGAAATCTATACGACCAAGGTTAACTCCAAAACACCCTACTTGATTTACCAAAACATCACGTTCTGCAGCATTGGTTACAATTGTAGGTTTATCTAAAAATGTATGGGTGTGACCACCAATAATCAAATCGGTGTATTTAGTTCTTTTGGCAAGCTTTAAATCATCAGGTTTTTCAGTACTATATTCATATCCTAAGTGAGAGAGACAAATGACCAAATCGCATTTTTCATCTTCTTTTAGTTTGGTTTCCATATCGGTTGCCAGTTCATAAGGGTCAAGAAATACAGTCTCTTTATAGAGCTGTTTTGTAACCAATCCGTCTAATTTAATCCCTAATCCGTAGACACCAACTTTAATTCCGTCTTTCTCATAAATCTTATACGGCTGTGTTTGTCCGTCTAAAATCGTATTTGAAAAGTCGTAATTGGCACTAATAAAATTAAACTTCGCATAGGGCATTTGGGCTAACAATCCGTCAATACCATTATCAAAATCATGATTACCAATAGTGGTGGCATCATAGTTAAGCATACTCATTAGTTTAAATTCCAGCTCACCACCATAAAAATTGAAGTAGGGGGTACCTTGGAAGATGTCGCCGGCATCGAATAGAAATGTATGCGGGTTCTCTTTTCTAATACTATCTACCAAACCTGCTCTACGCGCCAAACCGCCCAAACCAGGGAAATTTGCGTGATCGTTAGGGAATGCATCTACATGACTGTGTACATCGTTGGTATGTAAAATAGTAATATGCTTTTTAGTAGATAGGTTGCAAGAGTTTAGACCTAAGCCACCAAGGGTTAATAGACTAGATGACGCAGCAGTATTTCGTATAAATTTTCTTCTTTCCATTTTACTGTAATTGATAGTATCTTAAATCTACTTTAGGGGCAAGAGTATCCACTTTAGAAAAGAAATCTATCATGGCATTTCGTATTTTATAATCGGTTTCTGTTTTAGAAAGTGCTTCTTTAAAGAAGTTCATATTATCGCCGCCAGTTACCAGGTAGTCAGAAGTAGCAACATAATAAGACTTGTTTTTATCTACAGACTTTCCGTTAATAGTAAAAGTATTTACCGTGTTATCTTTGTTTAGAATAAGCTGTATACCAGCAACAGGATGCGCTCTTTTAGATTGTATTAGATAGTCGACCATCTTTAATAATGCATCGCCTTTAAGTTCTACTACTACCACGGAATTTTCAAAAGGCATTACTTCATATGCAGTTCTAGAAGTGACATTACCCTTAGATATAATAGATCTAATACCGCCATGGTTCAATAATACCAAATCAATAGTATGCCCTGTGCGCTTATTGAATATGGGGCTGGTTTCGCTCAATACAATATCGGCCATTAAATTACCTGCTGTAGTATTGAATTTGCCATCGGTTTTAGTGATTACAAAAGGTGCATATGCTAAAGTACTGTCTAAAATACTTTCAACACGATCATGGTAAGGCTGAATAAATTTCTGAATACTGTCAACTGAAGTAAAACTGGTGTCAATCGGTATCTGCTTGCCAGTCAGTTCTTTTAGCTGCTCAGGGTTGTTTTTGCAAGATGCTAAATGTAGCAATGTTAAAAATATAACAAAATGTTTTATTTTTAAAATATCAAAGTGTTTTAACTTCGCCATAGAGTTGCAGGGATATTATTTACATTTGTCAAAATGTAAAAATACATGTTTTTAAAAGGAATTAAGGACAAGTTTAAACGGAAATCTGGCCGTAAGATATTAAAACAGTTGGTGGCAACACCAGTTGCTGTAACGCGTGAGAGTAAAGGAATACGTTCTGTTGGTTGTATTGTGGATCTAGATAAGTTTGAGAAAACGGAACTGTTTTTTCAGTTTCAAGAAGAGCTATCATTGCATCCTAATGCGGTTAAAATTATTGGTTATAAGCGTTTTTATGATAAAAACTCACCATATGCCACTCCTGTTTTTTCAGATAAGGACTTAGGGTGGAACGGTGAAATAGAAAACAGCTATGCCCTTGAGTTTTTAGGACGAGAATATGACCTTTTAGTGAATTATTATAATGAGGATAGCCTGCTGTTGAATTTAATGTCGGTAAAGGCAAAGGCTCGTTTAAGAGTGGGGTTTAAAGAAGTAGGACCTACTTACAATGATTTAATGTTAGATACGCCGTTAAAGGACTTTCAGATATTTAAAAAAGAATTGAAAAAGTACTTGGGCATTTTTAAAGAGATTTAATTATGAGAGATTTAAGGGGAGCAGGAGTAGCGTTAATTACGCCTTTTAAAGAAGATGGTACCGTAGATGTTGAAGCCCTTAGAAGAGTAGTGGCCTATAATATTGAAGGTAATATAGACTATTTAGTGGTATTAGGTACTACTGCTGAATCAGTAACCCTATCAAAAGCAGAAAAGCAATTGGTAATGCAGACCGTAGAAGAAGCCAATAAAGGTGCTTTGCCTTTAGTAATAGGTATTGGCGGTAATAATACCATGGCTTTGGTAGAAGAATTGAAATCTGCAGACTTATCTGCATATGATGCTATTTTATCTGTTTCTCCATATTACAATAGACCTACGCAAGAAGGTATTTATCAGCACTTCGCAGCCCTATCAGATGCATCACCGTTACCAATAATTTTATATAATGTACCTGGCCGTACCGGTAGTAATATGTTACCAGAAACCGTAGTTCGCCTTGCAAAGAAATTTGATAATATAATAGCGGTAAAAGAAGCCTGTGGCGATATGACACAGGTACAAGAACTAATATCTAAAAGACCAGAAGGTTTTCTAGTGCTTTCCGGGGATGATATTACGGCATTGCCAACTATAGTTGCAGGTGGTGATGGAGTAATTTCTGTAATTGGTCAAGGTTTGCCTGAAGAATTTTCTAAAATGGTACACGAAGGATTAGATGGTAATACCGAAGTAGCCTATAGTTATCATTATAAAATGCAAGATGGTATGAAGTTGATTTTCGAAGAAGGAAACCCGGCTGGTATCAAAGTTATATTTGAATATTTAGGTCTTGCCAAGCCTTTTGTAAGATTACCATTGATTACAGCGAGTGATGCCTTAAAGCATAGAATTGTTTCATTTATGGAATCTATGATACGCATACCAGCATAAATATTCGTTAAATCTTCACTTAGTAGGACATTCGTGTGCTGTAAAGCCTGTATTTTTATTGGTTTAAAATGTTTTTTAAATCCATTGATAATCACTAATTTTGCAAAATGTTTTTTAAAATGAGGAGAGTTTTCCCAATACTATTGATTGCCATTGCTTTACAATCGTGTAGCGAGTACCAAAAAGTACTTAAGAACGATGATGTAAAAGCTAAATACGATATGGCCGAAACTTTCTATGAAGAAGGTGATTTTAGAAGAGCCAACAGATTGCTTGAGCAAATAGCGCCTAAATATGTAGGTAAACCTCAAGGTGAGCGTGTTATGTTCTTTTTATCTAATAGCTACTTTCAGCGAGAAGATTACAATATGGCAGGCTATCAGTTTGAGCGTTTTGTGAAATCATATCCAAAAAGTGATAAGGCGGTAGAGGCTACTTTTTTAGGAGCTAAAAGTTTCTATAAGTTATCTCCAGAATATTCTTTAGATCAGACAGATACAGATAAGGCGTTGTTGAAATTACAGAATTTCATTAACACGTATTCTGAATCTGAGTTTTATGCCGAAGCCAATACTATGGCACAAGAGCTTACAACAAAAAAACAAGAAAAAGCGTTTGAGATATTAAAGCAGTATAATAAATTGGGTGAATTCAATTATGATATGCTTAAATCTGCAGTAGCGGCGAGCGATAACTTTGTGTCAGATAATCCTGGTTCTCCTTTTAGAGAAGAGGCAATGTTCATTAAGGTTGAAGCATTAACACACATGGCGGTAAATAGTTTTGAGCAATTGAAAGAAGAGCGTTTAAAAAATGCCAAGTCTGCTCATGCAGCAATGAAAAAGCAGTTTCCAGAATCTAAATTCGATAAGGAAGCTACAGATTTAATTGAAAAAATTGATAAAGAATTACAACGCATGCAAGCGCAGGTCGTTGAATCAAAATAAATAATTTAATTATGAATATGAACGATTTAAAAAACTCTAAGGCATCGGTATCTACGGTAACTATTAACCGTAATGAGTTCGATGCGCCTACTGAAAATATTTATGAGGCTATTTCAATCGCTGCAAAGCGTGCTGTTCAGATTAATTCTGAAATTAAGAAAGAGCTTTTAGAGAAATTAGAAGAGTTTGCTACTTATAGCGATAGTTTAGAAGAAGTTTTTGAAAACAAAGAGCAGATCGAGGTTTCTAAGTTTTATGAAAAATTACCTAAGCCACACGCAATGGCAGTAGAAGAGTGGTTGACTGATAAAATCTACCACAGAAACACAGAAAAAGACGCTTAAGAAATATGTTGAACGGCAAAAATATTCTTTTAGGAATTACAGGAGGAATTGCCGCTTACAAAATAACATTCTTAGTTCGTTTATTTATAAAAGCTGGCGCTAACGTTAAGGTCATACTTACCGATAGCGCCAGCTCTTTTGTTACCCCACTTACCCTTGCCACTTTGGCTAAGAACCCGGTAGTGCTTGATTTTGTAAAGACGGAAGGCAATACCGTGGACTGGAACAATCATGTAGATATGGGACTTTGGGCAGACTTAATGGTCATTGCACCAGCTACGGCGAATACCATGTCTAAAATGGCAACTGGTAACTGTGACAATATTTTAATGGCTACATATTTATCGGCTAAATGTCCGGTTTTTATTGCTCCGGCAATGGATCTTGATATGTATAAGCATCCAAGTACCCAAAGTTCTTTTGATGCGCTTACTTCTTTTGGTAACATGATTATACCGGCAACAAGTGGTGAGCTTGCTAGTGGTTTGCATGGCGAAGGTAGAATGGCAGAACCAGAAGATATTGTAAGCTTTATTAAAAAGCAGTTATCTGATGGATTACCATTATCTGGTAAAAAAGTTTTGATTACTGCAGGGCCAACCTATGAAGCAATAGACCCTGTTCGTTTTATAGGAAATCACTCCTCAGGCTTAATGGGATTTGAGCTCGCTAAAACAGCGGCAAGTCTAGGTGCAGAAGTATATTTAGTTACTGGACCTACATATTTATCTGTTACTCACGATAACATTCATGTTGTCAATGTGGTATCTGCGGACGATATGTATCATAGCGCTCAAATGTATTATGAAACTTCAGACATCGTAATTTGTGCAGCAGCTGTAGCAGATTATAGACCTAAGACAGTAGCAGAACAGAAGATTAAAAAATCCGAAGAAAACTTTACTATTGAATTAGTGAAGAATAAAGACATCCTAAAAACCTTCGGTGATCATAAAAAAAATCAATTCTTAGTTGGTTTCGCTTTAGAAACAGAAAACGAAATTGAAAATGCAAAAGGTAAGCTAAAACGCAAAAATCTAGATGCCATCGTATTGAATTCTATGCGAGATAAAGGTGCTGGTTTTGGTGGGGTTACCAATAAAGTTTCATTTATAGATACCAATTCTAACATTACTGCGTTTGAACTAAAGACCAAGGCAGAAGTTGCCGTGGATATCTTCAATGAAATTATTAAAAGACGGTATGCGTAAGGCTGTATTTCTATTACTTTTCACCTTTATTAGTTTAGTTACAAATGCTCAAGAATTAACTTGTGCAGTTACGGTCAATTCTGACCAACTATCTCGTGGCGAGCAACAAGTTTTTAAGACATTAGAACGTTCTTTGAATGATTTTATCAATAAAACAAAGTGGACAAATAGAGTTTACAAAGAGAACGAAAGGGTAAATGCCCAAATGTTCATTACCATTACCTCTTACGAATCGAATAATTTTAGTGGTAATATTCAAATACAATCTTCTAGACCAGTTTATAATACCTCATATTCATCGCCGGTTTTTAATTATAAAGACAATGCGTTTAATTTTCAATACATTGAATTTCAGCCTTTAATTTTTAATGAAAATCAGTTCGAATCTAATTTGGTAAGTGTAATGGCATATTACGTTTATGTAATATTAGGTCTAGATGCAGATACCTTTTCATTAGAAGGCGGAACCGATTTTTATAGAAAGGCACAGAATATTGTAACTCAAGCTCAAGGTAGTAATTCTGCCGGATGGAGCCAATCTGCAGATTCTAACAGAAGTAGATTTGAATTGATAGATAATCTTTTGTCAAATACCTATAGAGAGTACCGTATTGCGATGTACAACTATCACAGAAAAGGGCTTGACATATTACCTGATAACAATAGTACGGGTAAGCAAGTAATTGCGGGTACGATGAATTTATTTCAGACGATGATTAATAGAAGACCAAATGCATTTTTGATTTCTACTTTCTTTGATGCAAAATCAGAAGAGATTAAAAATATTTTTTCTGACGGTCCAAAAGTGGATATCGTGAAGCTTAAGGAAACCCTCAATAAAATAGCACCTTTATACGCAACTACCTGGAACGATATTAAATATTGAACCATTTTACGAAACGGAATTATAGATTACCTTTGTGAATCTAAAATTCTAACGCGTGCTATCAACCCTTTCCATTTCTAATTACGCATTAATTGATCGTCTAGAAGTAGACTTCAATAAAGGTTTCACGGTTATTACCGGTGAAACAGGTGCAGGTAAATCTATTTTACTTGGCGGATTATCTTTAGTGCTAGGTAAACGTGCAGATTTAAGCTCTTTACGAGTTAAGGATCAGAAATGTATTATAGAGGGAACTTTCAGAATAGACACGTACGGACTCCAGAACTTCTTTGAAGAAAATGACTTGGACTATGAAAATAGTACAGTTATAAGACGAGAGATTTTACCTAGCGGTAAATCCAGGGCGTTTGTAAATGATACTCCGGTAACATTAGGAGTCTTGTCAATCTTGGGAGAAAATCTTATTGATATTCATTCTCAGCATCAGACCATGCAGCTTACCGAAAACGATTTTCAGTTAAAATTGGTAGATGCATTGGCAAACAATCAGAAACGATTATCAGAATATAGAAAAGGTCTAAAAACCTATCGCAAAGCCCAGAAAGAACTAGATAAACTTATTGAAGTTCAAAGCACTGCGAATAAAGAACAAGATTACAATACGTTTTTGTTAGAAGAACTTGAAAAGGCGCCATTGATAGCAGGGGTCATTGAGGAATTAGAGGAAGAATACGAGCAACTTAACAATGTTGAGTTGATTATGGAGCAGCTGTCAAAAGGAGATCAGTTGTTTAATGACGAACAAATTGGTGTTTTGCCGTTGGTGACAGAAATGCGTCAATCACTTTCGAAATTAGTCGATTTTGGGTCCAACTATAATGATTTATTTGAGCGTGTAAAATCTGTACTGATAGAATTAGATGATGTTAGTTCAGAATTACAACGATTACAAGAAGGGGTAGAAGCGAACCCTGATCAGTTAGAACAGGTAAATAACAAGTTACAACTACTATATAATTTGTTGAAAAAGCATAATGTTAGCGATATAGCAGAATTGATTGTTATTAAAAATGACCTTGCAGACAAAGTTTTTGAAACGGCAAATTTGGATGACAAAATAATTTCAAAAACAAAAGGAATTCAAGAGCTCCAAGCAGTTTTAGAAGCGCAAGCAGTTGTTTTGAGTAAAAAGAGAAATTCTGTAATTCCGCAATTAAAGAAAAAACTAGAATCTGATTTAGGGTTGTTAGGTATGCCAAGCGCATCATTCGAAATAAAATTAAATACCGCAGAAGAATTTACAGCTACCGGTAAAGATGAACTTTCATTCTTGTTCACCGCCAATAGAGGTGGCAGTTATGGAGAATTAAAAAAAGTTGCATCTGGTGGAGAATTGTCAAGAATAATGTTGGTGATTAAAGCGATACTGGCTAAGTATGAAAAACTACCAACAATCATGTTTGATGAAATTGATACAGGCGTGTCTGGTGAAATATCTAACCGTATGGCAGATATCATGAAAGATATGAGTGTAGATTTGCAGGTATTTTCTATTACTCACTTACCACAAGTAGCATCAAAAGGAAATCATCATTTCAAAGTGTTTAAAACGGAAGGTAAAGAACGTACCATGACAAATTTAAAACAATTGACAGATGATGAAAGAGTAGTGGAATTAGCTCATATGCTAAGCGGAAAAGATTTATCAGATTCTGCTTTGGCTCATGCAAAAGAGCTTTTGAGCGCTTCTTCAAGTGTATAAATCACAACAATTTTAAAGAATGTAATTGCTACTAATAGCAATCAGGTCTTTGTTTACTTGAATTAAGACTGTTGTTTTAGGGTTTTTAAGTAATACTTCAATTCTCTATTAACATATTTTAGATATCTTTGAATATTAAATCTAACTATAGAATCAACCAGCATGGGATATAACTTATTAAAAGGAAAAAGGGGAATTATTTTTGGAGCATTAGACGCAAATTCTATTGCATGGAAAACGGCACAAACGGTACACGCTGAAGGTGGTACTTTTGTTTTGACAAACGCCCCAATTGCCATGAGAATGGGTCAGATAGATGAATTGGCTAAAGAAACCGGTTCAGAAGTTATACCAGCAGATGCTACAAGTGTTGAAGACTTGGATAATTTAGTAGCAAAAGCAGTTGAAATATTAGGAGGAAAAATTGATTTCGTATTGCATTCTATTGGTATGTCCGTTAACGTTCGTAAAGGTCGTGCTTACACAGATGAGAAATATGATTTCACAGCAAAAGGATGGGATGTTTCAGCCCTTTCTTTTCATAAAGTATTACAATCGCTTTATAAGGCAGATGCTATGAATGAGTGGGGTAGTGTTGTAGCGTTGACCTATATGGCAGCACAAAGAACATTCCCAGATTATAATGATATGGCAGATAACAAAGCATATTTAGAGTCTGTTGCTCGTAGCTTTGGTTACTTTTTTGGTAAAGAGAAAAATGTACGTGTAAATACGATTTCTCAATCACCTACTGCAACAACTGCAGGGCAAGGGGTAAAAGGTTTCGATGGTTTTATCAGCTACGCTGAAAAAATGTCTCCGTTAGGTAATGCTTCAGCTCAAGATTGTGCTGATTATACCATAACATTATTCTCTGACCTTACGAGAAAAGTAACAATGCAAAACTTGTTTCATGACGGTGGTTTCTCTAACACAGGGGTTAGTCAAGAAGTTATAGAGAAGTTTTAATCATAATTTTAATTTTCCAATTTTGTTGGATCCTATTCATTAAAGGAAGGTAATAATGGACTTATCGTTTTCTTTTATCATTCCTGTATACAATAGACCCAACGAAATTAAAGAACTGTTGGACAGTCTACGTTTACAAACCTATGACAAAACTTTTGAGGTGGTTATCGTCGAAGACGGATCTACTATTTCATCTGAAAAAGTCATAGGTGAGTATGTAGACGCTCTTGCAATTTCATACTATAAAAAACCTAATTCTGGTCCTGGTGATTCTCGTAATTACGGCATGTCTCGGGCAAAAGGTAATTACTTTATAGTATTAGACTCTGATTGTATTTTACCGCCACAATACCTTGTGGAAGCAGAAAAAAGTTTACAAGAAGATTATGTGCATTGCTATGGTGGTCCAGATGCAGCACATGAATCTTTTTCTACTGTTCAGAAAGCAATTAACTATGCTATGACCTCTTTTTTGACCACAGGCGGAATTCGCGGTGGAAAAAAAGCAGTAGATAAATTTCAGCCCAGAAGCTTTAATATGGGTATTTCGAAAAAAGCTTTTGAAAACGTAGGCGGATACGGAAATATTCACCCAGGTGAAGATCCAGATTTAACGATACGTATTTGGAATAAAGGGTATAGAACAAAACTGATTTCAGAAGCATTTGTTTATCATAAAAGAAGGATAGACTGGAACAAGTTTTATATTCAGGTAAACAAATTTGGTATGGTGCGCCCAATTTTAAATAAGTGGCATCCAGAAACAAAGAAAATTACATATTGGTTTCCTACCGTGTTTTGTTTGGGATTATTGGTTTCAATTATATTGGCTATAGTAGGGTTTATGGTGCCATTGTATATTTATTCTTTATACTTTCTGTTATTATTCATAGATGCCCTTAGAAAAACCGGTAATTTAAAAGTAGCCTTCCTATCTTTATTGGCAACTGCGATACAATTTTTGGGATATGGGTACGGATTTTTAAAATCAACCCTGTATATTAATTCTTCAGGTAAGAAACCAGAGGAAATTTTTCCAAAATTATTTTTTAGAGTGAACTGATGGAACGTTTATTAGAGTGGATTAAGACAGGGCTAAAGAAAAGAAAGGTAAAAGTCTTTCTTGTGTTCTTATTGTGTGCATCACTAGCTTGGTTAATTAATAAATTATCGCTTACCTATACCAATAACACTACCTTTCAAGTAGAATACATTAATGTTCCTGAAGAATTTTTGTTGGCAAATACGCCCAAAGATGAAATACAAGTAAGACTACAAGCAGCAGGATTTCAGTTTTTGGGATATGAATTGAAACCTAAGCATATTCAACTAGATGTAAGTAAGGTAATGCATAAAGATGGTAGTTATTATCTAACGTCTGACCAAATTAGAATTCAATTAGAATCTCAACTTAACAATTATAGCACGCTGACCGATTTTGATAGCGACGCAATATATTTCGATTTCACATCTTTAGAGATGAAAAAAGTACCTGTGAAGGTGTTAATGGAGATGACTTTTGCAGCCAATCACATTCTTGAAGGTGATATTAGGGTAAAGCCAGATTCTATACAACTATCAGGTCCTAAGAGTCAAATAGACACTATAAACCAAATAAGAACTGTGTTGTTTAAAGCAGACAATGTAAATAGCTCTTTTTCAAATGAAATTGCTTTACAATTACCAGAGCAACTAAAAGGAACTACATTTTCTAATAAAAGAGTTAAGGTTTCTGGTAAGGTGGTCAAATTTTCTGAACAGGTCATTAAAGTTCCTGTTCACGTCATTAATTTACCTGAAAATATAAAGGTTCGTACTTTTCCGGAAATTGTTGAAGTGCGTTGTCAAGGTACATTGGAGCATTTGAAACAATTAGAAATAGAAGATTTTTCTGTAGAGGCAGATTACGCCAAGATATCGAAAGAAACAGAAAATAGATTGTCTGTAAAATTGGTGAAATACCCCAGAGCATTAAACAATGCTGTAATGAGTACAAATGAAGTCGAATTTATACTTCGAAGAGAATGATAATAATTGGTCTTACAGGAGGAATTGGAAGTGGTAAGTCTACTGTCGCTACTATGTTCAAAGAATTAGGTGTTCCGGTCTACGACTCTGACCAACGTGCAAAGTATTTAATGAACACTTCTAAAACTATCAATAAACAATTGGTGGAGCTGTTAGGGGATGAAGCTTATGAAAAAGGGAAGCTGAACAGACCATATATAGCAGAGAAAGTTTTCAATGATTCAGAATTATTGGCAGAACTCAATAATATAGTACATCCAGTAGTAAGGCAAGATTTTATAGATTGGACAAATGAGCAAGATGCAAGCTATGTAATTCAAGAAACAGCTTTATTGTTTGAAAATAAATCTCAAGATCTCTATGATGAAGTCATTTTGGTAACTGCTCCCAAAGAAGTCCGTATTAGTCGTGTATTAAATAGAGATAATACTACAAGAGCGCAGGTTGAAGCTCGTATGAACAACCAGCTTGAAGATAAAATAAAATTAGAATTAGCCAATTTTATTATCGAAAATATTGATTTGGAAAGAACTAGAGAAAAAGTTCTTCAAGTGCACGCATCTATCCTAGCTGACTGTTAGTAATTTAGCAATTTTAACATTTTTGTTAAGGTTAGGTTAAACGTACTATCCTCTAACTGTTAAATCTTTAATTTTAACACCCAATGAACAAAAAGTTATTTGTGCTCTTAGTGGTTTTGATGAGCCTTTCACTTATTGGTCTGATTTTCGTTCAAAGTTTCTGGATTAGTAAATCCATAGATAGTGGAGAAGAACAATTCTCTAGCAGTGTTTCTGAAGCATTGAACAGCGTCACCAATAAAATTACAGAAAGAGAATCTAAAAATTATTTTGACAGGTATTTAAATGCTAAGGATAGTATAGGAGGGGAGCTTAAAGGTACTCAGCTTACTAATTTTTTCTTTATTGATAGAGATGTCAATTCTAATGAAATATTACTGTATGAACACGGTATTTTAGAAGAAGACTACGGAATCTCGTCTACGTTCTTTGATAGTAGTGATGGTGCAGATACTACCATCATTAAAAGTTATACCAGTAAGCGTACGACTTCAATTTTTAGAGAAGATATAGACTTAGAGGGTAATACACCACGCTTAAATCCAATTCAAAGATTTGAAAAAATCGGAGGACTTAATAAAATGGAGAAAGCTGCCATGGAAGATGTTTTTATGGTTTATGCCAAGCGTGTTCCTATTCATAAGCGTGTTTCTAAGCAAGAAATTGAGTTGCTTTTACAACGAGAGTTAGAGAATAGAGGAGTTGATATAGCATTTGAATATGGAGTGTATAGCAATGGTTTACCGACCAAAGTGAAATCATCTAAATTTAAATATGCAGAAGCGAATATCTATAGATCGCCCATGTTCGTAGATTATGAAGGAGTTTCAAATTTCGATTTGTTAATTTCCTTTCCTAAGAAAAAACGATTTTTGGTGCAATCTATCTTAGGTCTCGCAATGCTTTCATTATTGTTTACCATAATAATAGTGGTGGCTTATGCAGGAGCAATTTATCAGTTAATTCGTCAAAAGCAGATATCTGAAATAAAAACCGATTTCATAAATAATATGACGCATGAGTTCAAAACTCCGATTGCGACCATAAATCTTGCTGTTGAGGCGATTAGAAATCCGAAGATAATTAATGATCAAGAAAAGGTTCTACGTTATCTACAGATGATTCGCGATGAGAATAAAAGAATGCATGCACAAGTAGAAAATGTGTTAAGAATCTCTAAACTTGAAAAAAATCAGCTCGATATAAGTAAGGATAGGGTCAATGTTCACGACATTATAGAAGATGCTATTACTCACGTACAATTAATAGTTGATGATAGGGGAGGATATATTCATACGCATTTGGATGCTGAGCGTTGTGAAGTATTAGCAAATGAAATGCATTTTACCAATGTAATCGTCAATATGTTGGATAATGCAATTAAGTATTCTGAAGAGGCTCCTAAAATAGATGTGTTTACAGAAAGAGCTAAAAATTACATTATTATTAAAGTACAAGATCAAGGTGCTGGTATGAGTAAAGGTGTGGTTAAGAAAGTATTTGAAAAATTCTATCGAGAGCACACAGGAGACATACATAACGTAAAAGGACATGGATTAGGATTGTCTTACGTAAAAAAAATAGTAGAAGACCACCAAGGCGAAGTTTATGCCGAAAGTGAAAAAGGAAAAGGAAGTACATTTTACATAAAACTGCCGTTAATATAAAAATATATGGAAACAATAAACAAGAAAATACTTTTAGTAGAGGATGACCCTAATTTTGGGATTGTATTGAAGGATTATTTGTCAATGAATGACTTCGATGTCACTTTGGCAAAGAATGGAATGGAAGGTTTTGAGAAGTTCAAAAAAGATAATTATGACATTTGTATTTTAGATGTTATGATGCCTTACAAGGACGGTTTCACATTAGCGAAAGAAATTCGTGAAAAGAATGAGAATGTTCCAATTGTTTTTTTGACGGCAAAAACAATGAAGGAAGATGTTCTTAAAGGATATAAAGCTGGTGCAGATGATTATTTGAACAAGCCCTTTGATTCTGAAGTATTACTAATGAAATTAAAAGCAATTCTTCAAAGAAAAGCTTCTAATGGATTAGCTGATAGCAAGAAATTTGAATTTACAATAGGTGGTTTCCACTTAAATTCTAAATTGAGATTCTTGAAATATAAAGATACCGAGGCGATTAAGCTTTCTCCTAAAGAGAATGAGTTGTTACGTCTATTGGCTTTGCATGAAAATGATTTAATGCCAAGAGAGTTAGCTTTAACTAAAATTTGGAGAGACGATAACTACTTTACGTCTCGTAGTATGGATGTTTACATTGCTAAATTGCGTAAGTATCTTAAAGTTGATGATACTGTAGAAATATTAAATATTCACGGTGAAGGTTTCCGATTGGTGGTAAAGACTGAAGGAGAATAATTTTCAACGAAATCAAGTATAAAAAAAGCATCCTATTGGGATGCTTTTTTGTTTTTATAGCTTTTCGATAATATCGTTTACAATGTCATCTGGCGTTTGATCTATTGAAACAGTAAGGGCGTCTAAAGGAGTTTCAAGGTCATCGAATTGAGATTGTAAAAGCCCTGCAGGCATGTAATGGTTCTTTCGTTCTCTCAATCGAGAGTCGATAAGCTCAAAGCTACCTTCTAAATAAACAAATTGATGATTGTTCTCTAGGTTTTTGCCTAGTATGGTTCTATATTTTTGTTTCAGGGAAGAGCACACAATTACCGCTCCGGTAGATAAGTTCTCAATACCAACTTCGTTGAGTTTTTCTAACCAGCCCTGGCGATCATCATCGTTTAATGGGTGACCTTCTTTCATTTTTTTAACGTTCGCTTCTGGGTGAAAACTATCGCCATCAAAAAATGGGAATTGTAATTTATCAGCCAGTAGCTTACCAATAGTAGATTTTCCGCTACCTGAAACACCCATTAAGAATAAGATCTGTTTTTTAACCATTTTTTAAATTTACAATATCAGTTTCAATTTTAGGTAATAGTGTTTTAGGATCGTAATCGTATTCAACCCACTGAGTATCTTTGTTTCTTAAAAACCACGTTAGTTGTCTTTTAGCGAATCTTCGAGTGTTCTTCTTAATCTCGGATATAGCAAAATCTAAAGTCCATTCACCGTCAAAATACTTAAAAAGCTCTTTGTAACCAACCGTTTGCAAGGCGTTATAATCTTTGTGCGATAACAATCCTTTTGCCTCTTCTAAGAGTCCGGCTTCGACCATTAAGTCTACACGTTCATTAATACGTTCATATATTAAGGGGCGTTCAGCTTTCAATCCAACAGATAAAACTTTAAACTCTCTTTTAGCTTTTGGTTTGTTTAAAAACGAAGAATAGGGGCTGCCACTACCAATAGCAACTTCTAATGCTCTAATAACCCTTTGAGGATTATAGATGTCTACCTTTTCAAAATATATAGGATCTAGTTGCTTTAGTTTCTTTTGTAGTGGTCTTATACCATCTTCTGCTAGTTCTAAATTTAACTTTTCACGAATAGATGGATCTATTGTAGGGAAGGTGTTTAAGCCATCAGTAACTGCATTTACATAAAGTCCGCTACCACCAACCATAATTACTACATCATGTACTTTAAAAAGGTCGGATAGTTTTTGAATAGCTTCCCGTTCAAAATCACCGACGGTGTATTCTTCTGTAATGCTTTTGTGCTGTATAAAATGATGATTAGCTTGTTCTAGTTCTTCTAAACTAGGTACAGCAGTACCAATATTCATTTCTTTGAAAAACTGTCTAGAATCAGCTGATATAATTTCTGTTTTATAATGCTGAGCTAAAAGTATTGCCAATTTGGTCTTACCAATGGCTGTAGGGCCTACTACTGATATAAGTATTTTATTCATTTAATATTGATCCGCAATTATAACAATGGGTAGCATCATCTCTATGACCTTCTTTGCTACATGTTGGACAGGATTGTGTGTTTATATGAACATAGCTGCCAGAATCCTTCAAATTAGAAGTGTCTTCTCTGCTTTGTTTTGAAAATTCAGCCGTAACCATCCCTGTTGGTACGGCGATTATGCCATAACCTAAGAGCATAATAATTGTAGCAATTGCTTGCCCTTGTGGGGTAATTGGTGCTATATCGCCATAACCAACTGTTGTAAGCGTAACAATAGTCCAGTAGATACTTGTGGGTATACTCGTGAAACCAGCTTCATCACCTTCTATTAAGTACATGAGCGTTCCCATCATCACCGATGCAATAAGCACGGCAAATAGAAAAACGGTAATCTTTGCTCTACTAGCTTTTAAGGCTCTTTTTAATTGCGAGGCTTCCCCAAGAAAACGGGCAAGTTTTAAAATACGAAATACACGTAATAATCTAAATGCTCTAACGGCCAAAAGGACTTGGGATCCTGCAAAAATATAAGATATGTATAACGGAATAGTGGATAAGAAATCTATGATTCCGTAAAAGCTAAATATGTAATGGCTTGGTTTTTTAATAGAGATAATACGAGCAATATATTCAATGGTAAAGAAAATGGTAACTATC
The DNA here is from genome assembly GCF_900142175.1 of Maribacter aquivivus. Taxonomy (NCBI): domain Bacteria; kingdom Pseudomonadati; phylum Bacteroidota; class Flavobacteriia; order Flavobacteriales; family Flavobacteriaceae; genus Maribacter; species Maribacter aquivivus. The sequence goes on along the minus strand of NZ_FQZX01000002.1, from coordinate 512,095 downwards.
CATTCTAATACAAAAAGAATTTCATGATATTCGGCATCGATAGCTTTAACACTTTCGAGCATGATAAGAATAACGCTGAAAATGATAATAACGAAAAGAATAATATCGAACAGTTTACCCATAGGGGTGTCTGCTTCATAAATTATTTCATGAATTTTTCGTTTCCAAGGTGATAGTTTTTCGTCTTCCTTCAAACTAATCGTTTATTTCTATTATTTTAAGTACTCTCTTCTTTCTTAAATAAGATTCAATAAGATAATTAGCATCTCTAGTACCATTCATAGGGGTTATAATACTTTCTAAGATATGAATATTATTTATTTGATAGTTAAGATCATAGAATCCGAATCCGACTAAAGAGCCATTTTTTATTAAAATAGCACTTTGTTCTCCAATTTCTCGTCCCTTATCTACCACCACAACATTCTTGCCGTTAATGTTATTTTTAGTAGTTGCAGCAATAACACGTTTATTGTATTCTTCGACATCTTCTTTATTTATACATGCACCTTTGCAATTGCCTTCATCATAGCCCGAGCAATTGTTACGAGCTTCACTAATACCGTTTACTTTCTCACATAAGTCAAACTCTTTCGTAATTTTATACAAATAATTCTTGGCACTGAATACTCCGTTAAAAAGCCCTAGTGGCTCTTTACATTCTCTATAAGGTTTAATATCTAAAGAGAAATAACCATTTTCGTTAACGCTCTTGCAAATAGCGTGACTATACATTCTTTTTTTAGGAATGGTACTATACTTAGGTCTAAGCTTTAATAGCTCTTCATGCTCTTTTAATATCGCAACAAGTTCATTTCCTGTAAGTTCGAAAGTAACTTTTTTAGTGTCTTTGGTTAGCTTTCTAGATTTATCATTGGTCTTGGTAAAAATCTGGTTGACCCTCTTTTTTATATCGCTAGATTTGCTAAGGTGAATAATGTCTCCATCCTTATTATGCATATAGAAGACGCCCGTTTTATTAGGTAAATCTCTTACAATATCTAATTGTTTTTCAGAGAGCTCACCTTGAGTTTCTTTTCTGATAGTATCCTTTATGATAATTTTTTCAGAGTCTTTGGCAAGTAAAAGTTTAAAGAGTTTTATTGTTGCCAAGGCATCACCATTAGCCCTATGGCGATCACTTACTGGTATGCCTAATGATCTAACTAGTTTGCCTAAACTATAAGATTCTGCATCGGGTAATAATAATTTAGAAAGGTCTACGGTACAAAGGGTTTTGCGTTCAAAATTATAACCTAATCGCCTAAATTCTGTTCTCAAAATTCTATAATCGAACTGAGCATTGTGGGCTACAATAACAGTATCTTCTGTAATTTCGATAATGCGCTTAGCTACCTCGTAAAATTTAGGTGCCGTTCTTAGCATTTTACTGTTGATGCCAGTAAGTTTAACAACAAATGGTTGTATTTCCCTTTCAGGATTTACCAGGCTTATAAATTTGTCAACTACTTTTTGACCATCAAATTTGTGAATAGCAATTTCAGTGATTCCCTCTTCATTGAATTTTCCTCCAGTAGTTTCAATATCTAAAATTGCGTACATGTATTATAATATAATTTATGGGGTGGTAAGGTTTTAGATATTAATTTCTAGACCCAAAGATACTACTTCCTATACGTACCATTGTGCTACCTTCTTCAATTGCGATGTTGTAATCACCGCTCATACCCATAGAAAGGGTAGTGAAATCAGCATAATTACTTTTAAGTTTTGTGAAGAGTGATTTAAGACTAGCAAATTCTCTACGTACTTGGTCCATGTTTTCGGTAAAGGTAGCCATGCCCATTAACCCCACAATTTTTACATTTTTAAAAGCTTTAAATTCTTCGTTAGCTACTAAATCAAGTAGCTCTTCTTCGTTAAACCCGAATTTAGTGTCCTCTTCTGCAATGTGTACTTGTAATAAACATGAAATAACTCTATTGTGTTTTTCCGCTTGTTTGTTTATTTCTGCCAATAATCTAGGGCTATCAACACCATGTACCAAAGAAACGTATTCAGCCATATATTTGACCTTGTTGCGTTGTAAGTGTCCGATCATGTGCCATTCAATATCTTTTGGCATATTCTCCCACTTTTCAGTCATTTCTTGAACTCTATTTTCCCCAAAAACTCGTTGTCCCTCATCATACGCTTCTTGAATGTATGACATGGGTTTCGTTTTCGATACTGCAACCAAAGTTACAGTGTCTGGAATGTTCTTTTTAATAGCTAATAGATTTTCTTTTATAGACATATAACTATGAATTCTTAGATGCTTCTAGTTTGTAAATTGGCTTGATACTACTTCAGCTTTTCTATTTTCAGCGTAATCATAAAATCCTTCTCCAGATTTCACTCCTTTTTTTCCTGCCATAACCATATTTACAAGTAAAGGAGATGGTGCATATTTTGGATTTTTGAATCCGTCATGCATTACATTTAAGATAGAAAGACAAACATCTAATCCTATAAAATCTGCTAGTTGTAACGGCCCCATGGGGTGTGCCATACCCAATTTCATTACTGTATCTATTTCTTCTACACCAGCAACACCATGGTGTAAAGTTTCAATTGCCTCGTTGATCATTGGCATTAAAATTCTATTTGCTACGAAACCAGGGTAGTCATTAACTTCGGTCGGAGTCTTGCCTAATTTTTTAGAAAGCTCCATAATAGCAGTTGTAGTCTCATTAGAAGTACTGTAACCTCTAATAATCTCTACCAATTTCATAATCGGAACAGGATTCATAAAATGCATTCCAATAACTTTTTCAGGTCTACTAGTTGCAGCAGCTATTTGAGTTATGGAAATAGAAGAAGTATTTGAGGCTAAAATGGTATTTGGATCACAAACATCATCAAGCTCTTTAAAAATTTTCAGTTTGATTGTTACATTTTCAGTGGCAGCTTCGATTGCAAGATCAACTTTTGAAACACCCGCTTTCAATTCTGTAAAAGATTTGATGTTCGCTAGAGTATTTTCTTTATCAGAAATAGTTATTTTTTCTTTAGTAACCATTCTGTCCAAATTCTTTGCTATGGTTGCTAGACCTCTATCTAAGGCTTCTTTAGAAACATCAATTAAGTGAACCTGAAATCCGTTTTGAGCAAATACGTGGGCAATACCGTTGCCCATTGTACCTGCGCCTATAACTGCTATTGTATTCATATTTTCTTTGGATTAAATTCTGCAATTATTTGTAAAGCAACTTTTAGTGCTTGTGTACCTTGCTTTAAACTTACTACTGGGGTTGTATCATTGTTTATTGCCTCGGCAAAAGATTCGAGCTCGTCTAAAATGGCATTATTGGTCTCAATTGATGGATTCTCAAAATAAATTTGCTTTTTGATACCTTCCGCATTTTGCAGAATCATGTCGAAATCTCCTGGTTCTTCTGGGGCATCTTTCATTTTTACAACTTCGACTTTCTTTTCTAGAAAATCTACCGATATGTAGGCGTCCTTTTGAAAGAAGCGCGATTTTCTCATGTTTTTTAAAGAAATTCTACTTGCAGTTAAATTTGCTACACAACCGTTTGCAAACTCTAATCTAGCATTTGCAATATCTGGCGATTGACTAATAACAGATACTCCGCTAGCATTAACCTGTATAACTTCAGAATTTACAACACTTAAAATGGCATCGATATCATGAATCATTAAATCTAAAACTACAGGCACATCAGTACCTCTAGGGTTAAATTCAGCCAATCTATGTGCTTCAATGAACATTGGTTCATTGATAGCGTCTTTTACAGAAGTAAAAGCAGGGTTAAAGCGTTCTACATGTCCGACTTGTCCTTTTACGCCATATTCTTTTTCTAAGGCGAGAAGTGAATTAGCTTCTTCTATAGTATGAGTGATGGGTTTTTCGATGAAAATATGCTTACTTTTTTCAATAGCCTTTTTTGCACAATCGTAATGTGAAAGAGTAGGAGTTACAATATCAACAACATCAACGGCATCAATTAAATCATCGAGTTTTTTGAAATATGTATACCCGAACTCTGAACTTACTTTTTCTCCGTTTGAACTATCGGCATCGTGAAACCCTATTAGTTCATATTTTTTAGATTCGTTTAGAAGTCTAAGGTGGATTTTACCTAGATGCCCAGCTCCCAAAACACCAACTTTTAGCATTTGTTTCGTTTTCTCCAAAAATACGCATAGTTAGGTACTTTTATCCTATGCGGTATTTCAATTTTATAAAAAATAAAGATTAGTTTTCGTTGCTTCTTCCGTCGTTTGAAGAACTTTGTTAACTTTGAAGGACAAACCGACTACCATTGAAAGATACCTTAAAACACAGGGGAATGCGCAACCATTTAGCGCAAGTATTGATAGACAAAGGAATAGCTGATAAAAAAGTGCTAGATGCCGTTAGAGAGATACCTAGACATTTATTTATTGACAGTAGTTTTGAGGGGCATGCCTATCAAAACAAAGCGTTTCCTATTGCTGCAAACCAAACAATTTCGCATCCATACACCGTTGCTTTTCAAACGGAATTACTAGAAATAGAACCTGGACAAAAGGTTTTGGAAATTGGTACGGGTAGTGGGTATCAAACTGCCGTTCTTTTGAAACTAAAGGTTAAAGTGTATACTGTTGAAAGACAGTTAGAGCTATTTAAGAAAACGAATCTCTTTTTTAAGAAGATGGGTTATAGACCTAAGCAAGTAATATTTGGAGATGGTTATAAAGGCTTACCAAAAGAAGCACCTTTTGATCGTATAATAGTAACTGCCGGTGCGCCAGCAGTACCAAAAGCATTATTAGCTCAATTAAAAGTAGGGGGTAGGTTAGTAATACCTATTGGTTTTGAAGAACAGATAATGACATTATTCGTTAGAACCACAGAAAAAGAATTCTCTAAAACCGAATACGGTTCTTTTAGATTTGTGCCTTTGCTAGAAAATAAAAATTAATTATTGAAATTCTTTTTAATACGATCAAGATCTCTCTTGTTGTCACGATCTTTAATAGACTCTCTTTTATCGTAAAGCTTTTTACCCTTTGCTAATGCAATCTGCATTTTTGCAAAACCTCTTTCGTTAACAAATACACGAAGTGGTACAATCGTTAAGCCAGATGTGTTTACTTCTTTGCTGAGTTTTTTAAGCTCTCTTTTTTGTAAAAGTAATTTACGCTCTGCTTTAGGTTTATGGTTAAAATGAGATGCATGAGAATACTCATCTATTTGCATATTAATAACAAATAGCTCTTCTCTATCGTTGAACTCACAAAAACTCTCTGAGATAGAAGCTCTACCTTCTCGTATAGCCTTAATCTCGGTGCCTGCAAGAACGATACCTGCGGTAAATTTATCTAAAAGCTCATATTCAAAACGAGCTCTTTTATTCTTAATGTTTATTGTATTCTGCATCTTAGACAAAAGTAAGAACAATTAAAAGAATGTCTTAGCCTTTTAGAGCTAATTGCTGTTGTTATTAAAAGATGGAAATATTAATCGGGACAGTTACAATTGAAAATAAGTTTTTCTACAGAAGGTGTACCATTAATGATTTTAACAATAAATAGAGTTCCGTTCTCGCTATCATCGATATCAAAATACTTTTGCTCATCAATTAATTTATTGACAAACTCAGGTGTGGTGTTACTGTGACCAACAACTAAAACTTTATTATTTAAATTGTCTGTTTTAAATTGAGCAATATCAATCGTGCTAGGGTCATAATATTGAACATCGATATTTTGCTTCACAGATGTTGGTGCAGCAGTCATTGCAGTTCTATTATAGTCAGTAGAATAAATAGCGTTTAATTCTGTATCAGCAAGAATTTCTGCCCAATGCATAGCTCTACCTAGTCCTTTTTGGTTTAACTCTGGGTCAACATCATCAGGATTACTTCTGTCCTTTTCGGCATGTCTTATAAGGTAAAAAGTGGAAATTGAAGTTTGTTCTTGGGATTTATCAATTACTGGTTCATCTTTGCAAGAAAGATTGATTGCTAGCAAAATAAAAAGAACAATTTTGAATGCTTTCATGGAATTATGTTTGGTGTATTAAATTAATAACTAAAATTACTTCAAAATAGTACTATAAATAGTCTATTTTTTGTTTTTTTGCATATGAAAAATTTTTGTGGGGCGCTTCTTATCGGATTTGTAGTTCTAGGTCTTAAGGCTCAGGAAGTCGTTTTACCTACTGATTTTAGGCAACAAAACCTCACGGAGTATAACGGGAGCTTAATAAACCCTGCTTATAGTTTAAATCGCAATAATCCTTCTTCAGTAGCTTTGTGGGCTAGATGGCAATGGCAATCTTATGATGGTGACCCAACCTCGTTATTTTTAAATTACACAACAAGACTTAATGATGTTTCAGCTGCCGGTGTTGGTTTTTTTCAACACAATACAGGAATTTTCTTGAATACCGGTGCAGCTCTTAACTATGCTCATACCATAGAATTGAGTGAAGGTGTTATTTTAGGTGTTGGTTTAAATGTGTTTGCATTTCAGCAGAAGTTAGCAGATGATCGCTTTTTTATACCTAACCCATTACAGACTACTGCGGAGAATGATTTTATTCTGCAAATGGCACCAGGAGTTAATTTGAGTATTGATAGATTTAATATTGGTCTAGTATCAGAAAACTTATTCGATTATAATTTCACTTCTAATGAGCGTAATTCTAGTCCTGATGATAGAATGTTTCAGGCTTTGGTAAGCTATGATTTTCCTGTTGACGTTTTAAGTACGGATGATAGTTCTGTTTTAAGACCTATGTTGTATTATAAGACGATACCAGGTTTAGATAACCAAGTAGGGTTGACTACATTGTTAACGACAAATAAATATTGGGCACAAGCAGGTTATAATAGCTTTTACGGATTTTCAGGAGGTGTTGGAGGTCGTTTCTTTAAGCGATTCTCTTTTGGTGCGTTAATTGAAGTGGGTACTAGTTCAGATTTAAAGGGACAAGATCCTTCTTTCGAATTGGTAACATCATATAAGTTAGGTACGCTTCAAACACCTGAAGAAAAACTCGAAGAACAATTAATTGCCGGAGAGGAAAAGCAAAAAGAAGATTCACTTGTTAAGCAAGAGGAGAAAGAAGTATTGTCTAATGAATTAACAAAGGCTGAAAAGTTGGCACTGAAGCGTGAATCTAAAAAGCAAGAGCGTTTAGCACTTATTGAAAGCAATAGATTAAAAGATTCAATTCAGACCGCTTCAAGAAAATCTGATTTAGTAGTAAAGGAATCAAAAAGAGATATCAGAAGAAAAAGTGATTCTGTAGAAAGTGCAAGATCGGCACAAGCATTAGCTTCTGCAAATGCTTTAAAACAACAAAGACAACAAGATTCTATAGCGGCGGTTATGAAAAAAGAAGCAGCAGCTGTAGCATTGGCTCAACAACAAAGACAAGATTCAATTGCGCAAAGCGAAGCTTTAGCAATGCGAAATGAAGTTGTAAAGGTTAAAGCTGGTGAGAAGTATGAAGAAGTAACCAAAGAAGGTTCTTTAGAGCCTGGTTATTACTTAATAGCCAATGTATTTGGCACTAAGAAGTATTTAGACGCTTTCTTGGCAGATATGCAGAAAAAAGGAATCAATGCCAAATCATTCTTTAGACAAAAGAATAAATATAATTATGTTTATCTAGCTAAATACAACTTCATTAAAGATGCTAGAGAAGCTAGAGACTCTAAATTAGGAGGCAAATACACTGATAAAATCTGGATATTCAGGGTAACGGGGGAGTAGTAAATTTTACTATTATCTAATGTGTTCGTTTAGAATACACTAAAGTGTAAGAGAAAGATTTATTTAAGTTCTCTTTTAATTAATACATCTAAATACGTTATTGTATTCAGTAGGTACTTACGGTCTTTTGTAATCGTTGCCATTGCAATGGCGCCTTGAATAATCGTAAATAATTGTTTTGAGAATTGTAGTGGAGAAACCGGTAGTTTAAGTTCTTCATTATTGATTCCGTTTTCAAAGACCAAGGCTATTTTTCCTTCAATATCCTTTATTGTTTCCTTTGCGGCGGCAGCAAGTAGTTTGTTATTGTGTTGTGCATCTATGCCAACATTTAATATAGGGCAGCCACCCATTTTCATGGTGAATATGTCATACTTTTTATAGAACTCAATAAGATTCTCAATTTTAGCCATAGCCTTACCTTCAATTGATAAATGCTCGTCAATGGCGGCAAGTAATAAGCTTCTATTGTATTGGAAGGCAGCTAATGCTAATGCCTCTTTATTTTCGAAATTACCATAAAGCGCACCTTTAGTTAAATTAGTTGCATCGGTTAAATCGCTCATACTTGTGCCTACATACCCGTGTTTATTAAATACAGGTGCGACAGTCTCAATAATAAATGCAGTAGTTCTTTCGGCTTTGGTTGACATAATAGACTGTTTTAATGCGAATATAAATAATCTATACTGTATGGTATATACTGTTGATAAAAAAAAGCGTTCATATATTTAATATGAACGCTTTTTTGTCATTTTATTAAATTTAGACTGTAATTTCCTCTTGATTTCTAAAGACTAAACTATTATCAAAGGCATCAAGTAAAACAACGCTGTCAGCTTTAATGTCACCACTTAGTAGTGCTTTAGACATGTTGTTTAGAACTTCTTTCTGAATAGTTCTTTTTACTGGTCTTGCGCCAAATTGAGGGTCGTAACCTTTCTCTGCCAAGTAATCGATAGCCTCTTCGGTGGCGTCTAAGGTAATTTGTTGTTTGTCTAACATTTTCTTTAAACTTTCCAATTGTAGTCTTACAATTTCTTTGATGTTATCTTTAGTCAAAGGTGTAAACATTACAATGTCATCGATTCTATTTATAAACTCAGGTCGAACCGTTTTCTTTAAAAGACCAAGAACTTCAACTCTGGCGGTCTCTGCTGCACTAACAACATCTACTGCGTTTTCAAATGTTTCTTGAATGATATCGCTACCCATGTTACTGGTCATGATAATAATTGTATTCTTAAAATCTGCAACGCGACCTTTGTTATCTGTCAATCTACCTTCGTCCAATACTTGTAATAAGATATTGAAAGTGTCTGGGTGAGCTTTTTCAATCTCATCTAAAAGCACAACAGAATAAGGTCTTCTGCGAACCGCTTCGGTCAATTGTCCGCCTTCATCATAACCAACATATCCTGGAGGTGCACCTACAAGTCTACTAACCGAATGTCTTTCTTGATATTCGCTCATGTCTATTCTTGTCATAGCATTCTCATCATCGAATAAATACGATGCCAGTGTTTTAGCAAGCTCTGTTTTACCAACACCTGTAGTTCCTAAGAAAAGAAACGAACCAATAGGTTTTTTAGAATCTTGGAGCCCGGCTCTACTTCTACGTATAGCATCAGAAACTGCTTCAATAGCTTCCTCTTGACCTACAACGCGTTTGTGTAGCACTTCTTCAAGTTTCAATAGCTTTTCGCGTTCACTTTGCAACATTTTGGTAACAGGTATGCCTGTCCATTTTGCAACTACTTCTGCAATATCATCACTGGTAACTTCCTCTTTAATCAAAGTACCTGCATGTTGTTGCTCTGCTAAATCATCTTGTAGCTTTGTTAAACTCTCTTGCGCTTCTTTAATTTTACCGTATCTAATTTCTGCTACTTTGCCATAGTCTCCATTTCGTTCGGCACGTTCAGCTTCAGCTTTGAAATTTTCAATGTCGAGTTTTGTCTGTTGAATATTGTCAACTACAGATTTTTCACTCTCCCATTGCGCAAAAATTTCATTTCGCTCTTCTTTTATGTTGGCTAAATCTAGATTTAAAACCTTAAGCTTTTGCTTGTCATCTTCACGTTTAATCGCTTCGATTTCAATTTCGATTTGCATTATTTTACGATCAAGCACATCAAGCTCTTCTGGTTTAGAATTAATTTCCATTCTAAGTTTAGATGCAGCCTCATCCATAAGATCAATAGCCTTGTCTGGCAAGAATCTATTGGTTATATATCGTTGTGATAACTCTATAGCAGCAATTACCGCTTCATCTTTAATACGTACTTTATGATGAGCTTCATACTTTTCTTTAATACCTCTAAGGATGGAAATAGCACTTTCAGTATCTGGCTGGTCTACAACCACCTTTTGAAATCTTCTTTCAAGAGCTTTATCTTTTTCAAAATACTTTTGATATTCATCTAAAGTAGTTGCGCCAATAGATCTTAACTCACCTCTTGCAAGAGCTGGTTTTAGAATATTAGCGGCATCCATAGCACCTTGTCCGCCACCTGCACCAATAAGAGTGTGTATTTCATCAATGAATAATATGATATTACCATCAGCACTGACAACTTCTTTTATAACGGCTTTTAGTCGCTCTTCAAATTCACCTTTATATTTGGCGCCGGCAATTAATGCTCCCATGTCTAAAGAGTAAATTACTTTATCCTTTAGGTTTTCAGGAATATCGCCCTGTATAATTCTATGCGCTAAGCCCTCAACTATAGCGGTTTTACCCACGCCAGGCTCACCTACAAGAATAGGATTGTTTTTAGTACGTCTTGATAAAATTTGTAGAATTCTACGTATTTCTTCATCACGCCCAATTACAGGATCTAGTTTACCGCTATCTGCTAATTCATTTAGGTTTTTGGCATACTTATTAAGTGAGTTATAATTGTCTTCGGCACTTTGTGAGGTAACCTTATCGCCATTGCGCAATTCATCTATCGCAGCCATTAAATCTTTCTCGGTTGCACCTTGGTCTTTTAGGATCTGTGCTATCTTGCTTTTGGATTTTAAGATGGCTAAAAATAAATGCTCTATTGAAACATATTCATCTTCCATCTTTTTGGCGATGATACTGGCTTCGTTTAAAGTCTTACTAGCTTCTCTAGAAAATAGTAAGTCACCGCCTTCAACTTTAGGAAAGCTTAAAAGTTCTTTTTCTAAAATTTGTTGAACTAGTGAAAAATTAATCCCAAGCTTTTTAATTAAAAAGGGCATTACATTTTCTTCAACTTCGGTAAGTGCTTTAAATAAGTGTTCGTTTTCAATTTGCTGATGTCCGTTATTTTGGGCAATCAGCTGGGCTTGTTGAATAGCCTCCTGTGATTTTATTGTGAAATTATTTATATTCATATTCTTTAGGTTTTAGTTAATTGTAATACTTTTGATAGCTAATATTCAACAATCTTACCAATTAGGTTTTCAGGACAAAATGGCTGAAAATCTTAAAAATATGCTGACATTTAGTCAGTTTGGTTGTGTTGAAATGACTATATTAAATTAAGAATTTTATGGGAATATTTGGTGGTTTATTTGGAGGTTCTAACAGTGGTGATGAAAAAAAATCATCAGGTATACCGTGGATACCTCTAAACTCCGTAGCTCAATTGAAAGATATTAAAGAAGTGTCTAGTAGTAGACCACAAGTGATATTCAAACATTCCACATCTTGTGGAATAAGTAGAATGGTGTTGAATATGTTTAAAATTAGTTACGGGCTAGAAGAGGGGCAAATGGATCTTTACTTTTTAGATTTGTTGGCAAATAGAGATGTTTCTAATGCTGTTGCTTCTGAGTTTGGTGTAATGCATCAATCTCCTCAGTTATTAATAGTAAAGAATGGGGTAGTGGTAATGCATGATTCGCACAACGCAATATCTAATATTAAGCTAGAACAATACATATAAAAAAAGCCCCGTAATTACGGGGCTTTTTTTTAATTGAAACTTTGATTGTTCAAGATATTTTTAAGATTATTTTTTAAATCTTCACCGGCATCATAAACCATTTGTTCATTGCTGGGAAATGGTACTCTTGCAAGTTGTAAAAGAGAAACCAAGTCATTATCTAGCGCTCTTTTATCACCATCATAATTAGCATAAATATGTTCGAATACGAATTGACTTGTTAATGGATATTGATTTATTTTTTGTTGTTTCTTTAGATCAATAAAATTTACAACCCCAGTAACCTGTGCACTTTTAAACTGTGTAAACTGGTAAAAATTACAACGTACTGTTTTGAATTTATCAACTTTAATGCTATTACCTAAACTGTCAGAAACTACATTGCCATTGCGGTCTTCTACAAAAGTATATCCATCTTTAATTTGTCTTTCTTTGCTTATTTGTTTCTCCCTAATTTGTTCAGGTGAGATGTTTATGTCTTGAAAAGAAACTTCCATTTGATAATCATACACTTGATTGTGTAGTCTGTTCGTATGGTATTCCGTCCAGTTAGAGTTTAGGCCGTATGTATTCAAATTTAAAAGCTCATCTTCTAGCCTTTTTGGTATAATCTGATTTGTATTATTTGTCATATCAACAATAACATAATCTAATCCTTTTTGATATGCTTCATCTATTTTAGAGATTACATCTTTATAGTTTGGATTTATTTCCTGTAAATAATTTAAATCATTGTACGCGTTTCTAAAATCAGCTTTATAGTTAGCGTCAGTTAAAAGTGCATTTGCCTTGTTATATAAAAACTCAGATAATTTAGATTTTGCGGCAATAATATCATCATCATAATTTTTAAAGTTGAATTGTGCTCTTCTGCCCTCATCTTGAATTTGTAAAGGAAGTAAAGGTCGAATTCGTTCTTGAATAGATTTTAATCTACCGTAGGCATTAAAAATCTCTTCATAGTTTGCAGCATTACCATCCTTTTTAAGGAATTTAATATGTTGCAGTTCTCTTTCGGTATTTTTTTTATACCCTTCTTCAAGAAGAACTATATATTGCTGATTACTTTTTTTGTTCTTATTCTCTGCAATATTCATAACTGCTTTATTAATTGCAGCCTCGTAATTACCAGAGTTCAGAGCTTCCTGTGTTTTTTTTACACCACTACAAGAAAGTAGTATACCGATAAAACTAAATAGTAGAAATTTTTTCATGTCTATTATTTTTATGATTTATAATAGCTATTCAACAGCCGTGCCACAAAAGGGTTAATATTAAACGTAATAGGATGATGAATAGTATATATTCGATGAGATGCATGAATTCATTATTATTTAATAAGCTATAACAGTATAGTTATTAACTAATTTTAATAAATAAGTTATGTGTTTGTGCTCTTTTTTATATTTCAATAGATACGCTATTTGTATTTTTGCAGCTGATTTAAAAGAAATATCATCATGCAACGCGACACTACTATTTTTAATTTAATTGAAGAAGAGAGACAACGTCAAATCAATGGCATTGAATTAATTGCCTCTGAAAATTTTACTAGTCCTCAGGTAATGGAAGCTCAAGGCTCAGTACTTACAAATAAGTATGCTGAAGGGTATCCTGGTAAAAGATATTACGGCGGTTGCGAAGTAGTAGATAAAGTAGAACAGTTGGCTATTGATAGAGCAAAAGAGCTATTTGGTGCGGCATATGCAAATGTGCAGCCTCATTCAGGTTCTCAAGCTAATGCAGCTGTATATCACGCATGTTTACACCCGGGTGATAAAATTTTAGGATTTGATTTATCTCATGGTGGTCACCTAACACATGGTTCTCCTGTTAATTTTTCAGGTAGATTATATAATCCTGTATTTTACGGGGTAGATAAAGAAACTGGAAGGTTAGATTATGATAAAATTCAAGAAGTAGCTACAAAAGAACAGCCAAAGCTTATTATAGCTGGTGCTTCTGCATATTCTAGAGATATGGATTTTGAACGTTTTCGTAAGATTGCAGATAGTGTGAATGCTATTTTGCTTGCTGATATTTCTCACCCAGCAGGATTAATTGCGAAAGGATTGTTGAATAACCCAATTCCTCATTGTCATATCGTTACTACAACAACACATAAAACATTAAGAGGTCCAAGGGGAGGTTTAATATTAATGGGCACTGATTTTGAAAATCCGTTTGGTATCAAACTTAAAAATGGAAATCTTAGAAAGATGTCTGCTTTATTAGACTTAGCTGTTTTTCCAGGAAATCAAGGTGGTCCATTAGAACATGTTATCGCTGGTAAGGCAATAGCTTTTGGTGAAGCATTAACAGAGTCATACGCAACGTATATAGCTCAGGTAAAAACAAATGCCGATGCCATGGCTAAATCTTTTGTACAACGAGGTTACAATATCATTTCTGACGGTACGGATAATCACATGATGCTTATAGATCTTAGAAATAAAGACATTTCTGGTAAAGATGCTGAGAAAGCATTGGTTTTAGCAGATATTACAGCAAACAAAAATATGGTGCCATTTGATGATAAATCGCCATTTGTAACTTCTGGTATTCGTTTTGGAACAGCAGCAATAACCACAAGAGGTTTAGTTGAAAGCGATATGGAAAAAGTGGTAGATTTTATTGATCAGGTAATTACAAATCCTGAAAATGAAACTATTATAAAAGAAGTGAAAGAGAAGGTTAATGCAATGATGAATACAAGACCAATTTTTAATGCATAACTAAAAGTTAGTAATTGATTTAGAGTTTTTATTCTGATAAAAACTCTAAATCACCACTAACATAAGTATTCTTATTTACGTCGTAAATAGAAGCCTCATCATCTTTATCTAAGTAAATTCCCCAAAATTCTGAATAAGATTTTGGAGCCATATTTAATTGCTCATCATCTGCTTCAATATTCTCGATATAATCTTCAAATATGGGAACAAATATTTCGTAAGGCTTTTGAGTAAGCCCTCTTGTTAAAAACACATAATTAAATGCTATTTGTTTTAAAATATCATTTAATTGCGTTGATATACTCCTGTCATAAATTCTTTTTATAACAATACTAGTGTCGTTTAAGAATAGTGTAAACTCTTCAATATCTATGTTATATTGATTTTTTGTATCAAGAGTCTCTAAAGCTATATGTAAGGGAGAATCTTCTTTTCCGCTATTTCCCCATCTACCTGTATTAAAGTGAGCAAGTAATTCAAGTAAATCTAAATTACATGAAACTTCTAAAACTAAACTGATAGAATTAAAGGTAATATGCTGGTTGTTAAGCTTTACATTAGAAAAATAATGAAAACCAATAGCGCTTAGAAATTCATCGATACCAGAAATTTCTTTAGTATATTCTAGTTTTGAATTATTAATAAAATTTTCGTAGTTAAAGGGCATAAAGGTAGAAATTTATAGCATTCTTTTACATAAAGATACTTTTCTCACTTTGCAATTTGACTTAGGAAAACCTTAGAATTTCGGAGGATATTATGATAAAATCATCTAAAAAATCATAAACACATGATATTCAGTAAGTTGTAATTTTGATGTCTGTTATAAGAAACCTCGCGTTTTAGCTTCATTTATCAAGGCAAGGTCATTACCATTTTTAACATCGAATAAAGCTTTTAGTTGCCGTTTTCTTGCTTCTACAGTAGTGTTTGCAGAGCCAATTAATGGGGCAATGTCTCTTGTGTGTATTCCTTGAGATAGATGATATAAAATCTTCTGATCTTGCTCATCAATAACGATATTGGTAGACATTCTACGACGTATTGCAGATAGCGCGCTGGCAGTGTAATATGGAGATTCATTTACAATAGTTTCTACCATTGTTTTAAGAGACATTTCATCTATTTCAGATTTAACCATATACCCGTCTGGGTTTACGGTTTTGAAAATGTTGTTTATTCTATAATTGTCACTGTAAGAAGACATGAATACCACCTTTGAATTAGGCACTTCATTTCTTGCTACAATGCCTAAATCAATACCTGTTCTAGGGTCTTTAGATTCTGGAGAGAATAATTGAATATCTAATAAAATAACATCATAAGGTACGGCTCGTTTTGAAGTTTCAATCTTAGTTTTGCCTTTTTCAAAACTAGTAGCAATTTCTACCTTTACATTAAAGTCTGCAAACTCAGAATCCTCAAGAATATATTTATATCCAAGAGCAGTCATTTCGTGATCATCTACCGCTAAAATTCGTACAGTGTTCATAAATTACGATTCTATTGTAATTTACTAAACGTTTTTATATTAGGTATTATTATTGGTACTTATTTTAATCTTTAGATTTACCGGAATATTAAGTGAAATCGTAGTGCCTTGCCCTTCAGTAGAATCTATATGAAAGGTTCCTTTTAGTTTATCCATTCTAGAGGTAATATTTCTAATACCAATACCTTTTTTACCTTTATTTATATTATAGCCAATTCCATTATCGCTCATGATAACATTGAATTGATCGTCGTTTCTATAGAAGGTAACTTCAAAGTATGT
This sequence comes from Maribacter aquivivus, assembly GCF_900142175.1. NCBI lineage: Bacteria > Pseudomonadati > Bacteroidota > Flavobacteriia > Flavobacteriales > Flavobacteriaceae > Maribacter > Maribacter aquivivus. The sequence goes on along the minus strand of NZ_FQZX01000002.1, from coordinate 495,932 downwards.
GCATTTAGAGTGTTTAATAGCGTTTTGAAACGTTTCTTGTATGATCCGATACACATTTATTTTGATATCGCCAGCTAAGCTATCCCAATTTTCATCTTCGTTAAAATGAAAGATAGTTTTAATGTTTGCATTTTTATTGTTGGCAAGAAGGGTTTCAACAGAATCAGTAAAGTTGTTTATTTTTTGATAAGCACTATGGCTTAGCTCGTGAGATATAGATCGTATTTCATTCTCAATTTCTTGTAAAGAACCAAGTGCTTTAGATTTTTCTTGAATGGCTTCATCCGTAGCACGCTTATTTAAGCCTGTCAATATCATACGGGCACCAAGCATTTTACCAAGAACACCATCATGTAATTCTTCTGAAATTCGTTTTTGTTCAAGTCGTTTTACTTCATCAACTTTTTGCTTTTGCATTAACATTAGGTTGAAAATCTCTTGGTTGTTTGCTTGTTGCTGTTGGTCAAACCTAAGTTTTTGATTTTTTGCACGCTGATTGATAATGATGTAGACAGAAAGACCAAGTAAAAAGAATCCGGTGGCAATACCTATCCAAATTTGCTTTTGTTTTGAGAGTACTTCTTTCTCACTTTCTAGCTCTATATTTTCAGCTATAAATTCATCGGTCTCAAAGCGTATTCGAGCAAATTTATTTTGCTGCTTACGGTCTTCTTTTTGTAGACTATCGTTAAGTGCAGTAAATTTTTTGAAATATTCTGTAGCATTTTCCTTTTCTAAAACCGCTAAATATGGCCATATTTTTAAAAGCTGCTCATTTGAATTTCCTGCGTATGCCAACCTTTCAGATTCTTTGCCCTTGATTATAGCATTTAAAGTGTCTTTAGCGTAAGCTTTATATTCTGCATAATTGTAATAACTTGAGGCCAAACTACCAAGGTCATTTTCTTTCTGCTTAATTTCAATTGCTTTGATGAAAAGATTTTCAACATCAATAGTGTCCTTATTATATAATTTAGAAGTTGCAAGGTTACTTAATGCCTTGGCGTATAGGTTGGGGTTTTTTACAAATAAGTTATTGGTGCCTAAAACATTTTCAAAATTTTCAATTGCTAATAGGTACTGTTCGTTGTCTCTATAGATTACTCCAATGTTATTTATGAGAGTCGCTTCTCTAATATTGAAATTGGGGGTCTTTTTTAGATAATATAAAGCTTCATTGTAATACGAAAGTGATTTTTCATATTCTTCTAAATCGTTTAAAACGATACCTAAAAGATTATAACTATCAGACAATTTTTTGTTGTCATCAATTGATTTAAAATATTCTATGGCTTTTACGGTGTTTGCTTCGCTACCTATGTAATCTTTAATTTTCATTTGAATGACTGCCATGTACAAATACATTTGTCCAGTGCTAGATTTATCATTAATGGAATTAAAAATATCTAGTGCTTCTGAATAATTGTAAAAGGCACTATCCTTAACATTATATCTTTCAAAAAAAAATGCCAAATCCCAATAGGCATTACCAAGAGCAGAGGAATCTTTAATGCTCTTATTGAGCAATTTGGCTTGTTCATTTACTTTCCGGTATAATAAACTGTCAGTTATGAAATTGGGGTTGTAAGAAAGGTTTGAGAAGTATAGGGCTTTTAGAGAGTCATTGCCTATATTTTTAGCAAGATTGTATGCTTTTAATTGTAAGGCTAATTTATCTTCTTTTTTTATTTCAGGTTTATTGCTTTCAGATGCCCAGACTGAGATACTGTCTATAGTTGTATATGTTTCTTGAATTACCTTTTCAGGTTTTGTTTTTGAACAACTGAGGCAAAGTAGAAAGAGTATTATTATGTAAAAATAAGACTTGTTCAAAAAAAATGATTTTATAAGGATTAAAAACCAAGGTATAAAAAAATAGCCTTTAACAAGATTGTTAAAGGCTATTTTTGTTTTATAAAGCTTGTTATGCAATACCTTTTGGTGGTTTTCTATCTGCCGGTGGCATGTAACAATCATCGCAAGTTAGAGCTTTAGAAATATCATTTATGAAATCAAATTCACTAGCTGTGTTTTGAATAATTGAAGTTGCCATACCTATAGTCATTATTGCAACGGCTAAAATACTTACTACTTTTTTCATACTGTTTCTGTTTTTTAGGGGTTTTTGGTTTATGTTACAGCCAAAGTACCACCGTTCGTTGAGCAACGATGTCAATATTTTAAGTCTTAAGTGGATGACCTGATTCTGTTAGTAAATGAACCAATTGTGAGAGAATTCTTTAATTTAAAGAGGAAAAGGTATTTTTAGAAAGAATATTCTTAAGGTTGTTCATATTCTCTCTGTAAGTTTTTGAAAAAGGAATATTCTCGTTCACCGCTTTAATTGCGCAGATAGATTTTCCGAAGTTGATACGAGAAACATAACTAGTGTTAACAATATAACTTTGGTGAACACGCATAAAATTATCGGGCAAAGTATTTTCAAAAGTCTTTAACGTTTTATAGGCATTGATAATTGTACCATCTTTCATGAAAAATTCAGTAGTATTATTATCTGCCTTTAAGTAGAGGATGTCGTTAGTGTTTAAGTATTGAAAATCGTTATATGATTTTAAACATATAGTAGCGGGCGCCTTCTCTTTAGGTATTCTTTTTTGCAATTTCAATAATGATTTGCGAATATCAAATTCATTAAATGGTTGTAGCCAGTAATCGAAGAACCCATTTTTTATAGCATCGTACGCATAATTCTTAGTAGATGCAATACCAATTAAGATTGGTAACTGATTCATGTATTGATGAATTTCTGTAACCATTAGAAATACAGATGAATAATCATTGTTAAGATTAATAAAAACAATATCAGGAGAGTACTTTAAAATATCATTTAATCCGTCTGAAGGGGTGTTGGTGGTGTTTATACATTCAAAGTCACCATATTCATCCAAAAATGCATGCAACTGCAAATTTGAAACAGCATCAGAGTCGATTATGGTGTAAGTATAATTCAAATAAAATAGCGTATACTACGAAATTAAACATAGGCAGGAAAAGGTTTACCTAGAATGTCCTTATAAAAAGAGAGGACATGTTTATAAAATGAGTGTTTACGGGACTTGTGAGAGAAAAATCCTTCATTTATTCCCGTAATAAAGTTATAAATTTTTCTCTATTGCCTGATATGCACCTAAATCTGGATTAGGTATTCGTGCTGTTTCAATGATATCTAACGGCGTAGAATTCGCAATATTTAAATCACCTTTATTGATGACTTCAGAATTTAATCCTATTTTAAAATCATTTTCAAATGGTTGAAAATAATCCAATTCTCCATTTAAAATAACATTGGGGTAGTGGGCTTCATCTTCGAAATCGTATAATATGTTATTCTCTGTGGAAGATTGATTTTCGTTGTATTTGATATAACAATTTTGAAAACTAAAGTTGAAAGAATTTTGACTATTGCTCTGAAGTGAAATTTCATTAGCGCTATTTCCATCAATGATGCAGTTCTTAAAATCCGCAGCCAATAAATCAAATCCGTTATTTGAGTTGGTAATTGAAGTGTTGCTTACAGCTAAACTAGCATTAAATCGAAACCCTTTGTTCCAATAGTTGGCAATTGTTGCATGTGTAAATGAGTAATTACCACCATTCTCTATAAGAAGAGAAGAGCTGCCTGCGCTACCCAATATGATATTGGCAGCATTTACGTGGGCATTTTTAGTCCAGAGATTATGTGTAGAACTATTAAGTATCTGGCTGTTTGTGATGGTCAAGGTTTCTTCTGGTTCATTCTCTTGCCCTTCAACGAATAAGCCTAATTCCGCGTTCTTAATAGTTAAATGATTAATGGAGTTATTCTTACTCCCTGCACTTATCCAAATAGTTCCCCATTGCCCTGCTATGTTGTTGAACTCGGTCTCAAGTCTATCTCCTTCGAAAATAACTTCTCCTTCTAGTAATCCTTCATTTTCACTTATTTCTCCATTTATAGTAATAGTAGCACCATTTTGGACTACTATTCCAGAATTCTGATGGAAATGCACACGCGTACCTGCATCAATAATTAGTTCATTACCATCAGGTACGATAGCGTAGCCATAGATAACGTAAGATTTATCTTTTGTAAAATTTAAATGTTCATCAGGTAAAATGAATCCCTCTATTTCAATAGGGTTTCCTAATTCGTCATTATAAAGCACAATAGATTCTGCGTTGTTGTTCGTATTTTTATTAGGGTATAGCAATATGGCATCTTTTGCTAATGTCACTAATTCAACAGATTGTTGAAAAGGTTCGCTATCAAATTGAATAGCATCGGTGTATAGGAGCTCGTTTAATGTATCATCATTAATATCTATAGTAGTTTCGACTAAAATAAAAAGACTGTCTTCAGCGTAAAGCGGTATGTTTTTGAATTCTTTACCTGCAACCCCATCAACATTTAATCTGTAAAAACTTTCAACACCGTTTTTAAGGGTAATAGCAGGGATGATAACATCATCTTTAGTATCGTTATATACTTTTAATGTATACGTACTGCTTCCTATATTAGAGAAAACGGTATCTAGGTAAACGGTGTCTTTAGAAAACGAAAGATGACCGTTACTTGGGGCGTATTCAAAATCTTTTCTACAAGAGGTGCTCCATAGAATAGTAAATAAAATAGTGAGTACAGTTAAGATTCTAAGGCGCACGCTAAAAAGGTTTTACATCATCTAAATTAAAGGAAAATTTCTTTGATCTCTTCAGGAATTCGTATTGGTCTGTAAGATTTACTATCAAGAAGACACCATTCTGTGCTTGATCTAACTAGTAATTTATTGGTAGTGCCGTGTTTCATTTCTACAATTCTAACACATTTAGCACCAGAACTAGATTCTATGTGTGTTGATATAACAATTGGGTTATCTAATACTGCTGCCCGCTTATATTCTATATGATGAGTTAATACTACCCAAATAACATCTTGCTGCATTTTTGCAGTTGCTACTGTTTGCCAATGTTCTTTAGAAATGTCTTGTATCCACTGTACATAACGCACATTGTTTACATGGTTTAAATCGTCTAAATCGTCATGCGAAACAACAATCTCTTTTTGAAATGCCATATTTCTATTTTTTCTCTATTTGCACTTCAAACATTTTGTCCCAGAACTTACCAGTAACAAAAAATGTCTTGCGTTCTGGGTGGTACGCTATACCGTTAAGCACGTAATTTGTTTTATCCCAATTCTCAGTTTTAGTAATGATATCACTTAAACCGCTGAAATTGATAACACCTTCTATAGCTCCTGTTTTACTATCAATAATCATGACACTCGGTTTTTGATAAACATTAGCATAAATTTTTCCGTCTACATATTCTAATTCGTTGGCTGAATTAAATATTGATGAGTTGGTTACCGTTTCTATGTAACCTTCCTCTGTCATTGTATCTGGATTCAAAAACCATATTTTTTCTGTTCCATCGCTTTTATAAATTTTAGAGCCGTCGTTTGTTAATCCCCAGCCTTCACGACTTTTTCCGTATTGAAAATTGTCCAATTTTTTAAAAGAATTTAAATCATATATAAAACCTAGACCGCTTTGCCATGTTAGCTGATAGATTTTATTATTCAATATAGTTATGCCTTCTCCAAAATAAGTTTCGTCTAAGTCTATCTGTTCAAAAACTTCTCCAGTTTTAAAATCTAATTTTCTTAAAAAAGATTGCCCTTTTTTTCCTGTAGACTCATATAAGGTGTCATTATAAAATTCTAAGCCTTGTGTATAAGCTTTGGTATCGTGCGGGTATTCCTTAATAATGGTGTAGGTGTAAATTTCAGGAGCTTTCTCAGAAAGTACCTTAAGGTTTTTGTTGATATCAACGGTTTCACCATCAAAAGTAATTTTCGCAGTTAGAATTTTGTTTCCTAATGTGGGTAAATCAATTTTTATTTTATCATTATTGACCGGAATTTTAGTGCCATCAATGCTATATTCAACGCTTTCTATCTGTTTTTCCTTTTTATTTTTAATACTTATACCAATTTCTTGGTTCAAATTAACTTGGCTTGCATTTTTCTCTAAGCTAATTTCGAATAGAGATGATGCTTTTTGGTTGCCGCTTCCGCAAGCGGTAAACAAACTGGTAATAAGAACGATACAGAAAAAATTTATAATTTTCATTAAGAAAACGGGTGTTTAAGTTTATGTAGTAAGTGTATACAAGAAGGGTTTCTTGTTATTAATAGGCAATTTAATTCATAAAAATTAGAAACTAAAGGATTGTCAAAGTTTTAAAAGATTGTATATTTGCACCTGGCAAGTCCTACACGACCAGCTCCTGTAGAATCCCCCAGGGTGGGAACACAGCAAGGGTATATGGTCGTAGCGGTGCGATGTAGGTAGCTTGCCTTTTTTTGTGCCTTAGAGTGAAATTTTAAGATTTAAGGTAACATATTCAAAACCAATTCTATATAACGTTTAGCATCGCTTATTTTCTATAAAATGAAAAAAAAAGTAGTACTAATTACAGGTGGGTCTTCAGGTATTGGCAAAGCAATAGGTATACATTTAAAAGAAAAAGGGTATAAAGTTTACGGTACAACACGTAGCAAGAGTAAATATCCGTCATTTTCAGATTTTCCACTTTTAGAGATGGATGTAAGAAAACAAGAAACTATTAAAAGTTGTATTGCATCATTACTTGAACTTGAAAATAGAATTGATGTACTTATAAATAATGCAGGTATAGGTATAACAGGACCTATGGAAGAAACTCCTCATGAAGAAGTTTTAAAAGCCTTTGCAACCAATTTCAACGGACCATTAAATGTGATGAACAATGTTTTGCCCGTTATGCGTGAGCAGAAAAATGGCCTTATTATTAATATAACCTCTATTGCGGGTTATATGGGTTTGCCATTTAGAGGTATTTATTCAGCATCAAAAGGAGCGTTAGAAATTGTAACCGAGAGTTACAGAATGGAGACTAAAGCTTTTGGCGTAAAGCTTACAACATTGGCGCCTGGTGATTTTGCTACTAATATTGCTTCTGGTAGATATCACACTCCTGTATATGAAAATTCAGCTTACAGAAATGCCTATAAGAGTACTTTAGAGGCTATAGATGCAGATGTAGATAGTGGTGGTGATCCAGCTGATGTGGCTAAGAAGATTGCTAAAATTATTGAAACTAAAAACCCTAAACCTCATTATAAAGTAGGTTCATTTATTCAAAAATTCTCTTTAACCCTCAAGAATTTATTACCGGGTCTTTGGTTTGAGAAGTTGCTTGAAGGTCATAGTTCGTAACAACCTAGAATAAAATCTATTAAAATTTTAGTTTACTAGTTTTTGTAGATATTAGAAAAGCCATCAACTATTACCGCGTTTTCAGTTATAATAGCTTTATTCATAGGGTAGAGCACCAATTTCTCGGTAAGCTCTTTAAAATCATTGCTATGATATTGTGATGAAGGATCTACACCAAGCGTAGATATGATAGTTTTCCACTGGTCGTAATCTGTTTTAATGTTAATACCTATAAGCTCATGGTCAGGTTTCTTTTCTTTAAGTATGGACACTCGTTTAAATATCTCTAAATATTGCTTTTTGTTAGTGCCAGACCAGAAATAAAATAAGACTTTCTTGTTTGCTGCAATTTCAGTTAAAGTCTTATTTTCATTGTTGAAGGTCATCACCTTTAAATCGGGAATAACTTTTGCAGGCTGAAGATTTGCAATACCTTGATAAAGGTTTTCAATTTCTTCAATGTGCATATTGTTTTTGGAAACTTTCTTAAATTCTGTTAAGAATATTTCTGTGTTTTCAGGTGCATCTTTTTTCTTTAATAAATAGTCAAATGCTACATTTCTAAAAAGATTATCTCTCAATTCTTTTTCAATAACAAGACTGTCAATCAGATGTAATTTATGCTTTTTGTAATGCAATTGCTTGCTTTCGTCTTCATGAGCGTTCTTGCATTCATTTTTACAGCTCATATAAGATAAGTTGCCAAAATGAGCTTTCATGAAATCGTAATAAGGTCTAAGGTAGGTCAATGTGTGGTCACCGTAATCTATTTGACTTCTATACGAGTAGAAGTCCTTAGGTAAATCATGAAGATTTTCCTCAGCAGTTTTTCTTTTATGTTGAAAGGGGTAAATTTCTTTATATCTATTATACGTGTAATCTATACTGCCGGTTAATAACTTAATTGCTTCTTCTGAAATTAGATTTTCTGAATTTAACTCATTTAGTGTAGCAACTTTGTCTTGTCTTAGAGATTGTATTTTATCAGCGAAGTCTAAGGGTTCTAATTCGTAATACTCGGAATACATAGCAGAATCTTCTTCTTCGGTTGCTAGAAATAACTCTAATAAAAAATTATTGGTCTCTTCATTAGTACCAGAGAAAACCAAAGACTCATCAAAATAGATAGTATTAAGCCTAACCATAAGACTATCGCCCTTTTCTAGGTATACATATTGATGTTCTGGAGCTAAATTAAAGTGGTACAAACCGTTTTCAATGGAAGAAAGCTTAAACTCAAATCGGTTATTGTTATCAATCTTTGCGGAATCGACCTTTACGCCGCCTTTCAGTAAAATAACTTGATCACTCGTAGGATTCACTATTTCACCAGCAAACAGTACTGTTTCAGAATCTTTTTTTGTGGAGGAACAACCCATTAATAAGGCTACGGATGCAGAGAGTAAAAATCTTATCATATAGTATATGGGACTGGTGATAGTCAAAAATAACAAACCTAATCACCAGATGTTGTTAATAGCTAGTTAAATGTTGTTAACCGCTAACTTAATAATCTTTTGTCGAATTTGATGCTAAACTAAGTAGAGTAAGCCTAGAAATTCAGTATTTTTGCACGGATTTTTAAAATTTTGTTTCTATGTTATCTGTTTCTAATCTTTCTGTTCAATTTGGAAAACGAGTGTTGTTCGATGAAGTAAATGTTGCTTTTACCCAGGGTAATTGCTACGGTATTATTGGTGCCAATGGCGCAGGTAAATCTACTTTTTTGAAAATTCTTGCTGGGCAAATGGACCCAACTTCTGGTCATGTTCATTTAGAGCCAGGTAAGAGAATGTCTATATTAGAACAGAATCATAACTCTGCCGATGATTTTACGGTATTAGAAGCAGTAGTAATGGGTAACAAGCCTTTGTATGAGATTAAGAAGGAAATAGATGCCCTTTATGCAGATTACGATGATAAAAATGCTGATAGAATAGGGGAGTTGCAGGTGAAGTTTGAAGAAATGAATGGTTGGAACGCAGATAGCAACGCGGCGGCATTACTCTCAAATTTAGGTATTAGTGCAGATTTACATTTTACTTTAATGTCTGAGCTAGATTCTAAATTAAAAGTACGTGTACTTTTAGCACAAGCGTTATTTGGTAATCCTGATGTATTAATAATGGATGAACCTACAAACGACCTGGATTATGAAACAATCAGTTGGTTAGAAAACTTCTTGGCAGATTATGAAAATACTGTTATAGTAGTAAGTCATGACCGTCACTTCTTAGATACGGTTTGTACTGATATAGGTGATATCGATTTTGGAAAATTGAATTTATATTCTGGTAACTATACGTTTTGGTATGAGAGTAGTCAGTTAGCGGCTCGTCAACGTGCACAACAAAACAAGAAGGCAGAAGAAAAAGCAAAAGAATTACAAGAATTTATTGCTCGTTTTAGTGCAAACGTTGCAAAGAGTAAACAAGCTACTTCTCGTAAAAAAATGCTTTCTAAATTAAAAATTGATGATATTAAACCATCTAGCCGTAGGTACCCTGCAATTATTTTTGACAGAGAACGTGAGGCTGGTGATCAGATTTTAAACGTAGAAGGACTTTCTGCTTCAACCGATGAAGGTGAGCTATTATTTAGTAACGTAAATATTAACTTGGCAAAAGGAGATAAAATTGCTATTATATCAAGAGACTCAAGAGCTACTTCAGCATTCTATGATATCATAAATGGCAATAAAAAAGCTGATAAAGGTACTTTTCAATGGGGTATAACTACTACACAATCTTACTTACCTGCAGATAATTCAGGTTTCTTTACTGGTAACATTAACTTGGTAGATTGGTTACGTCAATACGCTAAAACAGAAGAAGAGCGCGAAGAAGTATATATTCGTGGTTTCTTGGGTAAAATGTTATTTAGTGGAGAGGAAGCACTTAAAAAGTGTACTGTTCTTTCTGGAGGAGAAAAAGTACGTTGCATGTTAAGCAGAATGATGTTAATGCGTGCAAATGTATTAATGTTAGATGAACCAACGAACCACTTGGATCTAGAAAGTATTACTGCATTTAATAATTCACTCAAGAATTTTAAGGGTACTGTAATGTTAACGACACATGATCATGAGTTTGCGCAAACTGTTGCAAATAGAATCATAGAATTAACTCCAAAAGGCAACATTGATAGGTATTCTACGTTTGATGAATATATGTCTGACAAGGCATTAAAAGATCAGCGTAACAAAATGTACGCTAATTAAGCATAGAATAGATTAACCCAAATAGTTGTTTTATGAAAACCTACAAATATGTGGCTTGCTTTGTGCTAGCCTTTAGTTTCTTCGCATGCGAAAAATCTTCAGAACAAGTTGATGAGGAAATCGCTACTAATGTACAAGTTGACTACACAGTTTTTTTACAAAATAACAATCAATTAAATGGTGTTGTTTTGTGTTCTGCTAATGATGAATTTACTGTTAAAAGCGCAGTAAACTCATTTAGTAACATTCCCTCAAATGCTATAAAATATCGTACAACAACCGATATTGGCTATTATTCCACTACTAATTGTCAGGCAACTTTTCAATGGTTTAATGCAGAAGATTCTTCTTCAAAGTCAGTAGCCCTATTTAGCGATTTAGATGTATGTTCCATAAATGTAATTGCAATGGCATATTCTAGTGAACTTGCCGCTGTTGCGTATGAAAGAGAGCTATTGGGTAAAGACAAGCAATTTGTAATTCGCATAAATTCACTTAATGAGGTAGCAGATGGTCTTGTGGAAATTTCTTTGGATAAGAAGCCAATAGATATTGTAATGTCATCAAACCGTTTGTTTGTGTTAACGTTAAATGAGTTTGTAAGTGATGAATTTCATTTATCGGTAATTGATCTTGATGATAATGAAGTTTTAATGGAATTAGAATTAGGTTTAGACGCACAGCGTCTATTTACCAATAGTACTGGTAAGGTTATTATTAGCTACCCAGAGTTACATACTACTTTAGATCCCTTTACTTTAGAAAAAACGTACACCACGTATGGTGAGAATACAGAGCCTGGGTTTGTTACAACACAAGATTTTTTCTTAGATAGCGCAGGTAAATTTTATTTTCAAAAAAATATACCAAATGCAGAAATTGAAGAAGTACCAGCAATATATGACTTTGAAAAGAATAGCACTGTAGTTTATCTATTTGAAAATTTCTTAACTGAAACTGAATTGAATATGAAGTACAATGTAGCCCAAACAACATCAATAGCGTACGATGAAAAGAACAATTATGTTTTAATAGGCTATCAGAAAAAAGGACAGTTAGATAAAGGTGGAATTCTGAGAATAACTCCTGCTCCAGATTTCAAACTTATTGATAATATTGATTTAGAGGGTGTTCCGAAAACTATATTTGTAAAATAACATTTGTAATTAGCTATTAAAATATTTACTGTTCCAAATAGCAGGATTAAAGTTTTTGCCCATTGCAAATCCGTAGAAAATTACCACAGAAGCAATACACTTGAACATAAAAAAGTTCAAAATCCAAAATTGAGCATTTGAATTGGTTTTTGAGAATAGTCCGTCTGGTATCAACATCGTTGTAATGGTACTCATCAGTAAAACTAAAATAGCAAGGTTTACGATGCTTTTAAAAGGCCACATTAGTAGCTTTCGAAATGGGTGAAGGTCATTTCCCCATTGATGTATTAAATAATGATAACCATTTCCAATAGGGGCAAATAGCAAAGGATCATCCTTATCTTCTAGTTTAAAAAGTTTAGAAGGAGCTATTATTTTAAATCCCTGTATTTCTAAGTTATGTTCTTTTTCAAGACTTTTAATTTTTGACAGCGCCTCTGCAGGTATTGGTCCCTTAAAATATTTAGTATCTAAAAAGCGTAAACGATAGTCTATGCAAATTTGCTTGATTTCGTCTACGTGATAAATTCTAGAGCTATCTAATATGTTTACATTGAAATTATTGTTAGGTCTGCCATTGCTTGTTATTACGTTTTGTTCAATTCTCTCTAATTCATCATCTACATTTGAAAGAATATTATAAACCTCTTTCATTCTTGCATCTTCTGATAAAATCTGCTTATTTCTAGCTTTAGAGAGTTTCTGTTCAATGTTTGTTTTAGATAGCAACATATTCTTTTTTTAGCAATACACTCAAAGTTAGTTAATTAGTTATTTTATCAAAATCTTGTTTAACTTAATTAAAAGTTAATAAAATGTTAAAATCGTTCTATTGCTTAATTCACGCTAGGTGTAAAAGACATCTAATTGTATATTAACGGCGAAATCGAACCGTTTATCGATTTTGAGAACATTTTGCCCCTTAATAACCACCTATTATGAAAAAATGGACATCCCTCATGTCCTTGTGCGCCCTATTTTTAGGGATTCAGACCTATGCACAGGACAATGCTATTGATTTTAAATTTGAAAATCTAATATCAACTATTCAACCGGAAAAGTCTATTATAGAGCGTACGGCAAGCTTCGAAAATCATTCTTCATTATTAAATGCACTTAGAGCAACAAACTTAGATAAGGTTTTAGATTATACCGGAGAATTTACTGTTTTCGCACCTTCTAACCTTGCATTTGAAAAGTTATCAAAAGCGACAATAGATAAGTTATTTGATCCAGAAAATAAGAAGGCATTAAAGGCTATGCTTTCTTACCATATAATAGCGGATAAATTATCTGCCTCTAGTATTTTAAAAGCAATGTGTAGAGGTAATGGTATCGCAAAATTTACCACTATACAAGGAGATAAAATAACAGCAACCATGAAAGGTATTGATATTGTACTTACAGATAAATCTGGTAACAGTGCTATAATTACAACGGCAGATTCTAATCAATCTAACGGCATCATTCACGAAGTTGATACCGTTTTTGTTCCAGAAAAAATGCTTTAATTAACGAAGTATTGCACCTAAATTACGTTCGTAAGTACTTTGTAATTTAGACATTATCTTTTCTATTTGCTTTTCGGTCAAAGTGCTTTTGTCGTCTTGTAAAGTAAAACTCACTGCATATGATTTCTTTCCTTCTGGTAAATTTTCACCTTCATACACATCAAAAAGAGTCATGTCTTTTAAATATTTACGCTCTGTACTAAAAGCAAGGTCATGCAATTCTCGATAAGTAGCTTTATCATCTAATAGTAAAGCAAAATCTCTTTTTACTTCTGGGTGCTTAGGTATTTCTTTAAAAGTGACAGGTGATGTTGTAATTTGTTTTAAAACAGTTCCCCAATCAAAATCAGCATACAATATATCTTGTTTTATATCAAAATGCTTTAGAATAGACTTTTTAACCAAACCGAAAGAAACCAATTCTTTTTTCTTATTTGTAAATGTTAAGCCTTCTGAGAAAATTGTAGAAGTGGTAGGTTGACTTTTTAAATCAGAAAAACCAAGTCTTAATAATACCGACTTAACAATAGACTTTAATTCAAAAAAGTTTGCAGGGACAGCTTTTGTTGTCCAGTTATCTTGAACAGTATCTCCAGTTAATAGAATACTAAGATATTTTGGTTCTATTCGTTTATCACCTTTGGCGTAATATGTTTTGCCAAATTCGAACAATTTTAGATTACCCCTTCTTCGGTTAATGTTATAACTAGCAGCTTCCAAAGCAGAGAACAAAGAAGTTCTACGCAAAACAGAGAGATCCCCACTTAATGGGTTAATAATTTCAATAGACTTACGTTCTTCATCCTCATCTTCTAATAATGATGTATAATCAGGGTTCGTTAAGCTATTGGTTAAGATTTCAAAATAACCCTTGGCAGCAAGCGAGTTTCCAATAGTGGATTGTATGGTATGGTCTGCAGTCGCCTCTGTAGTGGCTATAGATGCATTCAACTTTTGGCTAAAAGCAACATTGTTGTAGCCGTAAACCCTTAATATTTCTTCTATAACATCTACCTGGCGTTGCACATCTACACGGTAAGAAGGTACTTCAAGACCCATACCGGCTTCTGTAACATTCTTAACCTTAATATCAAGAGATGCCAATATAGATTTAATGGTATCTTGCGGAATTTCTTGACCTATAAGTTTATTGATTTTTTCAAATGCAAGAAAAACTTCAAAATTAGGGTGCTTTTTAGGGTAAAGATCATAGACGTCAGAGGTAATTTCTCCGCCAGCAATTTCTTTTATTAATAATGCAGCACGTTTTAAACTGTACTCTACATTTTCAATATCAATACCACGTTCAAATCTAAATGAAGCATCGGTATTTAAAGCGTGTCTCTTCGCTGACTTTCTTATTGAAACAGGGTTAAAATAAGCACTCTCCAAAAATATAGATGTTGTTTCTTCGGTTACACCAGAACCTAATCCCCCGAAAATACCAGCTAAACATAAAGGTTTTTCGGCATCACAAATCATTAAGTCATCTTCATGTAAAGTTCTTTCAACTCCGTCTAGCGTAGTAAATTTTGTCCCTTTTGGTAAAGTCTTAACCAAGATTTTATTACCCTTTATTTTTGCAGTATCAAAAGCATGTAAAGGCTGTCCAAGTTCGTGTAGCACATAATTAGTTGCATCTACAACATTGTTCTTCGGAGTAAGACCTATCGATTTAAGTCTATTTTGAAGCCAAGTAGGCGAGGGCTGAACAATTAAATTGCTTAATGTAACACCACAGTAACGCGGAGCCAGTTCAGTTTTTAATACATCAACATCAATTTTTAAAGAACGGTCGTTAATATTAAAATGACTTGTAGAAGGTGTAATAAGTTCTTTGGTAATTTCCTTTTGTTTAAGTCCTGCTTTTAAATCTCTTGCTACGCCGAAATGACTCATGGCATCAGCACGGTTTGGTGTTAAGCCAATTTCAAAAACTTCATCCTCTTCAATGTCAAAAACTTCTGAACAAGGAGTTCCAACTTTCAGATTTTTATCAAGCACCATTATACCTTCGTGACTGCTACCAAGACCTAACTCGTCTTCTGCGCAAATCATCCCAAAGCTTTCTTCTCCTCTAATCTTTCCTTTCTTGATGGTCCAAGCTTCACCTTCGGCAGTGTATAGTGTTGTGCCAATTGTAGCTACAGGTACTTTTTGTCCGGCAGCAACATTCTTAGCACCACAAACAATTTGTACAGGTGCTTCTAGACCAATATCAACCATAGTGACATTTAGCTTATCGGCATTTGTATGTTTTTCGCAACTTAATACGTGACCTACAACAATACCTTTTAATCCGCCTTTAACAGATTCAAATTTATCAACACCTTCAACCTCTAAACCTAAATCAGTTAAAAGTTCTCCGGTTTTCTGTGATTCCCAATCTATTTGTATGAACTGTTTAAGCCAGTTGTATGATATTTTCATTCAAAATATTTATAGGTTGCAAAGATAAAACAATGCCCTAATACATTCAATAAGCTATGAAGTCTTTATTTTAATTTTTAATTCTGCCATTTTAATTGTTTATTAGAAGTTAAATTAAAAATTAGGTATGAGATATAGTATTGCAGTACTAGTCGTTTTAGTGTTATTGGTTGGGTGTAAGCAGAATACACCGAAAGTAAATTTATCAGAGGGTATTTGGCTTGTTGAGCTAGATGTTATGGATAATCAAGTACTCCCTTTTAATTTAAAAGTCAATAAAAAGCAGGATGGAAGTTACGCAATGCAAATTTTTAATGCGGAAGAAGTTATAGATGTAGATGAAATTGAAATTAAAGGTGATTCTATAATTATGCAGACACCTGTTTTTGAAGGTTATTTGGCGGGTACTTTTACCGAAAATAGAATACAAGGTCAGTTTATTAAAGCAAGTTTAGATAGGATAGTGCCGTTCAATGCAGAATATGGTACTGAAGATAGATTTGAAACTACAAATGAACGTACTAATGGCAATGTAACTGGTATTTGGGAAACCTATTTTAGTCCAGATTTAGCAGAAGAATATGTTGGTAAGGGTATTTTCTTGCAAGAAGATGATAGGGTTACAGGTACTTTTAGAACTACAACAGGAGATTATAGATATTTAGATGGCATACTTGATGGTGATTCTTTAAAATTATCTGCTTTTGATGGAGCTCATGCTTTCCTGTTTAATGCAAAAGTTACTGATTCTAGTATGAATGGTGTTTTTTATTCTGGTAATCATTTTAAGGAACCTTTTGTAGCTACTAGAAATGATGGCTTTGAATTGCCAGATCCAGATTCATTAACTTTTTTAAACGAGGGTTATGATAAATTAGCCTTTACTTTCCCAGATGTAAAAGGAAATATGATTTCTTTAAATGATGAAAAATATCAAGGTAAAGTGGTCGTTGTTCAGTTAATGGGTACATGGTGCCCAAATTGCTTAGATGAAACTAAATTTTTGGTAGATTATTTAAAAGAAAACAATGACATTGAAATTATAGGCTTAACTTTTGAATCAGCAAAAACTAAAGAAATAGCAATAAAAGGTATTGAGCGATTAAAAGATAGAATAGGGGTGAACTATCCTATTTTATTAGCGCAGTATGGTACTTATGATAAACAAAAGGCACAAGAAAAATTACCGATGTTAAACCATGTACTTTCATACCCAACCACAATATTTATTGATAAAAAGGGGAATGTTCGAAAAATTCATACAGGATTTAACGGTCCCGCCACAGGTGATAAATTTGTTGAATTCAAAAAGAATTTTAATGAATTGATGACCGAATTGGTAAGTGAATAATTTAGATAATAGTAGATTTTCCTAAGCCGATATTTTCATCGTTAATACTGAAATTACCATCTAGTTCCATGATATTGTCGGCAATAAAATCGCCAACATAGTTAGTACCATATTTAGAACTTCCTAAAATATCTGGGGTTACTATTTTTTTAGAAAATGATTTTAAAACTGCTGCTACAACGGCATCAGATTCTTCATTCATTTTAAAATGTTGCAATAGCATGGCCATACTTAATATAGAAGCTACTGGGTTTGCAATATTTTTACCTGCTGCATCTGGGTAAGAACCGTGAATAGGTTCGAACATAGCATGCTCAAGTCCTACAGAAGCTGATGGTAAAAGTCCTATTGAACCTGCAATTACGCTACCTTGATCAGAAAGAATATCTCCAAACATATTGTCGGTTAAAATGACATCAAATTGAGCGGGATTTAAAACCATCTGTACGGCAGCATTGTCTATCAATTGATAGTTAAGCTCTACATCTGGGTAGCTCTCGGATATTTGCGTTACCACACGTCGCCATAATCGCGAAGTTTCAAGTACATTAGCTTTGTCTACCAAGGTTACTTTCTTTTTTCTGGAACGAGCAGATTTGAACGCTAAATGAGTAATTCTACTAATTTCAGATTCACTATAAGAACATATATCTGTTGCAATATTCTTTTCTTCGTCAAAAGTTTTTTCACCGTAGTAAATTCCTCCAGATAATTCTCTAAAAATTACTAAGTCTGTATCTTTTACTTGAGCTTTTGATAAAGGGGATTGCTTAACTAAAGATGGAAAAACTTTAACAGGTCTAATATTTGCAAACAGACCTAATTTCTTGCGTAATTTCAATAGCCCTTGTTCTGGCCAAACTTTTGCTTTGGGGTTGTTATCAAATTCAGGTAGGCCCAAAGCACCAAATAATGTAGCATCGGTACTTTTACAAAGTTTTAGAGTTTCTTTTGGCAATGGACTGCCGGTCTGTTTAATAGCAGAAGCACCGATGAGTCCTTTTTGAAAGGTAAAACTATGGCCAAAAGTTTCTTCAACAGAACGTAGACACTTAATAGATTGTGCTACGACCTCAGGTCCAATTCCGTCTCCTTCTAAAACCGCAATATTTAAATGCATAATTAGCTAATACTTTGTAAATCAATATTTGAAGTCTCAATAATTTGATGAATATCATCATCTTTTACTTCTTTTCTAGTGTCCGCATACTTTAAAAACTCTTGATAAACATCATCTAATTGAACTTTTGACAATTCGTAACCAACAATTTTAGCTCTGTAGGCTAATGCGGCTCTACCACTTCTAGCAGTTAAAACAATAGATGATTCAGTGACGCCAACATCTGCTGGGTCAATAATTTCATAGGTTTCTCTATTTTTTATAACACCATCTTGATGAATTCCAGAGCTATGTGCAAATGCGTTAGCACCAACAATAGCTTTGTTTGGTTGCACTATCATACCCATTTTATTAGATACCATTAAACTAGTATCATAAAGTAATTTGCTATTTATAGTGGTGTCATAATTTAAATCTGGGTGTTGGCGTAATATCATTACAACTTCTTCTAATGATGTGTTACCTGCGCGTTCACCAATACCATTAATGGTACATTCAATTTGTCTTGCGCCATTAATGACACCAGAAATTGAATTTGCGGTAGCCAAACCTAAATCATTATGACAGTGACAAGATAGAATTGCTTTTTCAATGCCTTTTACATTTTCACGTAAATATTTTATTTTGGCACCATATTCATCTGGCAAGCAATAGCCTGTGGTATCTGGTATATTTAAAACGGTAGCACCTGCTTTTATAACCGCTTCACAAACACGAGCTAAAAACTCGTTATCTGTACGGCCGGCATCTTCGGCGTAAAATTCAACATCTTCTACAAAAGTCTTTGCGTATTTAACCGCATCAATTGCACGCTCTATGATAGCGTCTCTGTTAGAATTGAATTTAAATTTAATATGAGAGTCAGATGTGCCAATACCAGTATGGATTCTTGGCATTTTAGCATACTTAAGAGCTTCGGCTGCAACTTCAATATCATTTTTGACCGCGCGGGTCAATCCACAGACTGTAGCATTTTTAACGAGCTTGGCTATGGCTTCGACAGATTGAAAATCTCCCGGGCTAGAAACAGGAAAACCGGCTTCGATCACATTAACACCCAGTAAATCTAGGCGTTCAGCGATGACCAATTTTTGTTCCCGGTCCAATTTACAGCCCGGTACTTGCTCTCCATCTCTTAAAGTAGTGTCAAATATTTGTACTATCTCTTTACTCATTATATTTACGTAGTTTTACTCGTCAAACGAATATATAACCTAAAATACAAGTTACTTTAATGTTGTTAACTTGTTTACAACGTTAAGCTAGTTTTTTAGGTATGTAAAGTACTGAATAACAATTATTTAAACTCTTATTATTACGATGACAAATGCGCATAAAGATGCTTTGTTCGTTTTGGTTAAGTCACTTTCTAAATCTGAAAAGCGTCAGTTTAAGCTTTATGTAGGTAGATTAGGTGTAAATACAGATGCCAAATTTTTGGCGCTCTTTAATCTACTAGATAAAATTAAGCAATACGACGAGAAAACTATTTTGGAAAGTGGTATAGTTAAGAAGGCCCAACTTTCTAATCTTAAAGCTCACTTATATAAGCAGATTTTAGTGAGTCTAAGACTAAATCCTGTGAACCAAAATATAAGGGTTCAGATACGTGAACAGTTAGATTTTGCTACAATATTATATCAGAAAGGACTTTATAAACAAAGTTTGAAAATTTTAGATAAGGTAAAGGGAATTGCTATAGATAATGAAGAGAAGAATATAGCATATGAAATTGTTGAGCTAGAGAAGATAATTGAAACCCAGTATATTACAAGAAGTATACCTGATCGTGCAAATGAACTTGCTATACAGGCAAAAGAATTATCTGGACATAATGTAATGACCAGTAAGTTGTCAAATCTTTCTTTACAGCTTTATGGAATGATGTTAAAAGTGGGGTATGTACGAAGTGATGAAGATTATCAAAAAGTGAAAACTTATTTTAATAATCATCTGCCATTGTATAATATTGAGGACTTAGGTTTTCGGGAAAAATTATGGTTATATAAAGCCTATTTGTGGTATAGTTTTCTTACCCAAGATTTCTTGTCGTGTTTTAAATATGCCAGTAAATGGGTAGATCTATTCTATGATCATAAAGACATGATCTATTTAAATCCTGTTTTCTTTTTAAAAGGTAATCACTATTTATTAGAATCTCTTTTTTATGTGCAATACAGTTCTCAGTTTAAAGAAGTTTTAGAGCGTTTAGAAACGACTATTAAAGAAAAAGATTTTCCTGATAACGATAACATCAACTCCTTGGTGTTTATGTATTTAAATGCCAATAAATTGAACTTGCATTTTCTTGAAGGTACCTTTGAAAAAGGCTTGTACTTGGTGAAAATTGTTGAGTATGGTATTAATAAACATAGAGATCGAATTGATGTACACCATGTTATGGTACTCTATTATAAAATCGCCTGTCTTTATTTTGGTATTGGAGATAACAAGACCTGTATTCAATATCTTAAAAAGATAATTGATAATAAGAATTTAAAAATGCGTGAAGACTTAATGTGTTTTGCACGTGTTTTGAGTTTGGTAGCTCATTATGAAGCTGGTATGGACTATCATTTAGAAGTTCAATTAAAAAGCACGTATAAGTTTCTTTTAAAAATGGACGATATGCATGCTGTACAAAAAGAGATGATCAAGTTTCTAAGAAGTCTAGGTGGTATTTATCCTAACCAGTTAAAAGCGGAATTTCAGAAGTTATATAATGAGCTTAAAAAGTATGAGGATCATCCGTATGAAAAGAGGGCTTTCTTGTATTTAGATATATTATCATGGTTAGAGAGTCATTTACAGAATAAACCGGTTTCTCAAATTATGAGAGAAAAAGCGCTGGCTAAAATACGCTAAGCGTAATTTATGTAGATGAAAAGTAATCACCTTCAGCACTTATTAGAAATTAACCTTGCAATGCTCTTTATAGCTACTTCTGGAGCATTAGGGCGTTATGTTCAGTTATCTGTGCCAATTACTATTGGTGCAAGGGCAATGTTAGCTTTTATAGCACTATTTATATATTGTAAATGGAAGGGTTTTAGTTTAAAAGTAGATAAAAAAGATGTTCCCGTAATTTTACTGAGCGGTTTATTAATGGGGGTGCATTGGGTTACTTATTTCTATGCTCTAAAACTATCTAATGTAGCAATTGGTATGCTTTCTATATTCACCTACCCGGTGATTACGGCTTTCTTGGAACCTATTCTTTTAAAAACGAAGTTTGAATTGATGCATTTGCTTCTTGCATTTTTGGTGCTTACAGGTATGTATTTCTTGAGTCCTACGTTAGATTTTGAAAATTCATATACTATAGCTATTGCCTTTGGTGTGTTTTCAGCTTTGGCATATGCACTTAGAAATATCCTTTTGAAAAAGAAAGTGGCGAAATATAATGGGTCTATGCTAATGACTTATCAGACTGCAATTGTTGGGGTTATTTTGTTCCCATTTTTATTTACTGTTTCAGCAGATACAATCATAAGTCAATGGAAAGTTCTTGTTGCGCTCGCCGTTTTAACTACAGCTATTGGTCATACCATGTTTTTAATGACATTCAAGCATTTTAATATAACGACAGTAAGTATTTTAAGCAGTGTACAACCTGTATATGGTATAATAATTGGAGCTATATTTTTGTCTGAAATACCAAAAGGAACTACTATTTTAGGCGGAATATTAATTTTAAGTTCCGTTGTAATAGAAAGTATACGGTCTAAAAGATCAACTTAAAGGTTCGTTTTAGTTTTGAGAGTTTATACCCGGTGTACTAGCTCCAAACTGACTGATTATATTTTCTCCGAATTTAGTAAACTGTTCGTTTTTGGCCATCTCTCTAACTTTTGCAGGGTCAAAATCACCATTGAAGTATAAAAAGGAACCTGTTTGACTGTTGTTATTGTAAATCAGAATTTCTTTGACTAGATTTCTCTTCTCTCTTACTGAAACTACATTACGTTTTAAATCATCATTCTTTCGAAAAACTTCAATAAATGAGTTGCCTGTAATACCATTCATTTGCTGGTTTAGAAATTGAGTCTTACTTGATGTTGCACTCGGAAATTGCATATACCGCAAATCTTTGGCATTACCGACCATAGCTTTCATCTCAGGCGAAATTTCACTGATCATGGACAACATAAATTTTGGAACTCTAACAGCGGTTACTTGGTTGTCATTTTTATGGGCATTATAAAAGGTGTCAATAGAGTTATAGCTACTGCACGAAGTAATTATTAGGAGTACGCTTAGCGCGTAAATTTTTTTTACCATGGTTATAGTGTTTCTCTAAAAGTAGTAAAATTAAAGACACGCATTCCAAATAGGATCATTTGGTGGAGGAGCAATGATTTCTAAAGGTTCTTTTTTTACCGGATGCATCAATCGTAGTCTTCTTGCATGTAAATGGATACTTCCATCAGCATTGCTTCTGTCAAACCCGTATTTTAAATCCCCTTTAATAGGGCTTCCAATCGCAGTTAGTTGTGAGCGAATTTGATGATGGCGACCTGTTTCTAAATCAACTTCTAAAAGAAAATAGCGATCTAATTTTTTTAAGATTTTATACGTTAAAATGGCTTTTTTACTATCTGGAACTTCTTTAATATTGGCGTATGATTTATTTTGTTTGGTGTTGCGCTTCATCCAATGAACTAATCTTTTCTCGGGCTCTTCAGGACTATTCTTTACTATTGCCCAATATGTTTTCTTTGCATCTTTTTCTGCAAACATTTTGTTTAGCCTAGGTAAAGCTTTAGAGGTCTTTGCAAATACCACGATACCCGATGTTGGGCGGTCTAAACGGTGTACAACACCTAAGTAAACATTACCTGGCTTGTTGTACTTTTTCTTTAAAAAAGCCTTAACAGTATCGCTTAATGGCTGATCACCGGTTTTATCACCTTGTACAATATCACCAGGGCGTTTATTAATAACAATTAAGTGATTGTCTTCAAATAATACTTGAAGGTTATTTATTGTAGAGTGTTCTTTTTTTGACAAATTGTGGTCTTAATTATTTAATTTTTTTACTGTCTAAATTGCTGATTTCTTTCCTCTTACTATTAAAAAGATAAACATAAATAAACCTAAGGTGACAGCAATATCTGCAATATTGAAAATTCCTGTTTTGAAAATTCCTAATCTAATTTGAAAGAAATCTGTAACTGAGCCATATGCGATTCTATCGATTAAATTTCCTAATCCGCCCCCTATAACGAATGCAAAGGCAATAATTAGTAAAAGGTTTAAGTTGGGTTTGCTCATTATTCTGTAAAGCATTATCAACAGCAATAACATTGGTAATACTTGCAGAAGAAATCTTTTTAAAATAGGAGGGAAGTCCTGTCCAAAACCTAACATTGCACCAGTATTTTCAACATTGGTAAGAATCAAATGATTCTTAATTATAGGAATGAAAGCTTCTGATTCTACTTTTTTGCGAGTCAATTCTTTTGATACCTGATCGCAGCCAACCGTCATTAAAACAATGATTAGAATCAAGAATCTAGTAAAGTACTTAGAACGCCTCAAAAAGAATGTTTTAATTAGTATTGCTCATCATCATTTGGAAAATCTTGGCTTTTTACATCACTCACATAGTTAGAAATAGCATTACCCATTTCTTCATATAAGTTCATATATCTACGTAAAAAACGAGGGTTGAATTCATGTGTCATACCTAATAGATCATGAACTACAAGTACTTGACCATCAGCATGTTTTCCGCCGCCAATTCCTATAGTAGGTATTGTTAAGCTTTCAGAAACTTTTTTGGTTAGCTCAGCTGGTATTTTTTCAAGAACCAAACCGAAACAACCTAGTTTTTCTAGTAGTTTAGCGTCTTCCATTAATTGTTCGGCTTCTTCATCTTCTTTAGCACGAACGGTATATGTTCCAAATTTGTATATAGATTGAGGAGTAAGGCCTAAATGACCCATAACAGGAATACCGGCAGCAAGAATTCTTTTGACAGATTCTTTTATTTCTGCTCCACCTTCTAGCTTTACAGCATGTGCACCACTTTCTTTCATGATCCTAATAGCAGAACGCAGAGCTTCTTTAGGGTCACTTTGGTAGCTTCCAAAAGGTAGGTCAACAACAACCAATGCTCTGTCTATAGCCCTAATAACTGAAGATGCATGATAAATCATTTGATCTAAAGTTATAGGTAATGTGGTCTCATGACCCGCCATTACATTACTGGCAGAATCACCTACCAAAATAACATCAACCTTAGCGGCATCAACAATTTTGGCCATTGAGTAGTCATATGCAGTAAGCATAGAGATTTTTTCTCCGTTCTTCTTCATTTCGACTAATGACTTTACCGTAATCCTTTTATATTCTTTTTTAGCTACAGACATATTCTATTATTGATTAAGAGCCATAAAAGTAAGGAGTTTTAATGAGATTAAGCATTCACGATATCAACCATTTAAAAGTGAGCAATTAAAATTTATCTATTTTTATGTTCAGTACTTTAAACAAGTTGAAATATGAAATATATCTATGTTCTATTTACTTTATTGGCATGTAGTATAGTTAATGCACAATTAGAAGAAGAAGTAAAGGTTAGGGTTGCAATAGAGCAATTCTTTTATGCTTTCAACAATCGAAATGAGCTTGCGATAAAGAAACTTGTTAGTCCTGATGTTTTGATACAGACCATCGGTCTAAACGTACAAAACAAAATGATTGTTAGAACCGAAAATTTTAATGATTTAATAAACTTCATAATAACTACACCCGATTCTATAAGTTTTAAGGAAAAAATACTAGATTATAACATACAAATAGATGGTGGTATGGCGCACGTATGGGCACCATATGAATTTTGGTATAATGAAGAATTTAGCCACTGTGGAGTTAATTCTTTTCAGCTATTTAAAGATGATGATACTTGGAAAATTATATACTTAGTTGATACCAGAAGAAAAGAAGAATGTAATCAAGTTTCAGATAAAAACTAATATTCTATTTCCAAGATCTTGAATTTGAAGCATCCGCAGAAGGAAAATCCTTGGGCACCCCTTGTGTAACTTCTCCTGTAGCTGCCCATTCTGTTCCTCGTTGTAAAGTTGTAATAAAACCTACACATTCCATTGAATAATCGAAATGACCTAGCGTAGAATGAAAAACACGACCTTTTCCATAATTAATTGCCATAAGTTGAGGAACGTTCTGTCCTAAACCTGTTACATTTGGATCCCATGGCGGAGCATTTTTTTCTACATCAGCATAGGCTGTTGCTAAAATTGTAGCATTTTCAAACGGACCTCTCATACGCTCATATAACTCGTCGGGGGTGTGTAACCATTTTTCTGGTATACCTTTCATTATTGGATGTTCTGGTGCTCTGGTGGTTAATTGAAACTCATATTCAGGTCCGTGAGAACCACAAACTCCTTCTGAAGGGTCTTTTATTAGTTCACCATCCTTATTGTAATATACGTAAGGTCCAGATTTTTCATCTCGTCCTCCCCAAGCACCTAAACCAATCATTTTATTAAATTCATCCCACTCACCCCAAGCATTGTCGGCAGCATGTACCACTACTAAACCGCCACCATTGTTCATATAAGTTTCAAAATCATTTCTGGTTTTTTCAGGCCATAAAGGAGAATCAGCGCCAAGGTTAGAAATAATAACATCGTAATCATTGAAATTAAATGTAAAGTCTGATGTCTTAATCGGACTCTCGGATATATGATAGGTCTTATCTGTTAACGGGTAAGACTCTATGAATGAATGGTATGCTTCTGGTCTATCCTTATTGTATTTAATACCTAACCACATAGAATCCATTCTTTGAATATCTACCGTAAATAGATTGGTCTGCTCTAAATAATCTTTCATCATCATGGTAGTCTTTGGCCAAATGTAATGATTGTTCTGACCGTCAATAATCAAGGCTTTTAGTTTCGCTTTAGGTGGAACGTTTTTGGCTACTTCTTTCTTTTTTTCTCCGCAAGACGCCAGTACTAAGCTTAATATTACAACTGCCATTAAATTTTTCATGTTGATGGTTTCATATAAATGTTGACTTTAAATGTACATGAACTAGATAAGATGACAAAAACCAAATTAAAAATATGTTAGATGGGAAAAATCTAATTCTTGTTGCGGATGAAAAAAACTGCTATTAAATTAGCACTAAACAAAAGTTGAATACAATGAAATTATTAGGGATAGGGTCTAGAATTCTACATAAAGAATTAGGTAAAGGTGTAATTACAAATGTTTCCAGTACCATGTATTGGGTAACATTTATGGATAATGGTTTAGAAACCATTGATATAGATTCTGATTATGAGGTGATAGATGCTATTGAAAATGAAGTAGATACTGTAAGCTTTTTCGATGTAGAAAGTTCTTTGGTTGCTATACTTCAAAAGTGGAGCGACGCTACGCAACGTGTTGCCATTGCAGATAAATGGAAAGGTGGAAATTTAATTCTGGAACCTGGTGAAGTTGGTATGAGCAAAAAAGAAATACCAATTAATACCTTCTTTCATAAAATTGTAATGGTAAGAGACCGCATTCGTGTAATGGAGCAAAAAATAAATTCAAGTAAGAATTTAGATGATCAAGAGAAGGTTGACTTACAGCAATATATTACACGTATTTACGGTAGTTTAACAACGTTTAATGTACTTTTTAAAACCAAAGGAGATCAATTTATTGGAGAAAAAGGAGGGAAGTAGTTTCTTTTTTAATTTTGGACTCTAAGAGCTTTAACAATTTCATATTGTTTATCAATTATAGCTTCGTTAAAACCATGGGCTGCATTAGAAACAGTGAAATATTCTTTTCTAGGAGCCCTTATTTTTTCAAAATAAGGCTTGTTTAGTTCTGCAGAGCATAGTATATCATGTTTCCCTTGAATCATGAAAACGGGTAATCTAAAGACTATAGCGGTTTGCTCAAAGTTGATGTCACTTACCATTGATTTTATGCCAATGTTCTCATCGCCAACAAGGTTTAGAAAAGAGTAATCATCACCATTATATCTATCTCTACTATCTTCATTATTCTCATATTCTGCTGCGACTTTCCCCCAAGAAGAAGGGGCAGGGGTTGCATTTTCTCTTTCGTATTGTTTAATGACTCGTAATAACTGTCCGTAAGTTTTTGCTTTTATATATGGTGGTTCACCCAAATTATTCAACTTATCCATAACAACTTTATCATCATTTCTTTCTGCTATTTTTTTAACTTCTAAATATGCATTTTTAATATTGTCAGGAAAGTTTACAAATTGAGCGTGACCTATATACGCGTGATATAAGTCGGGATTCTTCTGCGCCATTTCAGTAGCTAAAATAGAGCCCCAAGAAGTACCTATAAGTATTACTTTTTTCTTATTTAATCGTTTTAAAAGGTATTGTGTTACTGAAATGCCGTCATTGACCATTTCGTTAACTGTTAACGGGGTGTTTAAATAAAACTCCTCATTAATATCCTTCGGGCAGTTTTTTCCAAATGTTTTACCAGCACCTGGTTGATCCCAATGAACAATGGTAAATTCTTTCAGCCATTCTGCATAAACACCATCCTTATAATGGCTCATGGTGCTGCCTGGTCCGCCATGTATGATAAGTATAATAGGGTTTTCAGAGTCATCCCCTTTAATAGTGACCCACTGCTCTATACCGCCAATGTTAATAAACTTTTCTTCAGCTATTTTGTTTTGCCCAATAGATACATGTGTAATGCATATAAAAAATATAAAAATCGAAGACTTTAAATGCATTGCTAAGAAGGTTTTATGATTTGTATATTAAGATACGAAGATATTATGCCTTGTACAACATATAACTATAGCTTGAATACATTAACTAATATTTCACTTATTATATAATTCATCAAGCATTTAATGCTGAAATAGAAATGCGAGAACTGTTTTATGTTGTTTTACGTTTTTTCAAAAGTGAAGTAATCTAAATGTTTTAATAAATTTTGGTCTTGTGTTTATCTCCTCTTGATTATAATTCAATTTATTCTTCTTTTGAGATATTTTTTAACAACTATGGTTTTTAATTAATCATTAACTATTTTAGGATTAAAATTACATTATGGGTAAGATTATAACCTTCGGTGAAGTTCTAATGCGCATTTCTCCACGTGGTAACAAGAAGTTTGTACAATCGAATATTGTTGAATTTTATTTTGGTGGTACAGAGTTGAACGTTGGTATCTCCATCTCTAATTTTGGAGGTAATGTAAAGCACATAAGTGCAATTTCTGATGACTTTATTGGTGATACTGCCATGACTTATATTCAAAAGTTTGGGGTAGACACATCTTCAATTGTAAAATCTAAAAGACCTTTGGGAGTCTATTTTCTTGAAGTAGGCGCAGTTATTAGACCAAGTATGATCTCATATAACCGATCACACTCGGCATTCTCTGAAATTGAACCTTCAAAGGTAAATTGGGAAAATGCATTAGAAGATGGAGAATGGATGCATTGGACAGGAATAACACCAGCCTTGTCTCAAGGAGCTTTTGATGTTTTAAAAGACGGATTAAAATTAGCAAGGCAAAAAGGACTTACCGTTTCTGCAGATCCAACATACCGTAGCGGACTCTGGAAATATGGTCAAGATCCGAAAGAGGCATTAATAGAACTCTTACATTATTCTACGATATTTATTGGAGGTGTAAATGAGATTAATGAGGTGCTAGGCACAGATTTTAGCTATAGTAATGAAGATTTTATTGAGGCTAGCAAACAGCTAATCGAAGAGTTCCCTTCAATAGAAAAAGTATTCGATAAAATAAGAACTTCTTTAAACTCTTCATGGCATAAAATTAGAGCCAGAATGTGGAATGGTATTGAGTTTAGAGAAACGGAAGACATTGATATTACCCATGTTGTTGACCGCATAGGCACAGGTGATGCTTTTGCAGCAGGTTTAATTTATGGGTTACAACAGTATGATGATTATAAAGCATTGGAGTTTGCAAGTGCAGCTTGTGCTCTCAAGCATACATACGAAGGCGATGTAAATTTTGCTACGGTTACTGAAGTAAATAATATTATTTCTGGTAATATTACAGGAAGGCTGGTGCGTTAAGTTGAAAGATTAAAATAGTTTTATGTAGTTTAATAATTAGACTTAAGAAGTTTCTTTCTGGTTTAAGGTAAATTTTAATTATTTCCACTTACGTAACCTAAGTATCGCTTTTAGTTTGTGAATACTTTTAGAAAAAGCAAATGAAAAAGCAAAGGTAGTCAACAGCGCAATAAATGCTAGAGCACCAAGAGCCCCACCGAAGCCTTGAAATAAATTATTCTTATTAATATAGATAATACTAAATAGACAACCTGCTATTGCTAAATGAATGTAACTTCTTCTGGTTGTTGTTGAAATCATACCTATAAAAGAGGTTCCTATGAATACTACAGGTATATTTTTTGTTAGGTATGTATTCATTAAATCGGGAAAATTGTAAAAAAATAAACCTACTAAAAGAGATAATAGTGCAGAAGCTCTTACCGGACCTTGATTGTGATAGTGGCTAATATAGAAAGTCATTGTTGCACCCAAAATACCGGTAACTATTATGATGAAATTATTCATTAAGCTATTAGATTAATTAGATAGACAATAAATACACCAAGAAATGCCATAGTACCCAGCTTACCACCAATGCCAATAAATAGATTTTTTGATAGAAGAAAGAATAATCCGGCGATTGCACCTGCAGATAATACAAAGCCTATTGTTGGTGTAATGGTATTACTTGACATACCAACAAATACTCCGCAATAAATGGCTCCTGGGAGTTTTTTTAAGTAACTAGATTGCTTATTGAATATAGGAACGAGCGAACCTAATGTGCCAATAATGCCTGCAGACAAAACGCTGCCCAGTCCATAATTGAAGTTTAATATATGACAGGCTACAGCCCCAATAGGCACCCAAATTACAACAGATAATTTTTCATAATCATGTTTGCTATGATGTAGGTCTAAATAGCTATGGCCAAATAAGACTACAGCTGAAATTAATAAAATAGCAATTATTGCAAAAAAGTTATTAGTGTCGTAATTGTTTTTTGCAATTAATAGCAGAAATACAATTTGTATAATTAAAACAGTAGCTAACGTAAACGTACGGATTGCTTTGTTTTTCTTCATCAGGTAATTTATATTTTACTACGGTAAAATGTTTCTAAGCTCTTTTGCAAAGTTTATAAATAACTTTTAGTTCAACTATTCGTAGTTTCATTTATTTTAATAAAACATTTGTTTTATACAGTCTTCTCATCTTTTTAGATAACTTATAGTTTTAAATGTGGAAGATTAGAGTTGTAGAAGTTTAGATAATTGATAATATAGCTATTAAAACAACATTTTTTAATTAGTCATTTATAGTTCTTGTAATAGTACCATTTATAGTACATATCTGTTTTACCGTATTGTAAATAGTCCCGTGCTTTTCAATGTTTTTTTGAAGTAAATCTATGTTTAGTTTAATATCGTTACTGTAAATGTTTAAGTTGTAAATGATGTTATCCATTCTTGGTGGATTTTCTAACCTTTCAGCTTTTACTTCTAATGTGGTATGATTATATTTAAATTTCATCAACAAAGAAAAGCGCTCTACATTTTTTAGCATACACGAAGCAAACGAGCCTAAAAATAACTCAGCAGGATTTGGTAGTGTCTCTGACGTTTGGCTGGTAGTGCCAAAGACAATATTAGATTTCTTTATATGTATTTCACCATCATTATTAAAATCTGAGCTAGCATTTATTTTATAATTCATAATTGAATTTATTTTAAAATAAAAATTAAAGAAATTCAGTTGTATCCATTAAAAAAGGAAATGAACTAGTAAATGCAAAATGATAAATAGAGCTTATTGCTATGCACCTGAAACAAATATTTCCATTACGTTATTATTCACCTAAAAATAGATAAGGACTAAATCTCATTTAAAATCAATGCTAAATGTACAATGAGCGGTTTTTTTAAATTATGATTTAAGTCAGCTACAGTAAAATAAATTAAACAGCTTCCTTTTTCTCGGACAGGTATTTCCAATAACGCTTTGGTACATGTTGAACATGTAGTTTATTATTAATACGAGATTTTATAGTTGTGCTTTTGAAATAATTATTCCAAAGGTCTTGATATTCATATTCAGCATCTGTGAATGCAGCACTTTTCTCCATACTATTAGTATGAATATCAGATAAATCTAAAGAAATTATTTCAACTGTATTCAAATCATAGAATAGTCCATATTTACGTTTTACATCATAAATAATCCATTGCTGGTCAGCATATCTATTTCTAAAATGCTTAGAGATTAATGGCAGTACATCAAAATCTGGTTCTATGTTCGCAAAATAAACATCGTCTTTTGTTAACTGAAATCGTACAAATGCTTCCATACGGTGCTTTTCTCTTCCCACTTTATGTGCTAGTTGATTTATTTTTAAAACGCCATCATCACTAAAATCAGTAGCCCCTTTATATTTACTTCCCATAAGCTTTTGAATATAGCGGTAAATTAGAGCTTCCATATTTTTCTGTTCGCTCAAGAATGCAAAGTATATATTTTTAATAGCAGTGTTACTTTTGTTCCGTACACCGTTCCAAACCCGTTGTGCTTTTTCAATGTTGGTAAATATAGTTTCCGTTTCAGCAAAAAGACCGCTTTGTAATTGCCCTTGTTTCTGAATATCGGCATGCGTAAGCTTTTGTTCAAAGCCTATAAATACTGCAGTTAAAAAACCATTAAAACTACCATCGTAAACTAAAGTTTTTGAAGTATTCATATTACCAGTTTTAGAAGTTGAAGAAAAAGATTCTTGATACAATTTTTAGCCTTTTTTTAATCTTTGTTTTTAATAATACCATTTGGTATCCTATTGCTAATATTTGACTTTGACTACGGTCTATAACAGTATTTGAAATTGAAATAGTTGTCGAATTCAAGGTGTTATTAATATTTTCCATAGTCATTTGGTTTAATTAAATTATTAGTTTAGTTAAATAAGGATAATTGATTGTTGTACTGATTTTTGAATTTGCTATTTTGAGATTGAAGAATCATTCCTTTTATGGTCGCTGCGTCTAAATCTCTACGTTCCCAATCAGCCGAGTTACAGATGATAAAATACTTTGCGCGATTTAATGCAATCCCCATTTTTTTTAGATGATCCCAGCTTAACCGGCGATATTTTCTTCCGCTTATAATTTTATGCACAGAGCCCATTCCTATACCCGGAATTCTAGCTAACATTCGTGGTTCTGCTTTATTAATATCTACAGGGAAATAATTAAGATTTCGAAGTGCCCACATCAATTTGGGATCGATATCCATATCTAAATTCGGATTATCTGTATCTAAAATTTCATTGACACTAAATCCGTAAAATCGAAGTAACCAATCTGTCTGATATAGTCTGTTTTCTCTAAGCATTGGTACTTCAGATCCCAAAGAAGGTAATCTATTGTCTGTTGAGATAGGTACATAACCAGAATAGTAAACCCGCTTCATCTGATAGTTCTTATAAAAGTGAGTGGCAGAATACATGATATCTTTATCACTTTCGCCAGTAGCACCAACAATCATTTGTGTACTTTGTCCTGCAGGAGCATATTTTGCAGTGCTTTTAATTATTTTACGTTCTTCTTTATAACGTATAATTTCATTCTTAACCTTTAGCATTGGTTTAATGAAATCTTCATGTTTTTTATCTGGAGCTAAAAGTTTAAGGCCGGAAATAGTGGGGATTTCAATGTTAACCGATAAACGATCAGCATATAAACCGGCCTCATACATTAATTCATCACTTGCACCAGGTATTGATTTTAAGTGAATGTACCCGTTAAAGTTTTCTTCTTCACGTAGTTTTTTGGCAACGGCTATTAAACGTTCCATAGTATAATCTGCACTTTTGAAGATGCCAGAACTTAAGAACAGTCCTTCTATATAGTTTCTTCTATAAAAATTAATAGTTAAATCGACTACCTCTTGTATTTTAAAAGCAGCCCGTTGAATATCATTGCTTTTACGGGTAACACAGTAGGCACAATCAAAAATGCAATGATTGGTAAGTAAAATTTTTAATAGAGAAACACAACGGCCATCTTCTGTATACGTATGGCAGATACCATTACCGGTATCACCTAAGCCATTATCCTTGTTTTTGCGGTTACTACCACTACTTGAACAAGACACATCGTATTTAGCTGCATCAGCCAGTATATTTAATTTTTCTTTAATCCTATTAAAATCCATAACAATTGGTAATTAATCCAAAATTATGGAAATATTCCTAATTATGGAAATAATCCAAATAATATTTTGGATATAATCCATAATCACTATATTTGGACTATAAAGAGGTATAAAAATCTTTATTGAACCGGAAAAGATTATGGAAAACGAACTGACATTAAAGCGATTTACCGATTTAAGAAGAGAACTAGGTTTTACTCAAGCAGATTTTGCGGCACTAATTGGTGTTTCTAATACAACGGCAGATATTGAGCGTGGTAGAACTAAACTTTCGGGTAAAGTAGTTTCAGAGTTGTTGAAGCAATTTAAAATTAATCCGCTTTGGTTGTTTGGGGAAAGTGAAGAACAGTATTTAGAGACTTCAAGAACTAGTGTTATACCTAAAGTGGTAACAGTTGATTCTGCAAATCGTGATAACATGGTTTTGGTAAATGCGAAAGCAGCGGCTGGTTATCCTCAGAATATATCAGATACTAGTTGGTATCAACAATTACCTGCATTCGATTTACCTATTCCTGAATTTAGAAATGCAACCTATCGAGGGTTTCAAGTAGAAGGTGATAGTATGTTGCCTAATTTACACCCAGGTGAATGGGTTTTGGCAAGGGCAATTGAACATATAGATTACGTGAGTGCAAATAAGATGTACGTTGTTGTGCTCCAAGATTCCATAATGGTTAAGAAAGTAGAAAAGCGACCTAACTCTAATAATATTACGTTAATCTCTTTAAACGAAACTTATCCGCCTTATGATATTAAGCCGTTTCAGATTCAAGAAATATGGGAGGTAAGTAGTAAAATTACTTTTAATGTAGATGCTACTACAGATAACAGTCTCTTACGTCAGTTACAAGAATCAATGAAAGAGTTAAAAGATCAATTACAACATGTTAAGAAGGTTAATTAAAAGTATAGCTTTAATATTTTTTAATATACATACCGCTCTCTTTTAATTTAAAACCTAAGCTTTTATAGAGAGAAATTGCTGCAGTTCTGTGGTGACCACTGAATAATAGAACATCGTCAAGTTTTGATTTTTCTGCCTGTTCTAAAAGTTTTTCCATTAGCTTTCTACCAATACCTTTACCTCTATATTCAGAAGAAACGACCACATCTTCAATCATTCCTTTATGTCCAGATACCACCTTGTATTTTGCCATCATAGCAATGCCAACCAATTTATCATCGTCTAAACAAATTACAACATCTGTAGTGTTGTAATCAGAAAGTGCGGTTGCCAAATCTAATTGCGTTAACTCAGCATTCAGTTGTTTATATAGTTCAGTTAGTTGAGATTGTAGATCTGCGGTAACTTCGTTGAAAGTGATTAGTTTAATATCCATATGCTAGGTTGCTTTTAGTACCTAAAATTACTTCATTTTAGGTGAATAGGTTAATCTGTCAATACTTTATAAAATGATTATATTTAAAAGAATGTAAACCCTACCATTTTATGAGAATCCTTCTATTAGTCATTGTCTTATTTATTTCAATCTCGGCGAGCAGTCAAGTTGATGATGAAAAATTACGTATTGGCTATACAGCTGCTGCACCTTTTATAATTGAGAACGGAGAGGATGTGGAGGGACTTAACGTCTGGTTATGGAAAAGGGTGGCTAGTGATTTGAATATTGAATATGAGATGATACCTATGGAATTTTCGGCGATGTTAGATTCTCTTCACACTGGCGGAATTGATTTAAGTATTAATCCGTTAACCATTACTAGTCAGCGTAGTAAAGAGATGGAGTTTACACATTCTTTTTATGCTTCTAATGCCACAATAGCTATTGCCGAAGTTTCTTCTTTTGATAGATTGAAGTCATATTTAAGTGGTTTTTTAAATGTCGGTTTTCTTAGCGGTTTACTGATTTTACTATTTATTATCTTTCTATTTGGGGTCTTAGGTTGGTTGTTTGAACGTAAAAAGAATCCGGATGTATTTAGACCTGGAAAAAGTGGTTTATGGGATGGCATGTGGTGGTCTGCTGTAACTTTGACTACTGTAGGATACGGCGATAAGGCACCTGTCACCAAATTTGGTAAGATAACTGCCTTGGTTCTAATGTTTGGTGGACTTCTATTTATTTCTGGCTTAACAGCGAGTATAGCATCGAGTTTAACCGTAAATCAACTTACCAATAATCCTGATGGTTTTAATGAATTTAAGGGTAGGGCAGTGGGTACTATAACTAACTCTGGTACTGAAAATTTCTTGTCAGAACATTTTTTTAAAGATATACATACTTATCCAAATGTACCAACTGGTTTAAAAAATTTGGACCAAGGTAATATAAAGGCTTTCATTTACGATGAGCCTATTTTAAAATATGCCATTCAAAGAGATTCAACATTACATAAATTAGAGTTACTTCCTGTGAAATTCGATATACAGTTCTATGCCTTCGGACTCCCGAAAACACATGTAGAATTAGAGCAACGAATTACCCAGCGAATTCTTGAAATAATAGAAACCGAAGAATGGGATATTGTTTTAAATGAATATGGTTTGGCAGAATTTTAGCCTTTTCGACGTTCTAATAATACCATCATCATTAAGCTTAATATGATAATGTCATCATCATTGCCGTTCAGTTTTTTTACTTCACTAACCTTAAAGCGACGGCCAACCAATGATTTTTCTTTTGACAATCTAACTACGGTCTCATTGTTACCATTGATTACCAAATAAGCTGGGTTTAAGAATAACCCCGTAAATAGGTTGATAATAGGTATTTGACCTACTAAGCCATCCATCACCTTTACCCAGGCGTTCTCTTCTCTAATAGTATATTTTAACTGCTTGTTTTCGTCAAAAACTTCGTAATGTGCTTTCCATAAAGAAGCCCATCCTTTGCGACCTATTTTTCCAAATTCCTTACCTGCTGGATCTGAGAAAGAGTAGCATGCAGAAAAGTCTATCCACCTATCTGCTTTGATATTGTATAGTAAATTAGTCTTACTGTCATTTTGATAAACACCAACGTTTTCCTTAAACTTAAAAAGCTTTTGTTTTACATAGGCAACCATATTACCATTGGCATCAACAGCAGAAAAATCGTTCGATAGTGTGCCAATATGGAATTTGAAATCTAAAGGAAATTTATAATCTTGCATAAAATGGTTTTCTTAGGTGTAATAGTAAATTAGGATTGAGTAATAATATTTTAATAAGTCCCCTTAACTTCTCCCATTGATATAGAAAACGGACCAAGTTTATGTTGGGTAGGTAGGAAAACGCCGCTATCTGTTTCAATCCAATCTTGCCATGTTGCTTCAACACCACCAATTGGGATAATTTTTGTCCAAAGTTTAAAGCTTTTAGGTCTTCCGCTAGGTTCTATTATCCATAGATATGAATCGCCAGGTGTATCGCCACCTTGAGTGTACGTAACAAGCAGCGCTTCAGACCCATCTTCCATATGTACTAAATAGCGTTCGGTGCCTCGGTCAAAAGCTTTAAATGGTGCTACTAACCAAAAAGAATCATTATTAAAATAGCTTTGAGCTTTTTCAATTAACTCTTGTGATTTCTCATAAGACGCAGGTTCGTTATTGATTGTAGCAATACTTGAATGCGGAGTAATCAAATCTAAGTTTACAATAACATCATCGTAGCTAACTGCAACTATTTGTTTTTCTCGATCCCATTTATAAATGTGATCACCTCTAAAAGACCATTCTAAAACTTTAGTATTATTGAAGTTTTTATAATTAAGGGCATCAAACATTCTGTACGCTAAGGCATCAGCTTCTGGTCCTGATTCGCCTGTAGGTACGGGTTCATTATATAAGTAATATAAAACACCATAGCCTATTATAGCAAGTAATAATAAGATACCAATTAACTTAAATAATTTCTTTAGCATAATGTATTCAAATAATTCATTAATAATATATTGTAATCGATTTAAAATTAGATTTAGTTAAGACTAGAATCCTATTGCAGCATCATCTCCACGTTTATCGGCACCCCCTTCAAGTTTACCATTTGCTAAAACGCGAATAGCATCAACTTTACCTATAATAGGGGTTCTTTCTTCATTGATGATATACCCTTTTGTCTTCAGTTCTTCTTTTAGCTCAATAGGGAATCCATCTGGTTCAAAGATGACCATGTCTGGTAACCATTGGTGATGAAATCGAGGAGCGTTAACAGCATCTTGCATGCTCATTTTAAACTCATATCCATTTAAAATGGTTTGTGCTACTGCAGTAATAATTGTAGATCCACCTGGTGTACCAACAACCATCCATAACTTCCCATCTCGTTCAACGATAGTTGGGGTCATGCTGCTTAGCATTCTTTTTTCGGCAGCTATACTGTTAGCTTCTGCACCAACTAGACCGAACATATTTGGTACGCCTGCTTTAGCACTGAAATCATCCATTTCATTGTTTAGGAAGAAGCCAAGCTCATCTGAATACAGCTTAGAGCCGTACGCACCGTTTAGAGTAGTTGTTACCGAAACGGCATTACCCTCTTGATCAACAATAGAGTAGTGGGTAGTTTCCATACTTTCAACAATCTCTATATTACCATGTGTTACTTCAGAAGATTTCGTTGCTTTGTCAAATGAGAAATTTGCCATTCTTTCGGCAAGGTATTCATCACTTAGTAATTTATCATAGGGTATTTCAACAAAATCAGGATCACCTAAAAAGTAGTTTCTATCTGCATAGGCTCTTCTAGAAGCCTCGGTAAATAATTGTACCATTTTAGGGGAATTGTGACCTAGTTTTGCGACATCATATTTTTCCATCATTTTAAATATCTGATTGATGGTTACACCGCCACTACTAGGTGGACTCATAGAAATGATATGTAAATCTTTATAGTTAAAAGTAATAGGGTCTCTCCATACTGCTTGGTATTTTTCTAAATCTTCTTCTGTGACATACCCGCCTTTTTCTTGAATAAATGCAGCAAGTTTTTGGGCTACCTCCCCTTTATAGAATCCGTCTCTACCATTCTTTGCAATACTTCTAAAGGTATTTGCCAAAGCAGGATATTTAATGGTATCGTTCATTTTGTAAACTGTCGCAAACTTGGTGCTGTCGCTGTTTACCTCAATAAATTTATCGCGTTGGCTTGCTAGTCTTTTTTCTTGATTGGCAGTTACCACTACGCCACGCTCTGCTAAAGCAATAACAGGAGCCATAATTTCTTCAAGAGGTAGAGAACCAAATTTTTTGTGAACCTCAATAATACCAGCAACAGTACCTGGAACACCAACTGCGGTAGCCCCTAATGTGCTTTTACCTGGAATTACATTGCCTAATGAATCTAGGTACATGTCTTTATGAGCAGATAACGGTGCTTTTTCGCGGTAATCTAATGATCCTGCTTCACCATTTGCTTTTCTGTATACCATGAATCCGCCACCGCCTAAATTTCCTGCAAAGGGATAAGCGACAACTAAAGCCATTTCAGTAGCAACCATTGCATCAAAAACATTACCGCCTTTTTGCATAATATCACTACCTATTTTAGAAGCTTCTTCACGTGCCGAAACAACCATCGCTTTATCTGTAACCGTACCTGTTGGTACTGCAGGATTCTCTTTACAACTGCCAAAAGTCATGAAGGCAGCTAGCATAACTATTAATTTTGTTTGGTTCATAGTAAATTAAATTTATTATTTAAATAATTGAGTTTAAAATATTGGTTATTAGGTTTTAATATTTATTTTTTATTTGTAAGTGAAATATATTTTTGTTTTGAGAAAGTAATTAGTTCTTCGAAGAACTCGGTAAACTCTGCTTCAAAAGCATCATAATGTTCTTCAAGGTCAATAATGGCAAAATTCATTTTAGATATATTATTAGTTCTACGGTTCATGCCGTTAAGCACACGAGCTATTCCATCCATTTTAGAATAGTTGAATATCCAATTATCGGCAATCATGTAAGGCATCATTTTTTTGACTCCGATAGGTAGAATCTCGTAATTATCTTCTAAAAGATCATAGAAATTATCCACAAAAACATCTAGCGGAACATCAGAATAT
Organism: Maribacter aquivivus; assembly: GCF_900142175.1. Taxonomy (NCBI): domain Bacteria; kingdom Pseudomonadati; phylum Bacteroidota; class Flavobacteriia; order Flavobacteriales; family Flavobacteriaceae; genus Maribacter; species Maribacter aquivivus. The sequence continues at coordinate 456,595 of NZ_FQZX01000002.1, read as the reverse complement.
TTAGACCAATTTTTTGCTAAGAAGTGATCGTAGTAGATATCTACGATAACTCGGCTGTAGTGACTGTAGTTGGCATGAAGTCTTTTGCTACTAATTTTTGGTATTGCATGGCTATCCGTATACGTATCTATATGACGGTGAAGTTTTATGCCTTTCTGTACTTTAATAGGTAGGTGATCAAATTTATTGGCACGAATGCTATCGGCTATAAAATTGCCTATGGTAATTTCTTTGTCATTAAAAGACAGGTAAATATGAGCTAAAAAATTCATTCGCCTAAATTATGCTTAGTAGTTCGAATTTACAAAGAAGGGCAATAGTGATAAGTATGATACGTTTATATTTGCAAAAAAACTTATTAAGATTATATGACACTAATAAAATCTATTTCAGGAATACGAGGAACAATTGGAGGTAAACCAGGAGACAATCTTACACCTATTGATGCTGTGAAGTTTGCGGCATCTTACGGAGTTTGGTTGAAAGACTATTCTAAAAAAGATAAATTAAAAGTTGTTATTGGTCGCGATGCCCGTTTGTCTGGCGAGATGATGCAGAACCTTGTAGTATCTACTTTGGTAGGTTTAGGTATAGATGTTGTTGATTTAGATTTGTCTACCACGCCAACTGTAGAGATTGCGGTACCAATGGAGAATGCCGATGGGGGAATTATATTAACAGCAAGTCATAATCCAAAACAGTGGAATGCCTTAAAGTTATTAAACGAGAAAGGCGAATTCTTAGATGCAGCCCAGGGAGCTAAAATTCTTGAAATAGCAGAAAAAGAAGATTTCGATTTTTCTGATGTTGATGATTTAGGAGTTATAAATAAGAACGACAGTTATATTGACATACATATTGATGAAGTTTTAAACCTTTCTTTGGTAGATGCCGAGGTGGTGAAAAAAGCGAAATTCAAAGTAGTTGTTGATGGTGTGAATTCTACAGGAGGTATTGCTATACCAAAACTTTTAAAGGAATTTGGAGTAGAAGTGGTTGAGTTGTATTGCAAGCCAACTGGTCATTTTCCACATAATCCAGAGCCATTAAAAGAGCACTTAAAAGATATTTGTGATTTAGTTATTAAAGAAAAAGCCGATTTCGGTATCGTAGTGGATCCAGATGTAGATCGTTTGGCGTTCATTAGTAATGATGGTGAAATGTTCGGTGAAGAATATACGCTGGTCGCTTGTGCTGATTATGTTTTAGGTAAAACAAAAGGTAATACGGTTTCTAACCTATCATCTTCTCGTGCATTGCGTGATATTACCCAAAAACACGGTGGCATATATGAAGCTGCTGCAGTAGGTGAAGTAAATGTAGTTACCAAAATGAAAGCGAATAACGCTATTATTGGCGGTGAAGGTAATGGAGGTATCATATATCCAGAAAGTCACTACGGTAGAGACTCGTTAGTAGGTACAGCTTTATTTTTAATGCTAATGGCTGAAAAAGGAGGTACAGTAGCAGAATTAAGAGCTAGTTACCCAAGTTACTTTATGAGTAAAAAGAAAATTCAATTGACACCGGGGTTAGATGTTGATGGAATTTTAAAATCTATGGCTGAGAAGTATGCAAATGAAGAGCTGTCTACAATTGATGGCGTAAAGATTGATTTTGCAGAGAACTGGGTTCATTTAAGAAAATCGAATACAGAGCCAATCATAAGAATTTATACAGAAGCTAAAAGTCAGACAGAGGCTGACGGCTTAGCAGATAGAATTATTGGTGAGATAAAATCTATAGTAGGTTTATAAAAATCATATTTGCCGATAAAAAAAACCGGAAGCAGTTAAACTGCTTCCGGTTTTTTATTTTCTGTAGTCTTAACTAACATCAGCAAAAGCTGCAGGTTTTTTACCTCTATGTTTCCAACGTTTGTGGGTCCATAGGTAATATTCAGGTTTTTCTCGAATTTGTTCTTCGGTCAGTCTTAAGAATTTGTTAGTGATTTCATGTTCTTCGGTCTCTTTGCTATTTATAGATATAGGGGTGAACTCTGCTTTATAGTGTCCACGTTTTACTTTACTAACTTTTAAGAATACCGTTGCTAATCCTGTCTTTCGTGCTAGCGCTTCGCCACCATTAAATATAGGAACAGTAATACCCATGAAATCTGTCCAATAATGCGCTCTATGCGCTTGTGGAGACTGGTCGCTTACCATACCATAGGTAGCACGAACATTGTTTCTGAAATTTTGAATGACTGTTTTAGCGGTTTGTGCTTGAGTTATTAAAGTAGTATTCCATCTAGCTCTAGTTTTTCTAATGAAATTATCAAAATAAGAGTTGTTTATTTTTTGATAAACTGCATATCCTTTAGAGTTTACGTAGTTATTGATGCTTACGTTCCATTCCCAATTGGCATAATGTGCACATAAAATAATAATACTTCGTTCTTTTTCGATTTCCAGTAAAACTTCAGGATTTACTAGGTGGTATTTTTTAGCAACATCCTCTTTACTAAGGTTCATGGTTTTGACCATTTCTAAAAACATATCACAAAGGTGTTTGTAGAATTCCTTTTCAATACGATGAATTTCATCCGTAGACTTATCTGGAAAGACCAAATTCAAGTTCTCTTGCACCACTTTTCTTCTATATCCGAATACGCGGTATATGAAAAAACAGGCAATATCAGATAAACCATAAAATAGGCGATGTGGCAAAATGGAAACAATCCATAAAAATGGATAGATCAAAACAAAGGCCAGTAGTTGCATTTTCAAAAAAATTATGGGCAAATATAGTTATATTTGACGCCAAATAAAGGGCAGATAATGTACAACATTGATATAGCGACCATAGCAATAATAGCGGCAAATGTATTAGTTTCAATGAAGGGATTCAGTGATACTACTTTTTTTGAACGCTATAAATTTAGTATTGGTGCAATTAAAGCGGGTCAGAAAGAACGTATGGCAACATCGGGGTTTCTGCATGTGGATATTTCACATTTATTGTTTAATATGCTTACCCTTTATTTCTTTGCAGGTGTAGTTATCAATTGGTTTGGTACAACACAATTCTTAATCATTTATGCTGTAAGTCTTATTGGCGGTAGTTTGTTGGCTTTAAGTTTTCATAAAGACGAACCCTATTATTCTGCGGTTGGTGCAAGTGGTGCCGTAACTGGTATATTATATGCTGCAATTCTTTTACAGCCAAATATGCAATTAGGTATTATGTTTATTCCAATTCCGGTTCCTGCGTATGTTGTTGGTATTGGCTATTTGTTGTATTCTATTTATGGTATGAAAAAGCGATTAGGCAATATTGGACATACTGCTCATTTTGGAGGAGCGATTGGAGGGTATGCTTGTACCTTATTGTTCATGCCCAGCTTGTTGCAAACAGAAACTCTAATGGTGGGTTTACTAGCATTGCCAATACTACTATTATTGGTACTTGAGAAAATGGGTAAGATTTAGATTAATTTCCTGTTTTTTTATCAATAAAGTGTATGATTCACCCTAATTAAGTGTATTTTATCGTATTTCCCTGTGTATAGACAACAAGAGGGCAGTTTGGGGCGTTAATGCAAAAACCCCGAATTAAAATGAAATCAACCCTATCTGTAAGAAATGTATGGCTTATGGCTATTTCTGCTTCATTTTTAGTAGCAAGTTGTAGTGATGAAACCACAGTTTTTGAAAACCCTGAAGATAATTTAGTTAGTGAAACCGACCAATCTAAGCTTGACAATAGTGTAAGTTTTGAGCGTGCTGGTGTTTTGGACATTTATGAGGACCCTATTGCCAGTGCAAAAAGATCGAGTATAACTGGAAAAGATGCAGAAGCCGGCGATTACCCGTTAACCTTAGTTGCTCAAATTGCCCCACCTACATTTTCCAACGGTGAAAATTTAGCTGCTACGCATGTAGTACTAGATGGTGATTATGGCTATGTATCCTATAATACGGTAGGTCAAGACTATGTAGGTGCTATCGATGTAATCGATATTAGTGACCCGAACAACCCTAGAGTAACATCAAGGGTATATTACACCAATGCCGATTTAAATTCAATTGCCTATGATAACGGTTACATATATGTTGCTGGTGGCGTAGATTCTGAGCAATCGGTAACTGCTACGGCAAACTCGTTAGTGGCTAAAATTGCAGTTAGTGATGGTAGAATGAATACTTCTAATATTACTTACGGCTTTCAAGAAGGGTATAATGCTACAGATGTTCGAATTATTGACAACAATGTAGTAGTAACAAGTGGTCAAGATGGCTTCGTGGTAGTCTATGATAAGAACGATTTAAGTGCTTTGAACGAGACTGCTTTTGCAGATTTACGTTCAGTAGCTTATAATGGTAGTGAAATTGCAGTTTTAGATGCTGCACAAGGTGTAAGTTTTTTAGATCAAAACTTGAATATTATAAGAACTATAAATATCGAATCTGATTTTGGTGTAGACGCCAAACGTTCATTAGATTTTTTAAATGAAACTATTGTAGTTTCTGAAGGTACTAAAGGTGCTGGTGTATATAATGCAGCTACTGGTAGCTTTATTGAGTATATATCCATATTAACGAATCCTGAAAATGCCGAGCCAGGAGATGTTGTAACCAATGGAGTTGCGGTAAACGATAATGTGTTATTAATGGCCAATGGAGCAGGAGGGTTAAGTCTTTCCGAGAATAAAGATGACAGCACCAATGGAGTTGGGGTAATTGAACTAACAGGGTCTATTAACTATGTAGCTTCAAAAGGTGATTATATTTTTGCTGCATCAGGTAAATCTGGTTTTCAGATTATAAAATTAAATAGACCAACAGAAAGTTTGGTGAGTAGTTGCGAGAATCTTGCCTCATTCAGCGGAAGTTCAGCCTATACCGTAGAACAAGGTAGTGAGCAAGCCTTTTCAGGTTCTAAACGATTTAATTCTATAACCATAAATGGGTCACTGTTGTTATGCGGTTCATGGACGGTAAAAGATGATTTAACGATTAATGAAAATGGAGTTTTTGAAATGAACGGAACCATAGTTATTGGAAGGGTAAACCGTCAAAGAGATATTGTGGTCAAAGCAGGGGCTACACTTCGTATTGAAGGTAATATGTCTATTTATGGAGATTTGATTTTAGAAGAAGGTGCAACCTTAGAGTTTTTAGGCGATAGTAGTACTGTAGCAGCTGTTTGGGGTACTGTAAGTAAAGCAAATGGATCTTCGATTACTGGTACGTTCAATGATTATTATGATAAATTTTGATTTTATAAAAGGTAAATAAAAAAGCCCCAAGGTATATTTAACCTTGGGGCTTTTTTATTTTTTTTTAAACTTTAGTTTAAAAGTTCGGCAACTTTAGCTTCAAGAGCAGGACCTCTTAAATTTTTAGCAACGATTATTCCATTTTCATCCAATAAGAATGCTGCAGGTATTGCATCTACATTATAAAGTTTAGCGATTTTATCATCGAAATAAGCGATGTTTGAAATATGGTTCCAAACCAATCCGTCTTCAGCGATTGCTTTTTTCCAAGCTTCATCCGTTCTATCTAAAGAAACACCTAAAACGTTTAATCCTTTGTCGTGATATTTATTATAAACAGCAACGATATTAGGATTTTCAGCTCTACAAGGTCTACACCATCCGGCCCAGAAATCGATTAAGGTTACTTTTCCCATAACATCTTTCAAGGCAAGTTCAGTTCCATCAGGACTTGGACCTGAGAAATCTGGAGCTTTAGCACCAATACTAGAATTTTTACCAGCTGCTTCTGATACCTTTAAATCTTCAATACCCTTTAAAATTTGTTTCCCTGGTTTAGAGCTTTTAATTTCTTCAGATAATGTCTTGTAAATTTTTTCCGCTTCTTCTAATTCAACTGCTTTAGTTGCAACCGCTCTATCTAACACCAAAGCAGATATTAATGCTTTAGGGTGAGCTTTTACATAGTCCAATTCAAAGGTTTTGTACTCTTCTTGTAACTCTTTCATTTCATCTTGCAAAGCCAAAGCCGATTCACCAGATGCTGCTTTCATGTCTTGTTGTATAGATTGCGCTTGCATTGATATTTCTCTCGATTGCTCCATATAGTCAGCGAAAGTGTCATTTTGGAAAGTTCCGCTTATATCAGCGAAGCCCATGCTATCTCTTTGTGCGCTAAATTGTATTTCTCCGTTTTCAAGAATTACTGCAGTATAGCCAGGTAGTTGTTCAACAAAGATGTAGTGAAGTTCAGGAATATCAGATTTTCCGGTAAAAGTAAACTCACCATTTGTTGTAGTAGCGGTATCAACTTCCATTGGTTGATTGTTTTCTCCTATTTTCTTCAAGAAAACACGAGTGCCATCAGTAATTTCGCCTCTAAGCTTTCCGTTAAGGGTAAAGCTCTCTGGCTTTGAATTACAGCTAAACAATAAGACTCCTGCAAGCAGTATTAAAATACTATGTTTCATAAATTTCACTTAGGTTAAGTTGCAAATGTACTTATATATAGGATATAAAAAAAGACCTCTAACGCAATGGTCAGAGGTCTTTATTATATTGGTTTAATTGAGGTTAAAACTGGTAACGAATACCAAGTCCAATATCAAAATCAAAATTATCAGAAAATCCGTCATAACCAACAACTCCCAATTCTGGTCTAAAATCTAATGATAGTATTAGTGGTATGTCAAAATTGTACTCTATACCAATGTCACCAGCTGCAAAAACAAACAAGCCGCCGTCATCACCAGGAAAATCAACATTTCCTAATCCGCCACCAACACCATAGTACCATTGAAAATCACCTTCAATTGGGCGTACCCATTGGTAAAGACCCGCTATTTTAAATGCATTAAAATTTCTACTATCTCTCCATCCAAGGTCAAATTCAACCCTAGTGTCGCGTGTTAATGATTTTTGATAACTGATTTCAGCACCAAATCCGTCACTATCTCCTAATCGTAATCCTAATGCATGATTCGATATTTCTTGTGCAGAAAGCGAACAGGTTGCCATAAATAGTAATACGGTAATACCTTTTAAAATCTTCATATAGTTATTCTTTTTTGTGATGAAAAATGAGCCGATTTGTAATGTAGCTCACACAATAAAACTTAATTTAGCAATCAAAATTGTGTTAAGTTGGATAATAATTTGCTGTCAAAGTTACGACAAGATATAGAGGGAGATGTACGATTTGATAATCTTACCAAGACTATTTACGCTACAGATGCATCTGTATATAGAAAAATACCTTTAGGGGCTGCTTTTCCAAAAAGTGTTGATGACATTAAAAAAATTATAAGGTTTGCCAATAATGAAAATATTGGTCTTATACCTAGAACTGCAGGTACTTCTTTAGCAGGGCAATGTGTAGGTGATGGTTTGGTTGTTGATGTGTCAAAACATTTTACGGAAATCATAAGTCTAGATCAAGAAAAGAAACAAGTAACCGTTCAGCCAGGAGTTATTAGAGATGAGCTGAATCAATATCTAAAACCCTTTGGGTTGTTTTTTGGTCCTAATACATCAACGTCAAATAGATGTATGATCGGCGGCATGGTCGGTAACAATTCATCAGGTACAACTTCAATACAATACGGGGTTACCAGAGATAAGGTTATCTCAATGAAAACCATTTTGTCAGACGGTAGTGAGGCTGAATTTGGAAGAATATCAGCGTCAGAATTCAAACAAAAACAACAAGAAGACACACTTGAAGCATCACTTTATAATAATTTATTTAAAGAACTAGATAATAAAGATATAGCTTCTGAGATAACAGCGCATTTTCCAAAGCCAGAAATACATAGAAGAAATACAGGTTATGCCGTAGACGAGTTATTGAAGTCAGATGTGTTTGGTGGTGAATTAGCTTACTTTAATATGGCTGAATTGCTGTGTGGTAGCGAAGGTACTTTAGCTTTTACAACAGAAATTACAGTTCAATTAAATGATTTACCTCCAGCCTTATCGGCAATGGTCGTTACACATTATACTTCTTTGGAAGATTGTTTAATGGATGTTGTTCCTGTTATGAAACACCCATTACAATTGTGCGAAATGATGGATAAAGTCATTTTAGATTGTACAAAGAATAACCGGGCGCAATTAGCGAATCGGTTTTTTGTAGAAGGTGATCCGGCAGCATTATTAATGTTACAAGTATCAGCGCATACAGAAGCTGAATTGAAAGAGGCTGTTGCTTCGTTACAAAAGACGATAGCGCAATCAGGACTCAGTTATGCCAACCCTGTATTATTTGGAGATCAAATACCAAAAGCGATAGAGTTACGTAAGGCAGGTTTAGGTTTACTTGGTAATATAGTAGGTGATATGAAAGCTGTAGCCTGTATAGAAGATACTGCGGTGGCTTTACCAGACCTTAAAGATTTCATAGCAGAGTTTTCTGTAATAATGAAGGGTTATGGACAAAGTGCGGTGTACTATGCACATGCAGGTGCGGGTGAATTGCATTTGCGCCCTATTTTAAACCTAAAAAAATCAACCGATGTTGGGTTGTTTAGAGATATTACTACCGATGTTGCTAAACTTACTAAAAAGTATAAAGGATCGTTTAGTGGGGAGCATGGCGATGGTATTGTGCGTGCCGAGTTTATACCTATTATGATAGGCGAAAAGAACTATGAACTTCTAAGAAGAATTAAATCTTATTTTGATCCTAAGGGTATATTTAATCCGGGTAAAATTGTAGATGCTTACCCAATGGATAAGTCATTTCGTTATGAGGTAGACCGCAAAGAGCCAGAGATTAAGACATTAATGGATTTTTCTGATAGTGAAGGTATACTTAAGGCTGCAGAAAAGTGTAATGGTAGTGGTGATTGTAGAAAAACCCATCATATGAACGGTGGTATGTGTCCTAGTTATCATGCAACAAAAAATGAAAAAGATACCACAAGAGGTAGGGCTAATACCTTAAGAGAGTTTTTAACGAACCCTGATAATGCGGCAAAGAATAGTTTTGATAGTCCAGAGATTAAAGAGGCTTTTGATCTTTGTTTAAGTTGTAAAGCCTGTGCCAGTGAGTGCCCTAGTAATGTAGATGTAGCCACTTTAAAAGCAGAGTTTTTATATCAATATCAAGAAGCTAATGGCTATTCTTTACGAGGGAAGTTGTTTGCCTATAACACCAAGTTAAACGGATTGGGAAGTAAGGTTTCTGGTTTAACAAATGCTATTTATGATTCCAAATTTCTAGGTGGATTGTTGAAAAAAAGTAGCGGAGTAGCAAAAGAACGTACTTTACCAAAGGTATATAGCTTTAATTTCAATAAACACCTTCAAGAATATGGTAATCAAAATACTAAGTCAAAGAGAAAAGTAGTTTTATTCATTGATGAATTCACTAAATACTTAGATATTGAGGTTGGTAAAGATGCTATTGAGCTATTAACGAAACTTGGTTACGATGTTGAATTGTATTATGCTGAAAGTGGAAGAACATTTCTTTCAAAAGGCTTTTTAAAACAAGCTCAAAAGCTTGCGATTAAGAATACGCAAGAATTAAAAAAGTTCGCAGAAGCAGGTTTGCCAGTCTTGGGTTTAGAGCCTTCGGCAATCTTATCTTTTAGAGATGAATACAAGCGTATGACATCAGATAAAGAAACCGCTCAGAAAATAGCTGATAACTCATTTTTGATTGAAGAGTTTCTAGCAAAAGAAATAACAGAAGGCAATTTAAATTCGTCTGATTTTACAGAGGAAGCCAGAGATATAAAAATTCATAATCATTGTCATCAAAAAGCTTTGAGTAATCAAAAGGTAACTTTTGATATATTAAATCTGCCAACAAATTATAAGGTTACCATAATAGCCTCTGGTTGTTGTGGTATGGCTGGTTCTTTTGGATATGAAGAAGAGCATTATGAAACCAGTATGAAAATTGGCGGATTAAAATTATTCCCTGCGGTCAATAAATCAACTCCAGAAACAATTATCGCTGCTAATGGTACAAGTTGCAGACATCAAATATTTGATGGTACAAAGCGCATAGCACAGCATCCGGTGAGTATATTAAAAGAAGCCTTGGTGCAATAGCTAATCTGAAAGTCTGTCTTTCTCTTTTTGATTATTCAATTCTCTTGTCTTGCGTTGTGTAATTGTTTCAATAAGCTCATTTATATTCATAGACTTAAGTTCTTCATCCATATAGAATGAAGCGAGCTTATCATTTTCGTAGCGGTAGATTTTCCAACGTTTAAAAGAATATTCAAGGGCAGTCATGTGTTTTACCCAATCTCCAGAGTTTAGGTAGAGACATTCTCCCTTTCTGGTTTCAAATAGTTGCTTGTTCGGTGCGTGGCTATGTCCGCAAACTACATGGTTAAAATGTTGTTTAATAGCCATTTTGGCTACGTTTTTCTCGAAAAGTGCAATTTGTTTAGGGTCACGTTCTCCATATTCCAATTCCGGATTTGAAAAAGGTTTGTTTTTCTTTCCGAAAAAACGCATCGTTTTAGTCTTAAGCTTTGCAAGTTTTAAAAGCAAGTCAAAACCTGTACTCCCAAAATTCAAAAGCCACTGCGAGTGTCTAAATGAAAAATCGAAAATGTCTCCATGAAAAAAGAGTGTATTTTTCCCGTTCAGTTTTAAAGTTAATCTATTAGAAACTTTTATTGCTCCCATGTAAATCTCATCAATTTTACGAAAAGGTTCGTCGCGGTTACCAGTAATATAATGTACATCGGTACCTTTTGAAGCCAATGAAAATATTTTCTTAATTACGTTTAGATGGGATGGAGGAAAGTAATTGTTACGCATTTTCTTTGCGTCTAATATATCACCATTCAGAATTAAGATTTTTGGGTCAATACTAGATAGGTATGTTAGTAATTCTTCTGCATGGCATGCGTAAGAACCTAAGTGAATATCAGAAAGCACAACTATTTCAAGACGTCGTTTTTTCAAGGAGATAATTTTTATGACAAAATTAAACCTAATGGTATAAGCAACAACTACTTGCTAGGTCAACAATTTTTAATCATAAGGTTAAATAATCATTATCACAAATCCATAAGGTTAAGCAAATATTATGCGCTTTTAAAATTTTTCTTTCCAGCATTTAACATTTACCTTTGAAGTCGGTTGATTTGTAAGTATTACAATCAGTATTACATCATTAAGAACGCATTTATTATGGCTGGAAATACCTTCGGAAACATATTTAGGGTAAGCACTTTTGGAGAATCTCACGGAAAAGCAATTGGAGGAGTTATAGATGGCTGTCCATCAGAAATAGAATTAGATTTCGATGCCATACAGAATGATCTTAATCGTCGTAAGCCAGGGCAATCAGCTATAGTTACCCAGAGAAAAGAGCCAGATGAAGTAGAGTTTTATTCAGGAATATTTGAAGGTAAAACTACGGGGACACCAATTGGCTTTGCTATTCATAATACAAATCAAAAATCTAAAGATTACGGACATATAAAAGATTCGTACAGACCATCGCATGCAGATTACGTGTATGATAAGAAATATGGTTTTAGAGATTACCGTGGTGGCGGTAGAAGTTCTGCGCGTGAAACGGCAAGTAGAGTAGTGGCAGGTGCTATTGCGAAGCAGTTTTTGAAAGGTGTAGAAATCCAAGCTTTTGTGTCTCAAGTAGGAGATATGAATTTAGGTAAGCATTATACTGAATTAGATTTATCGTTAACAGAAACTAATGATGTACGTTGTCCTGATCCAGAAATGGCAGCAAAGATGGAGGAATATATCAAATCTATTAAAAAAGACGGCGATACCATTGGCGGTATTATTACATGTGTAGCCAAAAATGTACCGATTGGTTTAGGAGAACCAGTTTTTGATAAACTTCATGCCGAATTAGGTAAGGCAATGTTGTCTATAAATGCTGTAAAAGGCTTTGAGTATGGTAGCGGTTTTGAAGGTGTTAAGATGAAAGGCAGTGAACACAACGACCAGTTTAATAATGATGGTTCTACAAAAACCAACTATAGTGGTGGTATTCAAGGTGGAATAAGCAACGGAATGGATATCTATTTTAACGTAGCTTTTAAGCCCGTAGCAACCGTAATTCAAGGTTACGAAACAATTGATAAAGAGGGTAATACCATTAAAACTCAGGGTAAGGGAAGACATGATCCTTGTGTGGTTCCAAGAGCAGTGCCCATCGTTGAAGCCATGACCGCATTGGTTTTGGCAGATTACACCTTATTGAACAGGACCATTAAATTATAGGTTCCGTTTTTAGCACTTTTCCCTGCAAAATACTATCTTACTTCCCTAAACTAATTTATATATGAGGAAGCTTGAGTTGCATTGGCAAATTCTAATAGGAATGTTAGCGGGAGTTTTATTTGCTTTAGCCATGGTTCAATTAGATTGGGGACCAAAATTCATTTCAGATTGGATCAAACCTTTTGGTAATATTTTCATCAATTCATTAAAGCTAATTGCCGTTCCTCTTATTTTAGGCTCATTGATAAAAGGAGTATCTGATCTTAAGGATATCTCTAAACTTTCTCAAATGGGTGGTCGTACTATTGGTATCTATATCGCTACCACGGTTATTGCCGTTACTATTGGTTTAGGTGTTGTAAACATTGTAAAACCAGGATCTTCAATAAGTGAGGCAACACGTACCGAATTAGTTGAAAATTACAAAGGTGATGCAGATGCAATTAAAAGTAAAGCAGATAAACAAAAAGAAGCCGGACCATTACAGGCTTTAGAAGACTTGGTACCAAGTAATATTTTTGCGGCAGCTTCTGACAATGGTAATATGTTACAGGTTATATTCTTCGCTATATTCTTTGGAATTGGACTAATACTTATACCTGAAGAACAAGCCACGCCCGTAAAGAAATTCTTTGACGGCTTCAATGAGGTGATTCTGAAAATGATAGACCTTATCATGTTAGCAGCGCCATTTGGTGTTTTTGCATTATTGGCAGCTTTAGTGGTAGAATCACCTAGTCTAGATTTATTTAAGGCATTGGCATGGTATGCTTTCTGTGTTGTTTTGGGTCTATCGTTAATGTTAGGTGTATACCTACTCTTGGTTTGGGTATTTACTAAAACATCTCCGAATACATTTATGAAAGGTATGTCACCGGCTCAACTTCTAGCATTTTCAACGAGTTCAAGTGCTGCAACCTTGCCAGTAACCATGGAAAGGGTAGAGGAGCATTTAGGTGTAGATGAAGAGGTAACAAGTTTTGTGTTGCCAATTGGTGCCACTATAAACATGGACGGTACTAGTTTATATCAAGCCATTGCTGCTGTATTTATAGCGCAGGCGTTTGGTATGGATTTAAGTTTATCTGCACAATTGGGAATTATCGTTACCGCTACCTTGGCTTCAATTGGTAGTGCTGCCGTACCAGGTGCTGGTATGGTAATGCTAGTTATAGTACTCGCTCAAGCAGGTATACCTGAGGCTGGTTTAGCATTAATATTTGCTGTAGATAGACCGTTAGATATGTGCAGAACGGTTATAAACGTATCTGGAGATGCAACTGTCTCCATGATGGTGGCGAAATCTGTAGGTAAGTTGCATGAACCTAAAATTAAGAATTGGGATGACAATTATAAAAAGTAAGATTATTGCTTTTTAGATTTTTTGTTATTTAACTTATCAGCCCCTTCAGTGGCGTCTTGATAATTTAAATCATCATCTACAACATCCTTATAAGCCTGAATCCATGCATTTCTGAATATTCTAGTGACTGTTGGCCAAATCTTTGTTTTCACATTGTTTAGGTCTCCTTCTACTGGTATTTTAGTAGCTAGAGTATCTTTCTTATGATTTTTTAGAACAAATTTAAAGAAGCCCACAAATCCTTCCCAAAGGGTTTGTAGAAATCCATCGTCTTTACCTATTAATTTTGCATTTTTAAGTATGGGTTTAAAAGACCCTTTCATATATCCATCAGCAATAGCCAGTTCTCCGTATAAATCAAAAGAACCTTCGTCAAAATCTATTCCAGCATAATAGTTGGTAAAATCATTAAGTGCCTTCGCATTCGCATTTTCTAGACTAAAAGAAATATCCATATCGGGAATTTCCTTTACTAAATTCATATCTCCATCTAGTATCACATTTCCATTACCTATAGATGATGCTGTAGCGTGTATATTTGAAGGTAATGTTCTCGATTTTTCCACTACATTTCGAAGGTTAGAAGCTGATAATTGAACGTTAGCCAAGTGTAAATCAATATTTGGATCAGCTTGTAATTGTAAAAAAGCGAATTTTCCATTTTCAATCGTCAGTTGGTTAATGTCAATAGGCACCAAATCGGTTAGCGCTTTAGACCAGTCTTCAGTATCGGCAACTCCAGTGGTGTCCTGTTGATCTTCAAATACATATAATATGGTAGGTTCTGTCATTTCAATTTCACTAACTATTTTACCATGAAAAAGTGCATTCCATTCTACTGAAATGTCGGTTTTCTTAAAGTCTAAAAAAGGAAGTTCAGTATTGCCATTGACTGTATTTAAGTACATGCCGTGTATGGTGTAAGCTCCGCGAATAATAGATAAGTCAATATCTTCTACTTGACCGTAGTAACCGGGTATGTCTGCAAGAACTTTGTTTACGTAATTCTTAATAAGGTAGGGGAGAGATAAACGAATTATAATAAGTAAAATGATAAGAATAACCGGCACTGCATATCTTTTCTTTTTATATCGTCTTCTTTTTAATTCGCTCATAAAATTCAATATTTAATGTAAACATTGAAAAGATAAGTTTTTGGATTATAAATAATTGATATAATGAGTGATAGGGATAAAAGTAATATTGTAAGGATTAAAAATAGCTTAGCGGAGAGAGAGTACTATAGTTTTTAAATGAATTTGCTCTTTAATTCTTCAGTAGGAATTATGCAGGCATCTTTTTTACCGTACCATTTGTATCTATTGGCGGCAACAAAATCGTATACGATATTTCTAATAGACTCTGGTAGCCACAGTAAAATGGTAGATATGGTGCCAAGTCCTTTCAGATCCTTACCAATTTCAAGTGCAGCTGTTGATTTGGTGTAATAAGCAATATTTGGTTCTATTAGAATTATGGAATCGATTTCATTAGTATCGATATTACGTTCGGTTAATAGCCTTTTTCCTGTTTCACTTTGTATGGCAGCATATCTAAAAATATCATGTTCATCTCGTTTTATAGCAAACTGAACACTGCTGTTGCATAAGTTGCATACACCATCAAAAAGAATGATTTTTTTATTTGAATTCACACTGCAAAATTAAAACAATAATTAATCATCTTCTCATAACATTTTTATAATAAAATAGTAGTAAATTTTTGAGAATTAGTTGAAATGAACACTATAATTAACTTCAAAAGTATTATATAAATCGTATACGATTTTATGTAACTAACTGTTATAGAGTGTTATTTCTTTCTTTCAACCATTTCAAGCTGGTCTACACTTACGTTTGTTGTAAATATGCCATAATTAACAATAGCCTTACCTTTTTCAAGAGAATCAATACTACCAACTGCTTTCCCATCTAACATACGTACTCGGTCACCAATATTAAATACAGGTCTTGGCTTATTTTTTTCCTTAAAGATGGCTTTCTTCTTTTCCACTTTCTTTTTTTCTCGAATAACCTTCACTTCTTTTTGAACTTCTTCTGCGACTTTGGCTTTCTTAACGCGTTCTGCCTTTGCTTGATTAGCGGTCTTCTTCTTTCTTTTACTATTCTCTGTTTCAACGATTCTCAAAAGCTCAGAAACTAAAGGACGTTTCTTGTTATCTTGAAAATACTTATCGGCAGCAACATTTACTTTGTTGCCCAATTGTATCATACGTTGATCGTGATCGTATAGCTCTTGATAGTTTTCGAGTTTAGATTTGATTTTAGCGTTCAGCTTTTCTAATCTTTCGTTTTCTCCTCTCGCTTTTGTTTCCTCTTCTTTTAGCCTTGATCCAGTTTCAGCCATTTTACTACGCTCTTTTTGTAGTTTGGCAATCGTAGCATCAAAACGAACCTTGCCTCTTTCTATTTTCTTCTTCGCTTTATTAATAAGCGAGTAGGGGATTCCGTTCTTCTGCGCCACCTCAAATGTAAAAGAACTACCGGCTTGCCCTAAGATCAGTTGAAATGTTGGTTCTAGTGTTTTACCATCAAATAGCATATTGGCATTGGTTACATGTGGCAATTCGTTTGCCAAGGCTTTTAGATTTGCATAGTGTGTGGTAATAACGCCAAATGAACCTCTTTCATAAAAGACTTCCAAAAATGCTTCTGCCAAAGCACCACCTAATTCAGGATCACTACCGGTACCAAATTCATCGATTAGGAAAAGGGTGTTATGATCACAACGCTTTAGAAATTGGTTCATGTTCTTTAAGCGGTAACTGTATGTACTTAAATGATTTTCAATACTTTGGTTATCGCCAATATCTGTTAAAATCTTTTTGAAGAAGCAAACTTCACTTCTTTCATGTACAGGAATCAACATTCCGCTTTGAAGCATTACTTGAAGTAAACCAATAGTTTTTAACGTAATACTTTTACCACCTGCATTGGGTCCGGAGATAACTATAATTCTGTTTTCTTGATGTAATTCAATTGTTTGCGGATAAGTCTTTTCATTCTTGCGCTTATTATTCAAAAACAATAGCGGATGATATGCATCTCGCAAATACAATCTATTATTTGAGTTAATTTTTGGCAGTAGGGCATCAATATCTTCTGCGTGCTTGGCTTTTGCAGCAATAACGTCCACTTGCGTTAAAAAATCTTGATAATCGCTTAAAAGCGCTCTAAATGGTCTTATTTGATTTGTTAGTTGCTTAAGAATACGTTGTACTTCTTCCTTTTCTTCAAACTCTAAGTTATTGAGTTCTCTACTGTATTTCAAAGCAGCTTCAGGTTCTATGTAAACGATGCTTCCAGTTTTTGATGTACCCATAACGGCACCCTTAACTTTCTTGCGATACATGGCTTTAACCGCTAAAACACGTCTATTCTCCACTACAGACTCTCTAATCTCATCCAAATAATCTGATGCTTGGTAGGTGTTTAAGGCAGAGCCAAAGCTTTGACTTATTTTACCTCGAACCATGTTTATTTGCCTTCTTATGCTAAATAATTCATCTGAAGCGTTGTCTTTTACTTCGCCAAAGCGGTCAATTACATTATTGATCAAAATTGGAATTTCAGCGTTCTGCTCCAGTTTTAAGGCAAAATCATAAAACAGAGGATAATATTCCTTGAATTTTTTAAAGAATTTTTGGTGTTGTGCAACTGTAGTACAAATGCTCGCTATTCTTTTGAAGCCTTGTAGTTCTAAGGTTGTATTTTCAATCTTAAGAAGCTTCAAGTCAGCATTAATAGCATCGAAACCATGATTAGGAATTCGGTTTTCACTAATAACTGAAGATAGATATTCGGCTGTTTTGCCAAGTTCTACTTTAATTACCTCGTCAGTGATAAATGGTGCAATTTCTAATGCAGCTTCTTTACCTAATTCCGTATGGCAACGCGCTGAAACTTGTTTTAATACAGAAGGAAATTCTAAGTCTTGTAATGTTTTGGAATGTATGTTAGCCACGTTATATTTTAATGAGCTGCAAAGGTACGCATTGACAATTAAATTTTATAAATGAGAATGTGCCGGACTCATAAAATGCAGTGCAAACACTAATTACTACTTTATGTTGAGTGAAATTAAACCCAGTTCTAGGAATTTGGGTATTGTCTTACAGCAGGGTTAACAGTAACTTTGATATATAAAAAGAAAGAGCATCATGGATATTGATTTGGTTAAGAGTTGGAAAGATCAGTTGCAGCCAGAATTTGACAAGCCCTATTTTAAAGATTTAATGCAATTTGTTGAGCGTGAATATGAGGAGCATACTTGTTATCCGGAGTATGTTGATATATTTTCAGCTTTTAATCATTGCGAATTTGAAGACACAAAAGTGGTTATCATTGGCCAAGACCCTTATCATGGTCCTAATCAAGCAAATGGTTTATGTTTTTCAGTAAAGGATGGTATTAAACATCCACCTTCATTAATCAATATTTTTAAAGAAATTGAGAGTGATTTAGGTATTCCTTACCCTGAAAGTGGAAACCTTGAACGTTGGGCTAAACAGGGCGTTCTGTTATTAAATGCAACTCTTACGGTAAGAGCTCATGAGGCCGGAAGCCATCAAAAACATGGTTGGGAGGTTTTTACAGATGCGGTGATTTCAAAACTATCAGAAAATAGCGAACATGTTGTTTTTATGCTTTGGGGTGGTTATGCTAAGAAAAAAGCAAAACTTATTGATGCAGAGCGGCATTATTTATTGACATCTGGTCATCCATCGCCGTTAAGTGCCAATAGAGGATATTGGTTTGGAAACAAGCATTTTTCATCTTGCAATAAAATACTAGGTGATTTAGGCAATAAAAATATAGTGTGGTAAGTTAGATACTTATTAAATGGTTTAAATTTTAGATTGTACTTTGGGGTACAATGGTGGCTAACAACTTAAATAACAGCTCAAATGAATAACTTAGAAAGGTTAAATACTATTTTACTTGTAGATGATGATGATGCAAGTAACTTCTTACATTCCATCTTTATCAATAAATTAGATATGGATGTGAATATTAATTCTGCTCTTAATGGTCAAGAAGCTATTGATTTTATTCTTGGTAAAGGTCAAGAGAAATTAGAATTGCCGTGTATGGTCATGTTAGACTTAAGAATGCCTGTTATGGATGGGTGGCAGTTTATGGATGCTTACGAAGAGTTGGTGCCTAAAAAACTAAAGGATCAAATTACCATTGTACTTGTTACAATAAGCGATAATAAAGAGGATAAAGAACGTGCTGTCGCTAATCAGTATATAGCTGATTTTGCACAAAAGCCACTTTCTGATGAAACTTTTAAAGCTTTAATTCAAAAACATTACAACTTAGCAGCTATCTAATGTTACTTTAGAATTTCTGAAACTGGGATTATTTTATCTATTAAATTAAGTTCTTTTAGTGTATTTTGAACTTTAATCAATGTAGATTCTGGTAATTGTTTTTGGCTCCATTCTGTAATTTGAAGCCATTCTTGTATGTCTTCTAATTTTTGATGGTATCGGTTTGCTAACGTAGAATCAATTCTTGGAATTTGTTTGAATTCAACCGTATACATATTGATGATTTCAAGAATATGCTTTAATAATCCCTCATTTTCCTTCAAAAACGAATTAGTTCCGACTAAAACAAAACATGGCCATGGTGTAGGGCAATTTCCTAAATGCTTAAATACACCACTATCCACAAGCGGTTTTGTTGTAAAACGCTCCCACATAAAATAATCTGCAGTGCCAGAAGACAAACCTTCAACAGCACCATCAAGATTATTTATTAAATTGAATTTTAAATTGTCAGTGTCCCAGCCCATATTTGTAGCCTGAACGTAAGACATTAGGTGGCTACCGCTACCGTAACGACTAATTGCAGCTGTAGTGTCCTTTAAATCATTTAGAGCGCTATACGAACTATTGGCGTCCACATGAATTCCCCAAAGTAGGGGTGAGGCAATGTATTCTTGAATAATTTTCACCTCATTACCTTCGGTTATGCTTTTTACGATCCCCTCAGTTAAGATAATAGCTAGGTCAGTATCCTCATTTTTAAGCATTTCGCTCATTCTACCAGTACCTTCGGGCACTTCTGTCCATTCTAAGTTGATGCCTCTTTCTTTAAAAGCACCTTCTTCTATAGCTAAATGCCACGGAAGGTTAAAATGTTCTGGTACACCAATAATCTTAACGGTTTTCATCTAATTTATTTTTAAGGTAATCGTAAATGGCATATTGAGAGCGTATATCTTCCTGACCAGGAGCCTGAGCAACTTTTTTATTGGAGTTTTCTAAATCTAACACACGTGCTTTTTGGTTGTCATTTAGCTGTAGCGTTAGAATATGTTTTAACTCATCAAAAATGTCAGGGTCTAGAATAGGTGTCAACACTTCTATTCGTCTATCTAGGTTTCGGGTCATCCAATCTGCAGAACCAATATACATGAGTTGGTCTCCACCATTTTCAAAAAGGTAAATTCTACCATGTTCTAAATATCGGTCCACAATACTTGTAATGTAAATATTGTCTTTCATTCCCTCATTAACGTCGTCGTTCGCTGTTAGGTAACAACAAAACCCTCTGATAATAAGGCGAACATCAACACCAGCATTTACCGCTCTATATAAGGCCTTTATCATATTAGAGTCTTCAAGACTGTTCATTTTAGCGGTAATGGAAGCCTTTTTGCCCTCGCGAGCAGCATTGATCTCGTTTTGAATAAGATTTAAAAAGGTAATTCTGGTTGTAAAAGGCGATACCAATAAGCGTTTCAACTTTGGTACTATTATTTTTCTTTCCAATACCTGAAACACTTGACCTAAGTCTTTCGTAATCTTCTTGTCAGCAGTAAAGAGTCCGTGGTCACAATATATTTTAGAAGTTTTAGCATTGAAATTACCAGTTCCGATGTAAGAGTAACGTTTTACCTTGTCATCTTCGTTACGATAGACCATTGCTATTTTTGAATGCACCTTTACTTGTGGAATACTAAAAATTACTTTGGCTCCTTTTTCCTCGAAAATTCGTCCCCATTTTATATTATTTGCCTCATCGAATCGAGCTTGGGCTTCAACAAATAAGGTTACTTTTTTGTTGTTATCTAATGCAGTTAAAATAGCATCTGCAAGAGAAGACGACTTTGCAATGCGATAAATAGTCATTTTTATAGCAATAACCTGTGGATCTGTAGCTGCGGTGGTCAAAAATTCTTCGACTACCTTAAAATCTTGATACGGAAAATGTACCAATTGGTCTTTTTTGGAAATGCTTTCAAAGATATTCTTGGAATAGCTTAACTCAGGATGTGGTAAAGCCGGTTTTTCTTGATATTGTAGGCGTTCTGTGCCTTTTGGAAGTGGAAAAGAAAAGAAGTCGGATAAATTGTGATATGCTCCACCGGGTGATAAATCAACCGATCCCAACTTGAAGTCCGTTTTTAAAGCTTCTATTAACCAACTAGGCATAGTTTCATCGTAAAGAAGCCTTGTGGCTTGTCCTGATAAGCGTTTGTCCAATGAATTATAAATCTTCTCTACTAATTCTAGATCAGAATAGTCGTCTTCCAAATACAATTCGGCATCCCTGGAAAGTTTGATAGAGTAGCAGGCATTAATTTCTTTATTGGGCAATAACTTTTGAATGTTAAACCTAATAATATCATCTAAATAGCAAAATTGATGTCCGTCACCTGGTAAAGCTATAAAGCGATCTTGGTTTTCAGTCGGTATTTCAACAATGCTGTAATTGTGACCTGAGTGTGTAACTGTTAAATATAGTGCCCCATCGGTTAATTCTAAGTTTTCTTTATGTACCGAACAAAATTCTTTAATACTCTCATCGAACAACGATTCTAAGAATTGTTTTTGTTCGTTTGTAAAGTTAGATGTGTTGCGAACATAAATATTATGTTCTTCAAGTTCAGAAAGGGTCGCTTTAATTACTTTACCAAACTCAACCTGTTGCTCATTGATTGTTTTTAGAATATGTTGTAATGTACTATTTGCTTTGAACATTAGTTTCTTTCGAAACTTTTTGTCTAAATGCTTTATTTGTCGAAGTTGAGAAACACGCACTTTAAAGTACTCATCTAAATTTGAAGAAAAAATAGCTAAGAATTTTAATCGCTCTAACAATGGCGTGTCGGTACTTTTAGCTTCAAGTAAAACACGTTCATTGAAAAAGAGCCAATTAATATCTCTATGCTTCAGGTTGTCTTTTTTCATGATAAGATTTGCGTAAAAATAAGAAGTACAATAGTAAATTATTGTAAATGTATGTTAAGCCAATCGTTTCAAGCAAAATTCAATAAGATTATCTACAGATTGGGTAGGTGTAATGGAAAATTCCCCAGTCGATCTATTGGCTAAAATACAATTTAGAGATACGGCTTCATGACCAAGAAGTTGGGCCAGGGCATAAATACCCGAAGTTTCCATTTCTAGATTGGTCAATTTTAGGTCATTGTAGCTAAAGGTGGATAATTTCTCCATCAATTCCATTTGACTGGGCTTTATTCTCAATTGTCGCTGTTGTGGTCCGTAGAACCCTGTATTTGTTGCAGTAAAACCTAATCGTATACGATTATCGCTAAACAATTCTCCTAGCTTTTTAGAATAAGAGAGTACATATGGTCTTGCTTTATTGGTGT
The DNA here is from genome assembly GCF_900142175.1 of Maribacter aquivivus. Taxonomy (NCBI): domain Bacteria; kingdom Pseudomonadati; phylum Bacteroidota; class Flavobacteriia; order Flavobacteriales; family Flavobacteriaceae; genus Maribacter; species Maribacter aquivivus. The sequence goes on along the minus strand of NZ_FQZX01000002.1, from coordinate 434,414 downwards.
CCCAAGAAGTATGGGCGATAAATTCATCTTCTATCTTAGTATAGTTAATTTCATCATGCTCGTAGAAATGTAAAAGTCCATCAAAACCGATAGAATATTTACTAATCAAGAAAGAATCAATCGGAATATCTGGCTGTATGGCACCTGTAGTTCCAATTCTAATGATATTTAAAGAAGTATGATGTTCTTTAAGAATTCTTGTCTTGAAATCGATATTTACCAAGGCATCTAACTCGTTTAAAACGATATCGATGTTGTCCGTTCCGATTCCTGTAGAAATCACTGAAATACGTTTACCATTCAAATGACCAGTATGTGTATGAAATTCACGCTTGCCCTTTTTAACCTCAATAGTATCAAAATGTCTAGATACTTGATGCACCCTATCTGGGTCTCCAACGGTTATAATGGTGGTTGCAATATCTTCTGGTAATAAATTGAGATGGTATATGCTACCATCTTCATTGATGATTAGCTCAGCAGGCTTTAGTTGCATGCTATAATTTTAAAATTCGGTTTGTACTAGTATTATAAAGGAAATTGTACTTCAAAGCGCCTCCTAAATACACATCATTGTCTTGTATGCAAGAATAATAGCTGGTTTGACCATCTAAAATCTCTTTGCCTTTCTTAGAAATACGCACAGGGTTTAAACTAGTTATTAATGGTTTTAACCTCGTTAAAGCACGATCATACTGGGTATTAGAAAAACCTAAGTTGCCTTGATTTTTAAGTAATACATCTATGTATTCCGTTTTAGATTTTGGTTTCCTGTCTATAGCAAGCTGTAAGATGGTATTTTCCATTTCATTTAAGCCGTTGTTAATACTAGGAAAACGTTTTAGATGCGATTTTACGGCATCACCAAGATAATCGAATTGGTAATCGTTAAAATCGGTAAGGTTTTCTAAACGAATAGGATTATTGCTGCAGTACAATTGCCAAACATAATCAGCATACTCGGTATCATCTTGTGTTAATACCTTTTTATTCTTGTATAGACCTAATAATTGGTCATCAGTAAGCTCATTAAGGCTGTACATTTTATCTGTACCATCTTCTTTGCCACTGCACACTAGCGATATCTGAGCATATTTTCTGTGTGTTAATAGCCAGCTAATAACGGCAAGCATATTCACCTGACAAAAAAGATCATATTCGAACCAAAGAACGATATGATCTTGTTGTTTGTGGTTACAAAGAGACCTATATTCTTTAAGGGTCTTTTCTATAAACCAAGATTTTGAAACTTTATAGTTTTTATGGAGAAACTCAAAACGAGCTTTCCAAAAGGTTTCTGAACCAACATTAGGTAGTGTCTGTCCTTCACATAGCATTTCACGCCAAGTGATGACGTCGCCATCTAAGTTTAATTTTTGAAGACGTTCGGTGAAAACATCTCCATTGGTAATGTGCAAGAGAGAACTCATACCAGGTTTGATTTTAGTTTGAATAGATTAAAAATAATACTAATAACAACGTTAAAAAATTATTTAACAGAAAACAAATGGAACTTTCAAGGTAGTGTTTTTTGCTAAATTATCCACCTACACGTTTGACAGAGAAACCTTTGTCTTTTAATATGGTCATGATTTTGTCTCTGTAATCTCCCTGAATTATAATTTTGCCATCTTTAAAACTACCACCAACACTCAATTTCGTCTTTAATTCTTTAGCTAATTTCTTAAAATCTTCATCGGCACCAGTGTACCCTTCAAGAATTGTAATGGGTTTGCCTTTTCGTTTTTCGTACTTGCAAATGATAGGGTCATCTTGAAGCCAAATAGGATTATCCGCTGTTTTTTCAACGGGAGTTTCCTCTGATTCGTGCTCTGGAAATAGATTTTTTAACTGGTCTTTAAGATCCATATAGACTATTTTTTGATTAATCCTAAATCGATTAATCTTTCATGTAAAAATTCACCTGCAGTTATATCTGTATACAGTTTAGGGTGTTCATTATCAATACAATTGTCTAAACAATTTAAAGACATTTCACTCACCGGATGCATAAAAAATGGCACAGAATATCTTGAAGTCCCCCATAATTCTCTTGGCGGGTTCACTACCTGATGAATTGTAGACAATAACTTGTTGTTGGTTAAACGGCTGAGCATATCACCTACGTTGATCATTAGCTGGTCAGGTCTTGCAATAGCATCTACCCATTCCCCATCGTGGTTTTGAACCTGAAGTCCTTTACCATGAGCTCCCATTAACAAAGTAATTAAGTTAATATCGCCATGCGCTGCAGCTCTTACTGCATTTTTAGGTTCAGAAGTTATAGGTGGGTAATGTATAGGACGTAAAATTGAATTACCATTCTTAATATAATTATCAAAATAGAACTCATCTAAATTTAAATGTAAAGCTAAAGCGCGTAACACATATCTCGCTGTTTTCTCTAACATTTTGTAGGTTTCCTTTCCTACTTTATTAAATTCAGGTAGCTCTTTAACCATTACATTGGCAGGGTATTCTTTTTCAAGATCATCATTATCCTCAACATATTGACCAAAATGCCAAAACTCTTTTAAATCGCCTTCTTTTCTTCCTTTAGCATGTTCTTTGCCGAATGAGGTATAACCACGCTGACCACCAATGCCTTCAATCTGGTATCCGTCTTTTACATCCTCGGGTAAATCGAAGAATTCTTTAATTTCACTATATAAAGTATCCACTAATTCTTCAGACAAAAAATGCCCGCTTAAAGCAACAAATCCGATTTCTTCAAAGGCTTTTCCAATTTCATTAATAAACTTTTGTTTTCTTTTTGGGTCTTCCGATAGAAAATCCGACAAATCAACACTAGGTACTAAGCTCATATTATAAAGATTTTACGTAAAATTAATAATTATTGTCGATTTAATAGCGTTGTTGTATTCTATACTTTCTAGATACATTTTTGTTACATTTATAATTTAATAGACAAAATTGACCTTATCAATGAATTACACCGATTTTAAAGTAGCTAAAGACGTTAAGTTAAAACTTTATAAATCAATGCTTAAACCTCGAATGATAGAGGAGAAAATGTTGATTCTATTAAGACAAGGTAAAATTTCTAAATGGTTTAGTGGTATTGGTCAAGAGGCAATATCTATAGGTGTAACCACAGCTTTGAACAGCGATGAATATATACTGCCTATGCATAGAAACCTAGGTGTCTTTACAACAAGAGACATACCATTATATAGGTTGTTTACGCAATGGCAGGGAAAAGCAAGCGGCTTCACCCAAGGTCGTGATCGTAGCTTTCATTTTGGTACACAAGAGTTTAAGATTGTAGGTATGATATCTCATTTGGGTCCGCAATTAGGTGTGGCAGATGGTATAGCGCTAGCCCATAAATTAAAAAAGGAAAAGAAGGTAACCGCTGTTTTTACAGGAGAAGGAGCTACAAGTGAAGGTGATTTTCATGAGGCTTTGAATGTAGCTTCAGTTTGGAGTTTACCCGTTCTTTTCTGTGTAGAGAACAATGGCTACGGATTGTCCACACCTACCAACGAACAGTTTAAATGTGAGAACATCGCAGATAAGGGTGTTGGCTATGGTATGGAATCTCATATCATTGATGGTAATAATATTCTTGAAGTTTATTTTAAAGTAGCCGATTTAATTAGGGATATGAGAATAAACCCTAGACCGGTATTATTAGAATTTAAGACTTTTCGCATGCGCGGACATGAAGAGGCCAGTGGTACAAAATATGTACCTCAAGAGCTTTTAGATACCTGGGCAGAGAAAGATCCATTGGAGAATTTTACCCAGTATTTATTGAGAGAAAATATATTGACAGAGGAAAGTATAGCGAATTTTAAGGCAGAAATTCAATCTGAAATTGATGAACATTTAAAAATCGCGTTTGCAGAAGAGGCAATTATACCTAATCAAAGTAAAGAATTAAGTGAGGTATATAAAAAATTTGATTTAAAAGAAGTTGAACCTAGTAAATTTGTAACCAATATTCGTTTGGTAGATGCTATATCTGAAGGTTTAAGGCAGTCGATGAAGAAATTTGACAACCTTGTAATCATGGGTCAAGATGTTGCCGAGTATGGTGGCGTATTCAAAATTACAGATGGCTTTGTGAATGATTTCGGTAAAGAGCGTGTACGTAATACGCCTATATGTGAATCGGCAATTGTATCTGCCGCAATGGGTTTATCTATAAACGGAATGAAGGCGGTTATGGAAATGCAATTTGCAGATTTTGCAAGTAGTGGCTTTAACCCAATAGTAAATTATTTAGCTAAAAGTTTTTATAGATGGGGAGAGAATGCAGATGTTGTAATTCGTATGCCTTGTGGTGGTGGCGTTTCTGCAGGTCCTTTTCATTCGCAGACAAATGAGGCGTGGTTTACTAAAACTCCCGGCTTAAAAGTAGTATACCCAGCATTCCCGTATGATGCAAAGGGCTTGTTGGCAACTTCGATAGAGGATCCAAATCCGGTTTTATTTTTTGAACATAAAGGTTTGTATAGAAGTTTTTATCAAGAAGTACCTGTTGATTATTACACATTGCCATTAGGGAAAGCAAGTCTTTTAAAACAAGGTGATCAAATAACCATTGTAACTTATGGAGCAGGAGTACATTGGGCTTTAGAAACATTGGAAAAAAATACAGATATACGTGCAGATCTATTGGATCTACGAACATTACAACCATTAGATATCAATGCAATTTACGATTCGGTAAAGCGAACAGGTAAACTAATTATATTGCAGGAAGATAGCCTCTTTGGGGGAATTGCCAGTGATATTTCAGCAATGGTCATGGAGAATTGTTTTGAGTATTTAGATGGTCCCATAAAAAGGGTGGGTAGTTTAGAGACTCCTATTCCTTTTAACACTAAGCTTGAAGAACAATATCTTGCAAAGTCTAGGTTTGAATCTGATTTAAAAGAACTTATCGCATATTAAGTAAATCCGTCAAGAAATATGTTAAAAGAGGTAATAGGTATTTATATTTAGCAGCATCTTTGCAGTGTTATTTGGTCGAATAAATAGATTTTATCCATCCAAAAAATGACAAGCAACGTATATAGATCAAACCTAAATTTTTTACTTATGAAAAAAATAATTTTACTTTTTAGTATTGTACTTTTAATAACCTCATGTTCTGTGTCTAAAGATGCTCGAGGAAAAAGAAATCTACTAAGCGGCACATGGACTTTAAATGATGTTTCTTTTGAAGGTAATACTGGTAATGTAAAGGCAGTATTGTTTAATGATGTAGAAGATATATGTCTAGAAGGCAGCGAGTGGTTTTTCCGTGATAACAATAGTACTGGTAGATATACTATTGACCAATCAACATTTTGTACTGGTGGTGATCGTTATATTAGATGGTCTGTTGTAGAACGTGAAGAGAACTACACTAGTCAGTTACAATTCAAATTCATTAACGAAAAAAATCAAGATATTTCTGGAGGTGCTGGTTATCGTTTAAATATTGAAAACCTTACCGAAACAGCTATGACATTAAAATCTAATGTGATGGTTGAAGGTGCTCCTATAAATGTAGTTTACCAATTCAGTAAAAAATAAACCTACTTAAATTTTAAATTAAGCATATGAAAACAATGATATTACGTAGAACAAGTTACATTCTAGCTCTTGCCTTGGTGATGAGCTGTAGTACTGTAAAAAACGCAAATAAAACACAAAAAGGCGCGGTAATTGGTGCTTCAGGAGGCGCTGTAATCGGTGGAATTTTGGGGAATAATGTTGGTAGCGGTAATAATACGGCTCTTGGTGCTATTTTAGGTGCTGCAATAGGTGGTGCTGCCGGTGGTTATATTGGTAATAGAATGGACCGTCAAGCAGAACGTATTGAAGAAGAAATACCTGGCGCAGAAGTAAAGCGTGTTGGTGAAGGTATCAACGTAACCTTTAATGAAGAAGCTGGTGTGTATTTCGATACTAACAAATCTAACGTGCAAGGTACATCTGCAGTTACTTTAGATAAACTAGTAGGAATTTTTAAGGAATATCCTCAATCTAATATTTTAGTTGAAGGTCATACGGATAGTGCTGGTGCTGAGGAGTATAACTTGAACTTATCTAAGCAAAGAGCAGAATCTGTAACGAGCTATTTAATAAGTCAAGGGATAGATGCTAGTCGCTTTGATACAAAATGGTATGGTGAAACACAGCCAGTAGGTGACAATACAACTTCAGCTGGTAAAGCTAAGAACAGACGTGTAGAGTTAGCGATTGTTGCTAGTGAATCTTTAAAACAAGAAGCACAAACACAAACGAACTAAGAGATACAAATTTTAGTATTGAGTTAAAATAAAGCCCTGCACTTGCAGGGCTTTTTTGTTTTTGGTGTAACTTCCATGCAGTGAAAGAACACGGCATACTTATTATTGGAGGCGGACTAGCGGGCTTGACTGCTGCTATTCATTTGGCTTCAGAGGGATTGGATGTTGCTGTGATTGAAATGCAGCAATACCCGCATCATAAAGTATGTGGCGAGTACGTATCTAAAGAAATTGATCCGTATTTAAAACGGTTAGGAGTAGACCTAAAGGCTGAAGGAGCTAAAGATATTTCGCAATTTCAAATTAGTACACAAGATGGATTTATTGTTGAGACCGATTTGCCATTGGGCGGATACGGTATAAGTAGATATGCTCTTGATAATTTGCTTTTTGAACGAGCAAAGAAGCTAGGGGTCATTTTTTACTTTGAGAAAGTTATAGCAAATGTATTCACAGATGATTTTTTCACTATTACTACCAAGTCTAATAGCTATTCTTCTAAAATAGCTGTAGGAGCTTACGGTAAGCGATCAGCGCTAGACAAAAACTTAGACAGGGCATTTAGCAAGAAAAAGCAATCGTGGTTGGCGGTAAAGGCTCATTACGTACTTAATGATCTTCAGGAAGATATAGTTGCGCTGCACAATTTTAATGGGGGATATGGCGGACTCTCAAAAACGGAAACAGGTGCGGTGAATTTCTGTTATCTAGTTAATTATGAGAGTTTTAAAGAATATAAAGATATTCAAAGTTTCAATAAAGAAGTGGTTGCCAAAAATCCATTTTTAAAACAATTTCTATTAAATGCAAGTCCAGTTTTTAATCAGCCTATGACCATTGCCCAAATAGCCTTTGACGAGAAAGACAATGTGGTCGATCACATGCTTATGTGTGGAGATACAGCAGGTCTAATTCATCCGTTATGTGGTAATGGTATGGCAATGGCTATTCATAGTGCAAAGATTGCTTCAGAATTAATATCAAAGTATGTGAATGAATCAGATTACAAACGTAGCGACCTAGAGCACGATTATAAAAAGGCATGGTCAAAAGCCTTTAGTACCCGTTTATGGTTTGGTAGAAAATTACAGTCCGTCTTAATGAATAAAAGATTAGTTTCAATGGGAATTAAATCCGTCGGAAAGTCAAAATCAATATTGAAGTTTATTATTTCTAAAACCCATGGAGAATTAATATCGTAATGGTAGATTTTACACAAAGAAGTAGTGAAGTGGAGATCATGGATACCTTTTCAGGTACTACTAGTGAGCTTGAAACGATACTACAAGATATCAATAGGGTAAATAGGTTGCTTGGGGGTTATAGTATAAGCTTAGATGCTGTTTTTGAGTTACTTGAAAAAAAAAACAAAGAATCGTATACGATTTTAGATATGGGTTGTGCTGAAGGAACCATGCTTAGAAAACTGGCATTAGCTGCAAGAAAGAAGAATGTAAAACTTAAATTGATTGGAGTTGATTTTAATGAACAAGGATTACAATTAGCAAAGCAATATTCATCTGATTACCCTGAGATTAGTTACCTGAATACAGATATTTTAAAATCTGATTTTTCTGAATGGAATATTGATGTGGTTATGACGACGTTAACCTTGCATCATTTTACAGATCAAGGAGTAGTTGAGTTTGTAAATCGCTTTGTAGAAATAGCAAAGTTAGGCGTAGTAATCAATGATTTGGAACGGAGCCCAATCGCATATTATTTGTTCAAAGCATTTAGTTTGTTTTTCATCAAAACTGAAATTGCCAAGAAAGACGGATTATTATCTATCCGTAGGGCATTTGTAAAGAAAGAATTATTGCATTTTGCTGATCAGGTTACAAATGCATCTCATCATATTAAATGGAAATGGGCTTTTAGATATGTATGGGTTTTACAGAAGAAATAAGTAGATTGAAGATTAAGAGCAACTATGAATCATACAAGAATTATTAGTGTTACGAAAGAATTACCACCGTATTCAAAAGATACCAAGGATATCATTCCTCTCGTTGAATTTTGGTTAAGCGGACAAGAGGAGCGTTTCTCTAGAAAGGTCGTTAAGATTTTTGAAGGGGCTGCAGTAGATAAACGGTATTCTATCATGCCACCCGAAGATGTGTTTGTGACTACTTCTTTTGAGGATAAGAACAAGATTTATAGTGAAGAAGCCAAACGTATGGGTACTAACGTACTTAGAAACGCGCTACAAAAAAATAATTGGAAAGCTTCCTCAATAGATTATATTATTACAGTTAGCTGTACAGGTATTATGATTCCGTCTTTAGATGCTTATCTGATTAATGAATTGGGCATGCGTCAAGATGTGGTAAGGCTTCCGGTGACAGAAATGGGTTGCGCAGCAGGAGTGTCTGGGCTTATATATGCTCACAATTTCTTGAAATCAAATCCTGGTAAGCGTATAGCTTTGGTTTCTGTTGAAAGTCCCACGGCAACCTTTCAGCTTCAAGATTATTCCATGGCAAATATGGTAAGTGCTGCAATTTTTGGAGATGGTGCGGCTTGTGTTCTGCTATCGTCAGAAGAAGATGCTGTAGGACCAAAAATAATAGGGGAAGAAATGTATCACTTTAAAGATGCCACTGAGATGATGGGTTTCGATTTAACCAATCACGGATTAAAAATGATTCTTGATCCGGCTGTACCTGAAACGATATCTAATCATTTTGCTGAAATTGTACATCCGTTTTTAGAAAAGTATGGTAGTAATATTCAGAAAGTAGACCATTTAATATTTCATCCGGGAGGAAAGAAAATAGTGCAAACAGTAGAATCACTTTTTGGTGCATTAGGTAAAAATATTGATGATACCAGAGAGGTGTTACGACTTTATGGAAACATGAGTAGTGCTACTGTTTTATATGTATTAGAACGTTTTTTAGAAAAAGATATAGCAGCAGGCGAACAAGGGTTAATATTGAGTTTTGGTCCCGGTTTCTCGGCACAACGCGTATTGATAGAATGGTAGCATAAGTAAATGACAACTATGAAAAATACCTATTGGGCTATAATATTGGGAGGAAGTAGCGGACTTGGACTCGCTACGGCAAAGAAATTGGCTAGTCATGGCTACCATATTTTAATTATGCACCGAGATCGACGTGCAGCTATGGATGATATTGAAAATGGATTCGATGAAATTCGTGCCTTTGGAAATCTATTAATAGCGATGAATGTAGATGTTTTGAATGCTGAAAAACGCACAGATATCATTTCTAATATTCAGCAACAGTTACCTGCTGGTCATCAGATTAAGGTAATGGTGCATAGTGTAGCTAAAGGAACGCTTAAGCCCATGTATTCTGAAAACAGACCAACCTTGGTCGATACCGATTTTAGAATCACTTTCGATGCCATGGCGCTGAGCTTATATGATTGGACAAAAGCACTGGTTACCGCGAATTTATTTGCAGACGATACTCGTATAGTTTCTTTTACAAGTGAAGGTAATACAAAAGCATTACCAAATTATAGTGCCGTTTCGGTGGCTAAAGTAGCTTTAGAAGCACTGACCAGAAGTATTGCGTTAGAGTTTGCACCAATCGGTATAAAAGCAAACTGTATACAGGCAGGTATTACCATGACCAAGTCGTTATCTATGATTCCCGGGTTTGAACAGATTAAAGAAAATGCATTAAAGAGAAATCCACAGAACCGCTTAACCACTCCCAAAGACGTTGCAAATGCCGTGTATTTGTTAACTATGGATGAAGCAAAATGGATTACCGGAACTGTGATTAAAGTTGATGGCGGCGAAAGTTTGATGTAATAAGAAAAGATGATGAAGAAATCTTATAATTGGATATTGAAGCAACTACCGTATTCGGAGCCTTTTTTATTTGTAGAAGAGCTTCTGAATATTAATGATAAAGGTGCCGAAGGGAAATATACGTTTTCATCAGATGCAGATTTTTACAAAGGGCATTTTAAGAATGATCCTGTAACACCAGGAGTGATTTTAACGGAATGTTGCGCACAAATTGGCTTGGTCTGCCTAGGTATTTATCTATTAGGTCAAAAGACCGAACTAGAAAATGTAGGTATTGGTATGAGTAGTTCTCAAATGGAATTTCTTTTGCCTGTATTTCCTGGAGAACGGGTTAGGGTGGTTTCAAATTTGATTTATTTTCGATTTCAGAAATTAAAGTGCGAGGTTAAAATGTACAATGAAGATGATAAACTGGTCTGTAAAGGAGTTTTGGCAGGCATGATAGGTATAGCAAATGAGTAGACGCGTAGTTATAACTGGCTTAGGGGTATGTGCACCAAATGGTCTAGGTCTTACCGATTTCACAAATGCCTTGCTAGAAGGTAAAAGTGGACTTCGGCATCAACCAAATCTAGAGAAGTTAGGTTTTGGTTGTCAAGTTGCTGGCGAGCCTTTAGTCAAAGACAATCTCATGGATAAGTATTTTACTCCGTTAGAGCGCAGAGGATTAAATGCTACGGGAATTGTATACGGAGTCATTGCAGGTATAGATGCTTGGAAAGATGCCGGGTTAGAAAAGAATACGACCGATGAACCAAGCTGGGATCGCGGAATCATTTTTGGAACCGGAATTTTGGGGGTCGATAAGTTTAGGGAAGCCATTCATTTAATCGATGAAGGAAATGTACGTAGACTTGGTAGTACTTCAGTAATACAGACCATGGCAAGCGGTATAAGTGCTTATTTAGGTGGATTATTAGGTTGCGGAAATCAAGTCACAACAAATTCCGCGGCATGTACAACAGGTGCAGAAGGTATTATTATGGCATACGACCGTATTAGTCAGGGAAAGGCAGAAATTATGCTGACCGGTAGCTGTAGTGATAGTGGACCGTATGTATGGGGTGGTTTTGATGCCATGCGTATTTTACCAAGAGGCTATAATGACAATCCGTCGAAAGCAAGTAGACCTATGAGTGCCACAGCAGCCGGATTCATTCCCGGTAGTGGTGCAGGTGCGTTGGTGTTAGAGTCCTTGGAAAGCGCCCAAAAACGAGGTGCACATATTTATGTAGAAGTGCTTGGAGGTGAAATTAATAGCGGCGGACAATTAGGGGAAGGGTCCATGACCGCACCAAATAGTATGGCGGTGCAGCGTTGTATTCGTAATGCCATAACTAATGCAGGAATTGAAGCTTCAAATATTGATGTCATTAACGGACATTTAACTGCAACTACTAAAGACGGATTGGAAATAGAAAATTGGAGTAAAGCGCTGGGAAGGGAACATGATGATTTTCCGTATATCAATTCATTTAAGGGATCAGTGGGTCATTGTTTGGCGGCAGCAGGTAGTATAGAAAGTGTTGCGGCGGTATTGCAGTTTAAAGAGCAAGTAGTGTTTAAGAATGTGAACTGTGACGACATACATCCAGAGATTTCTAAATTGATTTCAGAATCTTGTATTCCGAGGGAAACAATAAAACATGCTCCAAAAATAATCGCAAAAGCAAGTTTTGGATTCGGAGATGTAAATGCTTGTGTTATATTTAAAGCGTTTTCAAAAGAAGAATAAAATCTATAATAATACCAAAAGGTATTTTAATTAAACTTAAATATGCTTAAAGAAGAAAAATACCAAAAATTAAAAGATATTATTAAAATTTATCTTCCCGAAGACGTAGCGGTTACTGACATTAAGCAAGATAGCCACTTCATGAATAATCTAAATATCAATTCTGCAAATCTTGTAGATATTGTATTAGACGTAGAAGACGCTTTCGATATTCGCTTAGAAAATGATGACATGGATCAGATGCAAACAGTCAATGATGCCATGGCGATTATCGACGCCAAATTAGCTGAAAAGTAATATCTTAAAATAGCTTTTAAAAGAACTATTCTTTATCCTTAATTAACATTGACGCTAAAATTCCCGATACTAATGCAACTGAAATAACCGTTAAAGAAACCCATTCTGGTAAATGTATGTAATGGGAGAATAACATCTTTAGTCCCACAAAGGCAAGAATAACGACCAAGCTGTAATTAATATACTTAAACTTCTCTAGCATTCTAGAGATTAAAAAGTACATAGAACGCAATCCTAAAATAGCTAAGATATTCGAAGTAAACACGATAAATGGATCAGCTGTAATTGCTAGAATTGCAGGTATGCTATCTAAAGCGAAAAGAATATCGGTAAGTTCAATAACAATTAGAGCTACAAATAGGGGAGTAGCAGCATTTAGGCCCATTCTTTTTACAAAGAAATCATGACCGTGCATTGTAGAAGTTACTGGGTATATCTTTTTAATCTGTTTAAATACAAAAGAGTTCTTAGGGTCAAAGTTATCATCATCACCTTTTAGCATGTTAAATGCTGTATATAAAAGGAATACTCCAAACACATAGATAATCCAATCAAATTTGGTGATTAGGGCAACTCCGAAAAATATCATTAATGCTCTAAATACAATCGCACCAAGTATACCCCAAAACAATACACGATGTTGATATAATGGCGGAATCTTAAATGATGAGAATATAACGGCAATTACAAAAACGTTGTCTACACTTAGTGAAAGCTCAATAAGATAACCGGTAATATATTTTAATACGGCATCATTAGGTGTTAGTCCTGTTGGGTTGGCAATAATTTCTGCACTGAACAACCAATAGATGACGCCACTAAAGGCAAATGCAACCGTTACAAAAATAGCAGTCCAGATTCCTGCTTCTTTAGATTTAATAACATGTTCATCTTTATGAAAAACACCTAAATCTAATGCAAGAAATATAAGTACAAAGGCAATAAAAACAATCCAGACTATCATATAGAATTTTTCAAGATGCAAAGGTATTAAAAATTGACATTACCTATTTCAATTCTTTGAAATGTTGGTGAATTGGCAACCAATTTACTAATGAATCCTATTATTTGACAAAATTGGACCATTATTTCTCCATAGATTGATGTTTTAATTCAAAATAGTAACCTAAAAAAATAGAATTTAAAATTAATCTGCATCCCTGTTAAAAAACAGAGGTCAGCAGCTTTATTCAAAATAACAATAGTGCAGTTTATTTGCGGGTTATTTTTTTTAAAATATTGAAAATCAGATGGTTCAAGTGGGTGGTTTAGGGATATTGTATAAATTGGATAAACTAACTTATTTATCCGATTAACTACCATTTTATTTCATATTCAAGGGGGAATCGGATTTTTTATCTTAATTTTAAAGTAGAACAAGCTATTAAAATGAAAAAACTAACCATTTTTTGTGGATTTTTGCTATGCGGTATTTTGAGCATGCAGACAGTCCAAGCACAAGACTCTTTGCAGTCAGATGCTAGAGTAAAACAACGTATGCTATTAAATCAATTTGAGTCTGATTATGTGCTAACCGCTTCTGAGCGTGTGGCATTAAAACAGAGCCGTATTGCGTATCAATTGCGTATGAAAGAAATATTAGATACTATTAATATTTCTGATTCAAGAAGAAAACGTCTACTACAAGAATTGAAGAGAAACCCATTTTCTGAGCGGGTTCAAACCGTGATCGCCAATCACACGGTTTCTGAAGATGATAATATAAAACAATAAAAAAAATGCAGTCTAATGAGACTGCATTTTTGCTTTTCTTTTTTCCAATTGTCGTTGTAAATCTTCTATAGATGAAGCAATTGCAGCTTCAAAACTAGCAGAAGACGACTGTGCGAACAGGCGAGGACCTGGTGCACTCAAGCGTATATTACATACCATACCTGAATCAGGGGAAGAGGTATTCTCCTTTTTAAAGAAAACATCGGATCTTACAATAAAATCGAATTTATCCAATAATTTCTCTAATTTTTCAGCAGCCATTATCTCTAATCGGTTGCTTGCTTTTACATCGTCGTATTCAAAATTGATATTCATAAGCTAAAAGTTTAGTTTAAGGTACTCATTTCAATGATGCATTACAATTAAAAAATTCTTAATATTTTTCATTAAGTAAGTTAAGTATTTCTAATCCTTTTGTTTCTATAAAGTTAGCAAAATCGGTACCAATTTAAAATTTAGTTAAACTTACACAAACATAATTTAAATATGGACTGTTTATCTTAAATTGAAGTAGTTTTCCCACAATTATGTTTTTAAATCTACGGCTATGGAGAATGTACAGAATAAATCTATGTGTTTAGGTAAATTAGAACGTTGTTACAAAACGATTCAGCAATTTAAAATAAGAGTAGATTCTTATTTGTACGAACCAAAAACTGTGGCCCTTTTTGAGACGAAAACATATTTAAAGAATAAGATTTTAAAGCTTTCTGATGCTAATGAAAAGCTATTGAATTATATGAGGTCTTCTAAAGAATTAGTACCAGAACAATACAAGCTGGTCAACCACCATATTAGGGAAACTTTTGAGCTCGAATTTGATTTTTTAGAGTATACCATGAGATTTAGACAACCCGTTTAAATACCTATATTTTAGTTTATTGGTCATAATTAGATTAATTTCCTGTTAAGTTTTCTGTTTTAAAGCGATTTAAAGAAAATGTTACTAATTTAGACGTAGAACACTAATGAAATTGATATGAAAATTTTTATGCGGCTAGCTATATGCTGCACTTTTTTCTGTACAAGTATTTCGTACTCACAAGCGAACGATTCTACAAAAGTAAACCCGAAAGAGGAAGACGAAGGTCCGGTTATGTTTCAATTTGAACCTAATTATGAAACAGCGGTAATGCTTCAAAGAGCTGCACTACAAGAAAAAATTAGAGGATTAGATACCTTAGATATCTCTGATCGTAAACGTCAACGATTAATAAAGGCGTTATATAAAGAATCTAGAAGCTTTAATTTCAAGAAGTCTG
Organism: Maribacter aquivivus; assembly: GCF_900142175.1. Lineage (NCBI taxonomy): Bacteria > Pseudomonadati > Bacteroidota > Flavobacteriia > Flavobacteriales > Flavobacteriaceae > Maribacter > Maribacter aquivivus. Next base: position 419,327 of record NZ_FQZX01000002.1, on the reverse strand, counting down.
TTTTAGTAAATACCGAATTTGAAGAAGAGGATTTTGAAGATTAAACTTCTTCTTTTGGCATAGATTTCGTAGGTTATTAGGTGATTAAAAATAACACTTATGAGAAGCTCATTTATATTTCTATTGACCATTAGTATATTGTTTGGCTGTTCCTCTTCAAAAACTGCAATTAGCGATTCACATGCTATTCATAGTTTGGTAGCGTCAAAGCAAATAGAATTTACGGCAACATCTGCCAACCCAACAGTAACACAAAGTTTAAATGCTGTTGCAAATAGCGGACTCATTCCGCCAGGTAGTACCATTTCACGTATAGATTTAATGGGTAATGGTAATTACCTAAAGATTTTTGGTGATAGTGTATCGGCGAACTTACCTTATTATGGAGAACGCCAATTTGGTGGTGGTTATGGTTCTGCTACAGGAATTGAGTTTAACGGGCTGCCAGATAATTATACACAAGAATTTAATAGCGATAAGCAGAAGTATACCATAAGCTTTCAAGTAACCGACACATCTGATCGGTATACTATTTACATTGATATCTATCCTAGCAAGTCAAGTGTTGTTTCTGTAAACATGGCAAATAGAAATGCAATTCAATATAATGGTAACATAAATGCTATTAAAGAAAACGAATAAGGTATTCAGTAAGAGGTATTTGACCGCATTTTTCGACTTTTAATGTTAAGAAGAGGCTAAAATGAGAAGGTTTTGCCATAATCTTCGTTATTCCCTATTGAGAATAATACCTTTGCACCTCAATTAAGTTAAATAGCAGAATTTAATAGTATGAGTAAAGTAAAAGCAGATAGTCAGGTAAAAGTACATTACACAGGTAAACTAAGTAATGGTCAAATATTTGATAGTTCAATAGATAGAGAGCCTTTAGAAGTAAAATTAGGACAAGGTAGTTTAATACCAGGTTTTGAAAAGGGATTGTTAGACATGGAGGCAAACGATAAGAAGACTATCGTTATCGCTAAAGAAGATGCATACGGTGAAAAGCAAAAAGAGCTTTTTCAAACTGTACCAAAATCAGAATTGCCACAAGAAATGGAGCCAAAAGTAGATATGGCACTTATGGCAACCAATGCAGATGGTAGTGAAAGACAATTACGTGTTGCAGAAGTAAACGAAAATGATATCGTTGTAGATGCAAACCACCCTTTAGCTGGTGAAGATTTAACCTTTGAATTAGAATTGGTTGAAGTTAAATAAGCAGTAATAGTTATTATATGAAAAACCGCCTAATAGGCGGTTTTTTTGTTTCTATGCGTGTCGGTAACATGACACTAAATATTATATTTGAATATGCATTTAAGAATAGTATATTTTTTGATTTTAGGGGTTGTATTTGTTGGCTGTAAAGAAGAAAAAACCAAGACAGTAGCACCTGAAGTAATAGAAGCTGTGGTAGAAAAAATTTCCACTTCAACTTATGAAGATTTAGAAGGTAATCCTATAGAATTAAGCGATTACAAGGGTAAACGTGTATTGTTGAACTATTGGGCAACCTGGTGCAGACCTTGCATTGAAGAAATGCCGGATATGGAGAAAGCACAGACGATTCTAGAACAAGAAAACTATGCATTTCTATTTGCATCTGATCAATCGGTTAAGAAGATACTAGCTTTTAAGGAGGCGCGCGGATTTCAATTAGATTTTATAAAATTCAATGGCATGTATGCCGAAGAAAATGTTAGTGCCTTGCCAGCAACATTTATATATAATGAAGTAGGGGAGCAGGTATTGCGTTTTGATGGCGGATTGAAGTGGGATAGTCCTGAAATGATCGAAAAACTTAGAGCGGTAAAGTAATGCGTAACATAACCAATACTTTTTTTATTTTCTCAGTCATTAGTTTGATGCTAGGTTGCAAAGAAGAAACTAAAAATATACAACCGGAAGCAGCGGTAAGTACAATGGTAGAAATGAGTTCTCCTGCTGGCGATGCTAGTGCTTTGCCACACTTAATGTCTAATAAAGACGTAGCCTTGCTTTCATGGGTAGAAATTTCTAATGATACGGTGGCGACAATGCGGTATTCAGAATTGATTGATGGCGAGTGGCAAGAAGCGCAAAATATATGTAGCGGCACAGATTGGTTCGTTAACTGGGCAGATTATCCTATGATTACCGAGAATAATGGTAGTTTATGGTCTCATGTATTAAAGAAATCCACAGCAGGTACGTATTCGTATGATGTAAAAATGAATGTGAAGCCAAAGGGGGCGACAGATTGGAAGACCGATGTAGATTTGCATACCGATGGTACACCGACCGAACATGGTTTTGTAAGTATAGTACCTTATAATAACAATTTCTTTGTCAATTGGCTAGATGGTAGAAATACCGTAGAAAATGAATCAGGAGAACGCGGAGCCATGACCTTGCGTGGTGGTGTTGTTTCTACTACGGGAGAATTGTTAGAAGAATATGAATTGGATAATAGCACATGCGATTGCTGCCAGACCACTTCAGTTATCACAGATAACGGTCCGGTTGTGGTCTATCGTGATCGGTCAGACGATGAAATTCGCGATATTAGTATTGTGCGTCAGGTGAAAGGGGAGTGGACAGCACCTAAAGTAATACATAAAGATGATTGGCAGATCAAAGGGTGTCCGGTAAACGGACCAAAAGTTGATGCCTTGGGTAATAATTTGGTGGTAGCTTGGTTTACGGGTGCTTCGAATAAACAAAAAGTACAAATTGCTTTTTCTTCAGATGGAGGAGCTGAATTTTTAGAACCGGTTTCCGTTGTAGAAGGTGCAATAATGGGTAGGGTAGATATACTATGGATGGATGAAGATCAAGCCGTTGTAAGTTGGATGGAAGCCAATGACAAAACTGCATTATTTAATGCCATGTTGGTACATAAAGACGGAACAACTTCCAAAAAACAATTAATTACGGCAATGGCAGATTCTCGTAAATCGGGATTTCCTCAAATGGAAATGGTGGAAGAAACCTTATATTTTGCTTGGACAGAGCAAGTTGGTGCAGTTACGCAAGTACGTACAGCAAAAATGTCTGTTGATGAATTTTCAATTAATTAACAGAAATCAATTCAATATCAAAAATCAAAACAGAACCACCAGGTATGGAGCTATAGTCAAAACTACCATAACCTAAATGCGCAGGTACTAATAACATGCCATTTCCACCTTCGTTAAATAGTTGAATACCTTCTGTCCAGCCAGCTATTACTTTGTCAAGTCCTGTAGTAAAGCCCGCATTATTTTGGTCAAAAACAGCACCATCAAGAAAATACCCTTTATAAGCAACGGTTACATTAGAAGACGCAGATGGTTTTGCGCCGTCACCAGGGTTTTCTATGATATAATGTAAACCAGAAGCTGTAGTTTCCGATACTAGATTATTTTCGGTTAAATACACGTTTATTTCCTTTTCATTGATGTCGGTATAATCAATAGGCTCAAGGGGAGTAGGACTATTATCATCAGAAGATCCACAAGATATCATAGTAGTTACCAGTAGCAGAATAGCAAAGTATTTCATTTTATAATTATTTTTTAGAATATCGTTGTTGTGTAAGTAAGTGGTGTTGATTTGTAATGATCTTAACCATTATAAAGAATAGTAGGGTATAGCAGTTATGCAATAAAGGTGTTCACAGAAAAACGGACGCTACAATTTTTGTAAAGGTATTTTTGGAATTTTATAGCATGAGATTGCGAATCAAAAACAACGGCTTCTGTAATACTGTTCGCTAGAACTAGATGCCCAATAAGGTATTCTACGTAGTAAGTGTTGTTTTCAGAAAGAAGAACAAAATTTGGTTTGGTCGTCACACTATTTATTTTACGATACTAAAATAAAGCATTTATTTATGTGATCCTAATTTTTTTGAATTTCCTTGTTAAATGGGTGTTCAATTGCATGTATTGCTATGCTTTTTGCTATTCAGAAAGTATGTTTTATTATTTTGATGAAGATGACATTACAAATAAAATTATACTAGTTTTTAATTCTTGGCATCATAGTTGCATATCATCTAGTAATTATTAATATCAAATTATATTACATTTATGAGTACAGGAACAGTAAAATTCTTCAACGATGCTAAAGGCTTCGGATTTATTACAGAAGAAGGTTCAAACGAAGAACATTTCGTTCACATTTCAGGATTAGTTGATGAGATTCGCGAAGGCGATGAAGTTGAATTCGAACTAACCCAAGGAAAAAAAGGATTAAACGCAGTTAACGTAAAAGTTATAGATTAAACTTCAAAAGTCCGTCAGCAATGACGGACTTTTTTTTGGAACCATATCCAAATGCGGTGTGTAGACAGCCGAGCCTATAAAATGTCTATGATCAACTTAGCGTATTCAAGGTCTTTACAATCTTGTAACACTTTGTTCAAAAACGAATTATACCATTATTAACTATAAATTTTAAACACAAATGTTAGATCAATTAAAGCAAATGGCAATTGAAAAATTGCAAGAAACAATGAGCGCAAATTCTTTAAATTCTGAAGCAACTAGCGGAGCAGCAGAAGAAGGAGCATCTTCACTTATCAATAGTCTTATGGAGAAAGTAGGTGCAGGAGATTTAAGCGCAGTAACAAGCCTATTTTCAAATGACGGTAATGCAACTGAAGACAGTGGTATTGTTGAAAACTTAAAAGGTAAACTAGCTGAAATACTAGAGAGCAAAGGTATGAATGCTGCAGATGCTCAGGCAGAAGCTAGCAATGTAGCACCAGGTTTAGTGGATAGTCTTAAAGAAAAGTTTGTATCGAACGATGCTTCAGATTCTGCTTTTAGCTTAGAAAGTCTAAGCGGATTAGTTGGTGGCGATGCTGGCAGCTTGCTTGACAAAGCAAAAGGTCTTTTCTAAGAGATTAACTTAGTATATTAAATGTAGAACCGCTCAGAAATGAGCGGTTTTCTTGTTTTAAAACATTAGGTAATTGGTTCTTCTAATATGCATTATCATGAAAGAATCTTTCTTTTTTAACACAATCATTTTAATAATGTCTCGTTAGTTATATAAAATAAATTAGTTTATGAAAAGTATAATGAGTTCCCAAAAAGTAGCTGTATTGACCGAATTAGAACGAAAGCGTAAATCGGTTGAGCAATTGTTATTGAAATTGGAATCTTATTTATATGAACCTCAGACACATAGTTGTTTCGAGAAAAAACAAAGCTTGAAAACAACTATTAACCGTACTGCAAATAGCACTGATTCGTTGATGACTATTTTAAAAATGAATGATATTTCTATCATGGAAAGTATGGATGATATAGAGCGCCAAATGGAAGAATGCTACGAATTAGAATTAGAAGTAGCATCGTACATGTTAAACAGATAAATATAATTTTATATAAAAATTCAAACCGCTAAGTAATGAGCGGTTTTTTTGTGCCTATGAGTTAAGTATTAGACATCTAAAATATTCATAGGGTAGTGGTTTAGCATTTGAAATAGGGGAGCTAGTACACTAAAACGCGAATACCATTGTTGTATATATAACCGCAAACTTTAAATAAACCACTGATGAATGCATTGTTGCCAATATTAAAAACTTCAGATTACCGTAAAGACGAAAAATTACAGTTTAAAGAGTTCTTATTCAATGACGCAATAGCACCTGTTGTTGCTTATGGTAAAGATAGCGGCAACGCTATGGTTTATGAAGGTGCAGCTAATGAATCAGAGTTGTACGCTAGGTTTCCAGCTATTAAAAAAGAAGCCCTTGCGAATCTTAAGGCAATTGATGTTCCATATCAAATTACAGAGGCAGAAGGTACAAACGTGCTGTTTGCCGAAGGTCATGAATATGCCAGCGAAAAGATTTTAGATAAAGCGTATATGATTAAAATTGCAGCTGATTTAAAGTGCGATACGCTAATGGTGGGTATTCCTTTTAAAGGTGTGCTGATGGCGATTGATTCTAATTCAGAGATGCGTTTAAAGCTACCGGTTATTGTAAAGCAGTATTTTGATAATCCGCAGCAAGATCCTATTTCAGATAAGGTATTTCTGGTTCAAAATGGGGAAGTGGTCGCCATGGGAGGCGAGAAATTACCAGAAAATGAATCGGAGGATAATTTTGTGATATCTGAGAATAAGGCGCAAAACTATGGTATTGAACTAAAAAGTAAGAATATAGATGAACTGGTTACTGATATAAATACATCGTTTAAGCAGGTTATGCTCATGATTTTACAACGTAAATCGTTTGGTGGTGAAATCACTTTTAAATTGAGTAGTGCTATTCCTTTAAATGATACGCTGACAGATAAATGTAATTCTATTATTGAGCAGATTGAGAAGAACGAAATGCTACAAACAATTTCTCAGGCATTGGCATCTAGTAAAGTACAATTTAAGTTTCTGCATGATGGTAATCTAATAGCGCCAACTACAGCACCTAAAACCGTGCAATCGGACTCAATACAGAAATCTATACCAGTAGCATCTAAATTAGAACAGGAAACTACAAAAGTCATTACAGATACGAGTGAGAAAATAAAATCGGTTGCTGAAAATAAACAGAAACCGGCAACAGCCAAGAAATCTAAACCATGGTGGAAGTTTTGGGCAAGCGAAGAACAAGACACTCCAGAAATGATTAAAGCTGCAGAAGACAAAGCAAAACTAGAGGAGCTTAAATCCGGAACTCAAAAAGAGTTTAATAAATCGGATCATAATAAGTTTATGCCGAAATAACCTAAGTTTTTGAATGTTGACAATTGCGATGAAATTTGTAGGTAATAGTGGGGTCTTAAAAAGTCTATTTTACATAATATAAATTATAGTACAGATTGGTATGTTTAGATTTGAAACCAACCACATAGCTGTAGGCTATAATTACATTATGTAAAATATCCCTTAAGCTCATAGCTTTTAAGAGAATTACTAACAGGGTCATAAACTTGTTTAATTTACGTAGCTTCAATATTTGAATATAGAATAAACTTTTCAGAAAATTTCAAATTCTCAGAACCCCAGCGACAACCTCGTAGCTGTATCTATAATTTGCCGTTATGTAAAATAGCCGCTGCCAAACACTCGATTGCTTTTTAAATTCCAAAATGCTGAAAAACGCATTTTAAATTTAAGCACAATTTGCCACCGCTTGCCAACGCCATTTAAAAGCTAGCCTTTTAGGTTTGTTTAAAATTTAAGTATTCGAAGAAATATGTGCAAGATTTTTTTCTACAGCATTCTCGTCAGATTGTCGCAACAGCTTAAATTTTCTCTGCGAGCAAAATTCTTAGCCCTTGCTAACCTCACGTCTTGTTTGAAGCTTTTCTTTAGGTACTTATAATATTATGTAAAATAGGACATAAATTTTAGAGATTAAGTATCTCTGAAATTTTGGGCCAGCCGTAGCGTTGGCATTGACTAGCACGGCGTTGATTGAAGTTTCTTTTCTTTTTTTCTTGATAAAAAAAGAAACAAAATCAAGGCAAACAGATAATTTTGGAAACAATGTACGGCTCAGGCGCTATATTCTAGAAAGCATTGTAAACCTTAAGACCGCTTTGAACTACTTAAAACATTATACTGGGCTACAAGCCTTATTAACAGCCCTCTAGAATATGGTCGCTCCCCTCGCCTATTGTTTTGCCAAAATTCTCTTAGGCCCTAACGTTTACTTCAAAAACTAACATTTTAAGAAACTACGTTTGAATAGAAAATTATTCAGATTTACCATTATATTTTTCGTCTAAAACCGGTTTAAACCACTGCGCGGGTCCTTTATCGCGACTTGAAATTGCTATATGAGCAAATTCGGAATTTTGGCTAGCCCCATGCCAATGTTTTATGTTGGGCAGGCATTTTATGGTTTCGCCTTGGCGAAGCACACGTTTACTTTTTCCTTCTTCTTGGTAATAGCCTTCACCTTTGATAACAATGAGAATTTGTCCCGCAGGATGCGAATGCCAGTTAGTACGTGCGCCAGATTCAAAAGTGACCAAGCCGGCATACATGGTATTTAAACTATCTGGTGTAGCCAACATATTTAGCCACGCGGTGCCCGTAAAATTTTCATTGATGATTTTTTCACCTTTTGAAAATAAGGCAGCATCCTTGTGAATTTCTTTTGTTTCATTACAACCAATCAACAGGGCTAAAATAAAAAATATACTATATAGGGGATTAATTTTCATCTCTTCACTATTATTATTTTCGATTATCAAGTACTTCTTTAAGTACAATTTTTGCTGCTGTTGCGTTCTCGGTCGTCGTAGTTCCTTCTAGTACTTTGGTGAACTGAAGCAATTGTTCTTGTTGCCAACCAACGTTTAACGAAAGATTTAAATGGCTTTTTAACATGGGCTCTAAGGTTCCCAAACTTGCAATTACCGATATGGTTACCAATTCACGCTGTTTATGGCTAAGCACATCGCGCTCAAAAATATCGGCAAATAAATGTTCTTTTAAGAATCGGTCCACCTCTGGTGAGAATTCTTGATATGCAGGCTTTGGTCCGTCTAAAGACCTACCTACCAAGCTTTCTAAAATTTTCTTGCCTATATCATATTTGTCTTGTGTTTCGGAAATCGGAGATGCTTCCACTCCTCTTTCATCTATTATTCCTTTGCTTTTTCGGTCATCCAAAACTCCCAAAAAAGTTTGCAACCCACGTATACTTCTTGGAAAACCGGCATAGGCATACAAATGCACCAAAACCTCTTTGATTTCGTTGATTGTAAGTCCGTTGTTCAAGCCTTCGTTTAGAGCATCCCTCAGGTTTACCAACTTGCCCTGTGCCGTATAACTAGCAATTAAAATGATACCCTTTTCTTGTTCTGATAAACGAACCGTAGCTACTTCAGTATTTTGAGCGTTCAATTGATATCCAAGAACAATAAATAAACACATTATAAGTCTCATTTTCATACTTTTATGTTTCTTTTATTCCCTAACCATCTGTTTTACAAAAGAGAGGTTTAGCAGTTTCCAGCTCCCCCCTATTTTTTGGTATTCTTCGGTCACTACAAACGGGTTGGTCACTTCGTTACCGCCTACTTCTGCCACCAGGGTAATGGTGTTAAGAAGTATCGCAGTATCACCTGTTACAGCTACAGTAGCATCTTTAACAATCGCTTCTTTATACCATATACCGCCACTTTTAATAATTCCCAATTCACGCTCGGTGCCCCAATATCCGCCCATATGTACATATTGGGCATTTTCATGAAATAGTTGGCCCAGTTTTTCGGTGTCCTTATCTGCCATCCATTGCCATTTGTTTTTCGAGAGCTCTTTAATTTCCTGCTCAACCAAGGTTTGTGAGAAGGTTAGCCCAATGCTGAATACAGAAAGAAGTGCAATTAAAATTATTTTGGTGTTCATCGTTTTTGATTTTTATGTTATTAATGTTCTATTTTGTGTGTATCGCGCACACTGCTAAAGGTTAAATCAAGCAGCTTCCAATCATTAGCTTCTTTTTTATAGACTTCGGTTACTGTAAATTCATTAGAAACATCGTTGCCACGAACGTGGGCAGTTAAGGTGATTCTATTCCAGAGTACAGCGGTATCGTCTCCAAATACTTCCACAGCAACATCATGAACCGCTGCGTTTTTATACCAAATGCTGCCCGATTCAATAATTTCAAGTTCCCTGTCCTTTTTCCAAGAACCGCTCATATGTACAAATTTGGATTTGTCGTGGAAAAGCACAGCCAATTTATCAACATCCTTGTCTGCCATCCATTGCCATTTGTATTTTGATAATTTTAAAAGCTCTTTTTTAATAGTATCTGTATTTTTTAAGGAATCATATTCCGTTTCATTCTCGTGTACGGTATCTACTAGTTTATCTTTCGGGATAATGGACTCCTGTGCAATTGAAAAAGTAGTTCCTATGAGGGCTAAAATAAGGGTGATTCTCTTTATATTTTTCATAATATTTAGTGTTAGCTATGCTTTAAATTATTTAATTCAATTCTTTTTCTTTAAGCCAGTCATACATTAAATCGGCTATTTGTTGATTGTTTAAATCGGACATGGGGAAGTGTGTATTGCCTTTAATGCCAATTTCAGGTAATACTACTAAGCTTACATCTCCTCCGGCATCATTAACTGCTTTGGTCCACTTCTTTGCCATACGAAGTGCAGCACGCCATTGATCTTGACCAGGATTTTCGACTTCAGTTTCAGGAATGTAATCCCCATAATAGATTACAATGGGGATTTTGGTCAGTTTTTTAAATTCTTCCGCCGGAATACCTTTGGCACTTAATGTTCCGCCCACATAAGCGATAGGGTCTGGAATGTCATTGTCAGGAAAAATAAAATTACTACCAGGTTCGTAAGCTACAATAGCTTTTATGCGGTCATTCTTTAGAGCGGTACTCCAACCTTGTCCGCCACTGTGGGAATGGGTAACAAGTATTCCTTCACCAATTTTTTCAAACAATGCGGTAACAGCGTCAATATTGAGATTGATACTTAAAGGTCCCGTATCTGGAGTACTGCGACGGAAAAATTGATTTAGAGCTTCGGGATCCTTCGAAAACTGAATGTCTGGATAAAAATTAACTCCCTCTCCCATTCTAAATATACCGAACCATAGTTGATCCTCGGTTCTTGCCTCAATTGTTTTTGGTGCTGAACTTTGTCCTGCCAGTCCCCTTCTGGGCTGATCTAATAAATATACAGGGAAACGTTTTTTTAGAAAAATACTTTGAAAGCCTTCTCTACCATCTGGGGTGCTTTGCCATGTACGCATAGACTGACCGTAACCATGCCAAAATACTAATGGGAGATTACGTGGTTCTGTAGGAATTTGATATAAAACCGAAGCATGGTCCCCGTGAAGCGTTTGTCCCACATTACTTTGATTTGAAGGATTGAATGCTCCGTGAGCAATAGGGTCAAATTCCCCTGGGCTTTTCTTAACCGTACCGCCAACGGCAAAAGTACCCTGTTGTTGAATAGAGATAACATCATTAGACTTTATAGGTTTTTGAGTTACCTGTTTGCTTTGTTCGGTACAGCCAATAAGAAGTAATGTGCTTCCAAGTACAAATAGATAGTTTAGCTTTATCATGATTTACTTTTTTTTGGGGAATCTTTAATCGATACTTTATATTTTTCTCTTCAAATTCCTAGCTTTTCCTGATGATGGAAAGCTATAATTCAACAACACGCTCCATGTAAAATCGTCATCGGGCAAGATTTGTGTGCTGATTCCTTTGTTTACCACCGCTGTTAAAGAAAAGGGACAATTTCTTTTCGCCAAGGTCAAAAATGCAGAAGTATAATAACCGGTTAATTTGTCTGAAGTAAGATAGTAAACTTGTGGCGTAAAATTCATAAATACAGTTTTTGAAAGGGGTATTTGTGTAAAGGAAGCATTTACTACCAAGAAATTGGTCTCTTTTACACCTTCATCTAGACCACGCCCATATAAATAATATATACCTACGCTAAATCGCTCTGTTATTTTATAATTGGGTACCACTTCTGCGCCTATATATCTTCTTGATTCTAACAGTTCCTCATTCTGCCCATTGCGAATTACATTGACCGTTCTAAAATTGAGTCCAGGGTGTGCGCCTACTCTAAGCGAGAACTTTTCTTTTTCAATTGCCTTATAGCGTAACCAAAACAACATGGTCCATGGTTTGCCTTCTAGTGAAAAGCGCATATCGGGTTCAAAACTTAGCTTTCCCTTGGTAAACTTTAAATCGAACAACAAAGCAGGGTCACCTAAAGAAAAAGAAGGAACCAATGATACGCCATTATGGGTAATACTTGCAGTAGCCCTAAAATCATCTAGAAATTTAGGGTGATTTTCAGAACCACTTTCTTGTGCGTACATGGTTGATAACAAAAGGGACACTACTAACGTAACTACTTTATTCATAAGGGGTTAATTTCTTTCAGAACAAAATTAGGATAAGAAAGAAGGCTGAGTAATACCCAAATAACGGATGTTTATACCATAATTACAGATTTTAAGATCAGGGTTTGACTACATGGTAGTCAATAGGTTATCTTTATTTTAAATTCAATTGGTCGTGAAGAATATTTTAGAGATAAAAACCATTGCAGATTACTTTAAACTGCGAAATTGTGAAGTGCTACATCCGTTGGTGGGTATTGTAGATTTTGACAACGTAAGTAAAAGCGGATACACCAATATGCCTTACGACGGTTTTCATTATAGTTGCTATGCCATCTTCCTAAAAGATGCTGTTGGGTGTAAATTGATGTATGGCGGGAATGCTTATGATTATGATGAAGGGACATTGGTCTTTATGGCACCTAACCAAACCATTGAATTTGGCGGGTTCGCCCCAGATTATGTTCCCAAAGGCTATGCATTACTCTTTCACCCAGACCTACTATTGGGCACTAATTTGGCTAAAAAGATTCAGGAGTTTAATTTCTTTACCTATTCTAGTAATGAAGCTTTGCATTTATCGGCTAAAGAACGAAAAGTGATTTTAAGTTTGTTGGAAAAAATTCAGTTTGAATTGGAGCAGCCGATAGACAAACACAGCAAGAAACTAATCGTAACCAATATAGAGTTGTTTTTAGATTACTGCCTACGATTTTATGACCGCCAATTTATTACCCGCGAAGTTGTCAATAAAGGCGCTTTAGAAAAGTTTGATACGCTATTGAGGGATTATTTTTTATCAGATAAACCTAAAACTAACGGCTTACCCTCTGTTGGCTATTTCGCAGGCCAATTACATCTGTCCTCAAATTACTTTGGTGATTTGGTCAAAAAGCAAACTGGAATATCTGCCCAAGAATATATACAGATAAAACTTATTGATGTGGGCAAAGAAAAAATCTTTGACCCTAACAAATCTGTAAGTGAAATAGCATATGAATTGGGTTTTAAATATCCACAGCATTTTAGTCGTCTATTCAAACAAAAGGTAGGGCATTCGCCTAAAGAATTTAGGGCCTCTATTAATTAATTGAGGTTAAAATCATTCCACACACATTGCTTTCCCTCCTGCCGTCGGTCAGTTAATAAGTGTTCCATTATCTTTCGAGAAGAAAGCTTTTAGAAAGAAAAAAATGGAGAGAATGTAACAACTTTCGCTTTTAATCAAAGCTCAAGTTACATAACGCAAGACATTATAGAACATTTATAGTAGTTTCGTGTATAGCGCATTCCGCGCTATTTGACATAGTTGCGTTATAAGCCCTGCAAGTGGATTATAACAAAGCAATTATGACAAAACGAAACTACGGTATGTTCAACTGTATTCTATTTAAGGCAGCCACATCAACACGCAGATTCTTAAAATTCATCCTCAGGATAAATTTTATTCGCTCATATTTTAAAAAAGCAATTTACCAACGCTTGGCCAGCGCCAAAAAAAAAGCTAACCTTTTAGATTCTTTTAAAATTCTCGTATTCGATAAAATTTACGTCATATTTTTTTCTAGAGCATTATCGTCAGCTTGCCGCACGTCAGTATTTTGGAAGGTCTGGAAGACCTTTTGAAATATGAGCGAGTTGGCGCACTGGAAAAGCAAGGTAATTTCTGAGCACTTGCTACCTCTTGTCTTTGTTTGAAGCTTTTCTTTAGGTGTCCCTAATATTATGTCAAATACGGCATAAATTCTGAAGATTAAGAATCTTTAGGATTTTGAGCGAGCTGTAGCGTTGGCATTAAGTTCTTCGATGTTTAAGTCCAACGCTACGGCTGGCTCACAAAATAAAATCCTCCTCAGGAGAATTCTATTTTATGCCCTCTTTTTTTCTTGATACGGCAAAGTATACTTTGAACGAGTTGCTGCGGAGGCTTGGTTCTTTGATGAAACATATTACTTGAATTGCAGCTACATCAACTCGCCGAAAAATAAATGCTTCTTTGGTTGCACTTATTTTCTCGCATCTAAAATATGGCCGCTCCCCTCACCTATTGTTTGACCAAAATTCTCATAGATCGTTTCAAATTTAATATTAAAACTCCGGCAAAACCACTTCCGTTAATTTAGATATAGCCTCACTTACGGGAGTTTCAGACTTTCTCAGGTTTATTGCCATATGATTGACACCGACGTTTTCATAAGCTTTTAAATATTCGGTAAGATGATTGATACCTACCGTACCACCAAATCGTTGTGGTTTAAATGTTGCAGTGTCGTCTTTAGATAAGTTTAAATGTATAGCCGTGATATAAGGCTTTGCTGCTTGGTCTTCGTCATACAAAGCATTACACCAGTATTTTCTATTTTCTAAAGTGTCGGCAACTGGTCTTGGGTAATTAAACCAAGCTTGTGCGTTTTTTGCTATCCAATTAATACTTTGTCCGGAATGACCGGCTACGACTAGCGGAATGTCTTTTTTCGGTTTAGGATAGACTTCAATACCGCTGCTTAAAAAATCGTATTTAGATTTTAAATTACTGTTTGTTTTCCAAGCTTCTTTAATGATATCTAGATTTTGTCTAAAGATTTCAGGTCTTTTTTTATAGTCGATATTGTACATTGGGAACTCCACGGGTCTATCGCCCAATCCCAAACCCAACAAAAGTCTGCCATCACTTAAATTTTCTATGGTAGCAGCAGCTTTGGCTAATTTTATAGGCTGTTGTAATGGTAATACTATAGCTGCCGTACCCAATAAAACGTTTTTGGTAGCTGCAGCTAAATAGCCCAAGTAAGGTAGAGTATCAAACAATTGCCCACCATCACCAAAATTTGGGTCGTACACAGGAACATCTCGCATCCATAAAGCTGCGAACCCTGCTTCATCAATTTGCTTTGCCAATGCTAAATGATTAGAAATGTCTGGCACACCAAAAGGTCTGTTATCTTCCAAGCGTTTTCGGTTACCTTCGGTTGACCAATCGTTATCTAAAGGAAACTCTATACCCAGTGTCATTTTACCTGGCTTGTATAGTTTATCAAATGGATTCATAGTGTGTGTTTTTAAATTCATCAGGTATCAGTTAAGACACCTGATGAATAGTGTGATTAAGCATTCCAGATACTATCTGCAGTGTAGGGTCCGTTTTCAACTTCCCAAAATTTACCATCTATAAAGCGGTGTCCCTTATCTAAATCCTTCAGTAACGTCATATCTTCTTCTGTAAGCGTATGGTTTAAAGTCTCTAAATTCTGAAGCAATCTCGCTTCATTAATAGATTTAGGAATTACCGCAATGCCTCGTTGCATAGTATATGCCAATGCAACTTGTGCAGGCGACATGTGTCTTGCATTGGCTATATTTTTTATCGTATCATTTTCCAACAAACGTAGCGTGCTATTGTCATCTACAAGCGAACCTAAAGGTGCGTATGCAGTTATATGCATATCAAAATGAGAGCATAATGCTTTTAATTCTTTCTGTTGTAAAAACGGATGCATTTCTACTTGATTCATCTCTGGTTGATGCACTGCAGTCGCCATTATTTCTTTCAACTGATTTTCATTGAAATTACTCACGCCAATATGTTTTGCAAGTCCTTGCTCTAAAGCAGCTTCCATCCCTTTCCAAGTATTGGTTAATGGTACTTCTGAAAGTGGAATAAAATCGGATGCTTTTTCTGGCATTTCGGATCCTTTTTTAAGAGCGACAGGCCAGTGGATAAGATACAGGTCTAGATACTCTAGTTGTAAATTTTCTAAAGTCTGGTGCAGCGCTGGAATCACATTTTCCTCCCCGTGAGAAGCATTCCATAATTTGGACGTTACCCATAAATCTTTTCTAGTAACCAAACCTTGTTTAAATGCTTCGGCAATGGCATTACCTACTTCTTTCTCGTTACCGTAAGCAGCAGCACAATCTATATGTCTGTATCCCATTTTTATTGCGGAAAGTACTGCATTGTACACTTCATTAGGTTCAGATCTAAAAGTTCCTAAGCCTAAAATTGGCATTTCGTCGTTATTTCTAAATTTTAATGTAGTCATCATTATATATTTATATTTTTTCTTTTTTGAATAAAACTAAGGTCAACAAGAATCCTACGATTACTAGTATTCCACCAACCCAAGGCGTCGCTTCAATTCCTAAGCTGGATTCTACAACCATTCCGCCTACATAAGCACCAATGGCAATTCCAACATTAAACGCTGCGATGTTTAAGGCAGATGCTACGTCTTCTGTTCCTGGTAAGTATTTTTCCGCCATTTTAACGACATATAATTGTAATGCAGGTACGTTTGAAAACGCTAGGATTCCCATAAAAAACAAGGTTACGATGGCAAAAATCTGACTAGAAGCCGTGAAGTATAACACAAACAACACAATGGCTTGTAACGCAAACATTACCAATAAGGCTTTTCCTGGTTTGTTGTTAGAGACTTTACCACCTATGATATTTCCTATAGCAATGGCGATACCATAAATTAAAAGGAATACACTGGTCATATTTGAAGAGAAACCGGTTACTTCTTCCAACAAAGGAGTTAAATAGGTAAAGGTTACAAACGTACCACCATAACCAAATGCGGTAATGGCTAACACCAATAAAATAGACGGATTCTTAATCACCTTTAATTGGTCTATAAGTCTTAATGGAGCCGATTGTTTGATGTTTTTAGGCACCAAAGCTAAACTAGCTATTGCACCTACTAATCCTAAAAGGGCTACACCTATAAAAGTAGCTCTCCATCCAAAATTCTGACCAATGTATGTTCCTAAAGGCACACCAGTTACAATAGCCACGGTAAGACCCGCAAACATTATAGAAATAGCAGTTGCCCTTCTATCTTTTGGTACCAAACTGGCTGCGATTGTAGAACCGATAGAGAAAAATACACCGTGTGCAAAACCTGTTACCACTCTTGATAATAGCAACAACTCAAAACTTGGTGAGATTGCTGCTAATCCGTTACCAACAATGAAAAGCAACATAATTCCCATTAATAATTGTTTTCTAGGAATTTTACCTGTTAAGGCAGTTAATATGGGTGCACCAATGGCGACACCAATGGCGTACAGACTAACTAATAATCCTGCTGATGTTAATGATGTACCTAAGTCACTTGCAACGGTAGATAATAAACCTACAATTACAAATTCCGTTGTTCCTATGGCAAATGCACTTATGGTCAATGCCCATAATGCTGCTGGTAGACTTTTCTTTTTGGCTACCGTAGTATCTTTATGTATTGTTGATGTTTCCATAATTTCTAATCGTTTTTTGTTATTTTTATTTAATAGCAACAGGATTTATTTGTACTTGTGTAGACCCTTCATATAATGGATGACCTAATACAAAAAGGAATTCCCAAGCTTTATCTTCTACCAACTCATCTACAAGAATGTTTTCCAAAACTTGTACACCGTACTCGATTGCCATCATTTGATTTACAGGAAAAGAAAGTTCGCTGTTTTCGTGTGGTACAGCCTCAAAAGACCAGTTATCTGCACCTGCTGCTACAATTCCTTTTTTACCTAAATAATGCGCAGCTTCAACACCAATTCCAGGTCCACCAGCTAAATAGCGTTTATCATCTTTACCCATTAATTTTGTCCATCCCGTGTAGAACAATACCACATCACCTTTACGAATTTCAACACCTTGTTTTTTAGATACTTTTTCAATGTCTTCAACTGTAAAAACAGTGCCTTCTTTTACAATATCTTGATTGTAATATGAGCGCATATCTAGCACAACACCTCTAGTTACAATTGGAGGTAATTTTTCTAGACCTAATTTTTTCACACCAGATACGGTTAAAAAATCTTCTACTTTATGACCGTTATAATGCACATTGTCTCTACCATAATGTGCCAATCCGTTTATTTGAGACCCAACACCTGTCCAACCAATTAATTGATCATCTACGTAAGTGAATTTGTTAGAACCTGCAGCAGCAGTTTCTGGTTGTAACGTTTCAATGTGAAAGTATCTGTGACGGAAAGCTGCAGTTTGTGCATTTACCACCATTCCTAAGCGATATACTTTTCCTTTTTTAACCAATTTTACCGCATCCAAAACTGTTTCTTCATTCAAAAGGTTTAGTGCGCCAATTTCATCGTCAGCACCATAAGGTGACGTTGGTACTTGTTGCGCGTTTGTAGTTAAAGCAGTGAAAAGTGTAGCTGCTAAGGCAATTGTTTTAAATGTATTTACTATTGTTTTCATTTTAATATGTTTTTAAATTTCTTATACAAATTTCCGATTAATGCAAGGGGTGTGCGAGGATGTACATCACCATTTTAAAGTGATGTATGTCACATTTAATAATGCTCATACATCACTTGGTTTTTTTAGAGATACTTACTCTTCAATCTTCATCTTTAACACCAAGTAAGGCGGTTTACTGGCATCTTTTCCTTCATTTAATAAAGGAAGGTTGTGAAGTTGATTTGCTACTATATATAAGTAGTTACCGTGTATGGCAACACCATCAGGCCAAGACAGGTCTTTTTTGGATTGCGCAATGGTTTTCATTCCAGCAGGCGTACTTTCTACAATGGCTGAATTTTCAACATCGGTTACATACACTTTTCCGTTTGCACCCACTTTAAATCCGTCAGATTTTGGTTTGTTGGCATAAAACTCGATGTGCTTATTCAGTTCGCTATCTTGCTTACTTTCATCAGCTAAAACAGCAGAAGGTATGCGGTGAATTTTGGTATTCCCCATTGCACCATAGTAGATGTAATTGTTTTTGTCATCTATAGAAATTGGATTTAATGGATATCTTGGTTGAATGGTAGTACCGTCTTTTCTTTTGTGGGATACTAATCTACCGTGAATTTTTACTGGTTCATCAGCAGGTAAAAATGAAGCATTCCCTTCCAAAACACGTCTTATATAACCTGTTTCTAAGTTAATAACGACAAAAGCTGGTGCAATTGGCGGATTTAAAGCATCGGTCATATCTGCAATGACAGCAGTGTTGTTTTTAACATCGATTACAAAATCCTGTAAAAAAGGTTTTGTTGATAATACCGTATTCGGGATAGGAAAAACTTTTGTTACATTACCGGTAACCAAATCAAACCCAACTAATTTTGGAGCTTGATTTTGTTTTACATTACCCATATCCAATACCCAAAGGATACCGTTAGCATCAGCTTGAATTCCGATAGTTGAATTGATACCTTTTAAACTTCCGTTTTGTGGTTTTACAATCCACTCTTTATCTCCAAAAGGAATAGCTTCTCCATTAGGTAAAATTTCTTTCACCATATATTTTGAAGCACTTAAGGCACTCATTGTTACAAATATTCTTCCGTCGTTAGAGACGGTTATATTTCCTGGTCGTGATTCTGGAAATGTAGCTATCGTTTCTAATTGTGCTTGTGCTGATAGTGTAAAATTCATTACAAGTGCGAACAAGACTGTTTTTATAATTGTTACTGTTTTCATCGTTATTGTTTTTAAAATTGAATTGATTTAATTAGTTGCCCAAAAACTTCTTTTGGGTTGATGGGTCTACCCAGATAACATCGCTTGGGTCTCTGGCTATTGCGTCAAAAACGAGTACGTCTAACGGACCTTCCAAAATTTTTCCGTTACCGTGTGCTGTGCCTTTTCCCCAAAAAAGTAAGTCGCCTTTTCCTGCAACAACAGGACCTTTATCGGCAACATAAAATTCTGCTTTACCATTTAAAATGTAGAGGTAAGCATCAGATTTTGCGTGGTAGTGCATAGGCACTTCGTCATACAACCTAAAGATTCTTACACCTGCGTGTTCACGGTCTATTAATCTGATGTCTTTGATGATGCCGTTGTGACTTTTAGGAAGTAGCGTTACGTATTCATCAATATTGATAATACCATAAGCGTTACCCATTAACGGTCTTTTGTTTTCTTGCGCATAGGTGTTAAAACCTATAGCAAATACTGTAAATAATAGAAAAAGTGTTCTTGTAGTTTTCATAGTACATTGTATTTAATTGTTCGATACAAAATTCTATGAAAACCAAGGGGTGTGCGAGGACATACATCACGGATTTTTTGTGATGTATATCAATTTTGAAAAGTGATTTAGGTCACTTTTAGCTGTTAAAACGACTTAAAGTCTCTCTGGATACGCCTAAATAAGAAGCGATTAATTTTTTAGGAACGCGTTGTATTAATTTTGGAAGTTTATTTAATAGGTATTCGTACCTACTTTCTGCGGTCATTGTAAGCAAAGACAAGATTCTTTGCTGTAAATTGATATAACCGTGGTTGGATTTAATTCTGAAGAAATTGGCAACGGCAGGGACTTCAAAACAAATCTTTTCCCTGTTCTCTAAAGACAAACAGAAGAACTCAGAATCTTCAAGGCAGTCCACAAAAATAGTCCCAGGTTCTTGATGTTGAAAAGCACAATGGTCGCTCACCCAATAGTCTTCCATAGCAAATTGAAGAATGTGTTCTTTACCTTTTTCGTCTATGGAGTACGCTTTTACCAAACCTTTAATAATCCAATATTCAAAGTCTACAGGTTGCCCTACTTGTATTAAAAATTGGTGTTTTTTAAGACTTTTAAATTCAAAGTGCGATTGTATAAAGTTCCACTCCTCATCAGTTAAAGAAACGATTTCCTCAAAATGTTGTCTTAGTAACTGTAACTTGTCTTCCATAAAGCAAAAGTACTTTTCTTTATTTAAACTATTATTTATTGTTGCATTTTATATTAAATAGACAACCAGTTAAAGAGAATAAATTTACTTTACACAGTCATTAAAATTACATTAGCATTCCACACACGCACACATATTGCTCTCCCTCCTATTGTCGGCTCGGATAATAAGTGTTTATTAATTGCTTGTTTATCATTTTTTAAAGGTATTCATGAATCTCAAAGCGAAATTGCTCTTCGATTTCATTACCTTTTTAGAAGAAAGTTTTTAGAAAGAAAAAAATAAAAGAAGATTGAAAAAATAACTTCGCTTTAGCCAAAGCTCAAGTTACTTAACGCAAGTACATTATAGAACAAAAACTGATTATTGCTTTTTTATGAGAGAAGTCCATTAAAAAGCAATAATTAATATGTTTTATTTCTTTTTCATTGGAGGTAAATCGAAAGCTGTTGCTTCGTGTTCAAAATGATTTCTGTGAGAACCATCGCAAAAAGGTTTGTTATTAGAAAGTCCACAGCGACATATGCCTAATACTGTTCTACCTTGCAAGTTATATGAATTACCTTGGCTATCTACAACTTCAAAATCTCCTTCTACTTTTACAGACCCATTACTATTTATGGTTAGTTTTGTTTTGCTCATACTATTAAATTCTTTTATTTGATTTTGGTAAAAATAGGAATATAGATTTAATTTTTATCGTGAATAATTAAGAGTTATGAATTTTAAAATAAGATGTAATAACAAGTGTTTATTCAATACATCTCGTCGGTTGTCAACTATTATTTTATTACGATTTTAAATTCTACCCTATCTTTTTCATTTTCTGATAATCTCAACACATAAACCCCTGAATTAAGAATATCCGATACATTTATTCTAAGCGTACTATTTTCAATATATTGTGTTGTTTGCATAACTACTTTACCTGAAACGTCTGTTATTAAAATGGTAACCACACCCTCGGCATTGAATCCTGATACCGATATCCAATCAGTAACTGGATTTGGAAATAAACGTAATTCATTAAACTGGAAGGTAACCATCTCAATTCCTTGACAATCTGAAGTTCCTTTTATTTCAAAAGTATTCTGCCCGCTCTTTAACGGTAGTTCAATACTATTTAAACCTGTATTTGAAAATTCGAAAACTAAAATTTCAGTATCGGTCTTTACTTGGTATGACTTGCTTCCGGTAACATTTACGTGGCCTAAAGCAGCACCTTGGTCTATTTTCTTGTTTGTAATACCTATAGCCTCTAATTCTGGAATTATTACATTGAATTCAGGAGCGTTGATTTCCACATCTGAACCTTCAAAATTAACTACAAACTGTCCGGATGGTAAGTTTGGGAAAACATACGAGCTTTTTTGTGGAACATCAATAGCTATTTCATTAATACCATTACCTGAGAGTGTAGCAATTAAATCATATTCGCTATCATTGGTAATGGTTATGCTTCCGTTTGAAGTGCCTGGACAAGTAGGCGAATTTAGAAGTATACTAATATCATTCGATGCTAGGTCAACCGGCGTACTAATCAATTCACTGATTATAACGGTTCTAACTACTTCAATTGCAGCATTTTCAACACTATCTTTTACGTTGTATGTAATGCTATAGGTACCCGCAACATTCATATTTAAATACGTCATATCTACCATTACGAGGTCGGTTATATCACCGTCCACATCATCGGTTGCCAAATAACCGTCTTCTACAAATGGTTCACCTACATAAAGTACTAATGGATTATCGCCATTTAAAACAATTATGGGCTTAATGGTATCCATAGGTACGGCAATTACATTAATGGTTCTACTAACTTCATCTGCAGCATTACCGGATTCATCGGCAACATTATAAGTAATTTCATATGTACCAGCTAGACCTAGGTTTACATTTTGCATACCTACAATGACATTATCGGTTAGACTACCGTCAACCAAATCGGTTGCAGAATAACCAGGCTCGAAGTACGTGTCTCCTTCGTTTATTTCAATGGGGTCGTCGCCTTTTAATACAATAATCGGTTTTTCGGTATCAGGTATAGAGATACATGTAAAAATCTGAGCGTTATCTTGGCTATCTGCACCACCAATGGCGGCACTCCCAGAAATGGCTACCGACGAACCAAACCAATCTTCGCCAGTATTACCCTCGGCTACAAGGTTATAGGACTCTTTCCATATTCCATCAGCTTCCTTTTGAAAAATATAGGCGGAATTTTTAGTCAAACCATATACATCGTTGGTTCCTACCATGACTACATCTCCAAAAACAGCTACGGAATATCCGAAATAGTCATACCTGTTGCCATTGCTAGCGGTTAACTTCTGTATTTCGTTCCAGTTACCGGTAGGACTCTTTTCGAATATATAGGCCGATCCATTTCCATCGTTCAAATAAGAATTATTTGTCCCGACTATGGCAACATTATCGAAAATGGATACGGACCTGCCAAAGTAATCTACCCTAGCATTGTCGCCAGGCGTCAGTTTTTTAGTATGCATCCAAATGCCATCTACATCTTTTTCAAATATATAAGCGGCACCGTTAGCGGCGTTATTCTCATTTTCGCTGTATTTGCCCACAATGGCCTTATTGCCAGAAACCGATACGGCGTAGCCAAACATATCTAAAGTTCCACCGTCGAAAGCGGTAAGCTTTGCGGTTTCTATCCAAGAGCCATTAAATTCCATTTCGAAGATATAGGCCGACCCACTTGATAAGCCCTTTTCATTATCTCCCGTTGCACCAATGATAGCAACTTCACCAGAAATAGCAACGGAAAAACCAAAACGATAATAGGATTCATCATTGTTAGGTAATAGTTTCTGAATTTCGACCCAAAGCCCATTGGCATCTTTTTTAAATATATAGGCAGCACCACTACCGGTACCATTATCACCCGCGTTAGAGGAACCTATTATAGCTATATTGCCAGAGATGGCCACAGAAATACCAAAATCATTATATGGACTGGAGTCGCTAGCCTCGAGCTTTTGAATTTCTACCCAATTGTTATTTGCGTCTTTTTCAAATACATAGGCTGCGCTGTTTCCATTGGCTCCCACAATGGCCGTATTACCCGATATGGCAACAGATCCACCAAAATAATCCCTTATCATGGCATCGCTGGGGCTAATGCTTTGATTGTTTGTACAAACCGTAATATCGATGACAGTAATAGTAACGTTTTGAACGGCAAATAATCCTTCACTATCCGTTACCGTTACTTGAGCATTGTAAACGTTATTGCCATCATTATCCAAAGGGTTATCGATATCCGGAATTGTAATAAATGAAAACTCACCGTTTTGGTCGTTTAAATTGAAAAAGGAATTATCCGCTCCTGAGTTGTCATCCATTGTAAAACTATAGACCAAACCATTACCTTCTGAATCGTTATCATCTGTAGCGGTAACCTTAAAACCAACATTGGTACCATTTACATCAAAATCAAAAGAATCCGTAGAAGATAAGACCGGGGCACGATTAGACGGTGTAACGCTAATTTCAATTTCTTGCGTTGCTGTTAAACCTGCATTGTCTGTTACCGTTACTTGAACGTTGTACGTATTATCTGCATCATTATCCAGAGGTTCACTATAATCTGGCGGGGCAATGAAAGAAAGCTCACCAGTATCCGCTACCAGTGTAAAGAGGTCATTGTCTATACCTCCATTGTTAAAAGTAGAAAGGTTATAGACTAAACCATTACCCTCTGTGTCTTTATAGTGTGATGCATTGATATCTAATACAATAGCTGTTATGTTTTCGATAATGGTTACAGTTGTATTTGCTTCTAATCTTGGAGCTTGATTTGAAAGTGTGCCACCAAAAAAATAAGCAGCACCGGTATGAGCGCCGTATTCATCGTCATTTCGTGCGCCTACTACGGCCACGTCCCCAGATATGGAAACCGAACCGCCAAAACTATCATAACCTGCATTAGGTCTAGAGTCGAGTATTTGTATTTCTAACCAAGTTCCATTTGTATCTTTTTCAAATAAATAAGCGGAACCCCTACCTACTCCATTCTCATCTGAGCCTACCACTACCCTATTACCGGAAATGGATACTGATTGACCAAACCAGTTATTTGAAGCTGCATCGCTAGCCGTCAGTTTTTCTTGTTCTTCCCAATTACCATCTGTATTTTTTTCAAATATATAGGCAGACCCACTACCGTCTCCGTCATCATTATTGCCAGGGGTACCTACTATAATGGTATTTGCAGAAATAGCTACCGAAGAACCAAATCTATCGCTGAAAGAAGCATCACTGGGAACTATTTTTTGTGTTTCCGAAAAATAACCATCTGTACCTTTTTCAAAAATATACGCAGCCCCGCTATTATTACCATTACTTCCATTACGTGCGGCACCAATTACAATTTGGTCTTCTGATATGGAGACCGAGCCTCCAAAATCATCACCTAAGGCTGCATCGCTAGCGGTAAATACTTGGAGCTGAACCCAATTACCATCCACACCTTTTTCAAATACATATGCCTTATCTATTAAATTTGCGTCCGTATGGTGTGTACCTACGACTATATAATTTTGGGATATACCGACCGAGGTTCCAAAATTACTATTTGTAGCACCATTATCAACCAGTAATTTTTGTGATTCTAACCAAATGCCATTTGCGTTTCTCTCATAAACATAGGCAGAACCACTGCTATCTCCATTATCATCATTACCAATAGCACCTACAACAGCAGTATTCCCAGAAATGGCAACAGCACTACCAAAATAATCATACGTATTGCTGTCACTTGCCGTTAGTTTTTGAGCCTCAAGCCAATTGCCATTGGTATCTTTTTCATATAGATATGCTGCGCCGCTTTCTATGCCAAAATCATCATGGCCATTAGCGCCAATTATAGCAAAATCATTTGAAATGGCAACAGAATTGCCAAACCAACTACCGGATAAATAATCATTTGCCGATACCCTTTGTACATTACCCCAAATGGTTTCATTAACATCGGTTACCTGCACGGTATAATTTCTATAGGCATAGAATCCGCCACTATCTGTTACCGTTACCTGAATTTCATATTGATTATCCTTATTACCGTCAAGAGGATTTTCAAAATCTGGGCTGTTTATAAATGAGAATATACCCGTATCTTCCGTTAAATTAAACAAGGCATTATCTAAACCATAGCCGTATTTGGTGGTAAAGGTGTAGCGCAGTCCGTTTCCTTCGGTATCCGTGTCGTCCGTGGCGTTTATATCCCTTAGGAAATCATCACTGTTTTCCGCTACATTTAAAGTTCCATAGGCAGTTTGTTGCGGTTTTTGATTTGTTGTCGGGGTGTAATTATAAAAGTACGCCGCACCACTGTTCTGACCGTTTATGTTTTTAAAAGACGAACCTATTAACGCATCATCTCCAGAAATAGCTACGGCTCCCCCAAACTTATCGCCCACAGCAGCATTACTAGCGTTAATTTTTTGAATATTATCCCACAGACCGTTCGCTGATTTACGTAACATATAGGCAGAGCCACTTTCTGGCGATTCTTCATCATCTAACAAAGCACCAACTATAGCTACATTACCCGAAACAGCTACTGCATTTCCCAGTTGACCATTTCTATAGTCATGCAGTTTATCGACTTCAATCCAATCTGTAACTGCTTCTTTTTCAAATATATAAACATCGTTAACGGCACCAACTATTGCAACATTTGATGAAATGGCAACGGAATTGCCAAATCTATTATATCTACTACTATTACTTGCAAAGAGTTTTTGTGTTTGAATCCATGTATTTGCATTTTTTTCAAAAATATAGGCAGAGCCACTGTCTCGACCTCTTTCATCATCTGAGAATGCGCCTATTATCGCCCTATCATTTGATACGGATACCGAGATCCCAAAGCCATATCCATAAATAGCATCTTCAGGAACAACTTTTACGACTTCGGACCAAGTACCATCAATACTTTTTTCAAATATATAAGCAGCTCCCGTTGAACCATTATCCCTAGAAGCCCCTACTACAATTGTGTTATTCGATATAGCTATGGAGTTACCAAAAGTGTTACCACGGGGTGCATCACTAGCAATTAGTTTTTGTAATTCTGTCCATGAGCCATCAACCGACTTTTCAAAGATGTATACAGCTGGGTTACCAGGTGCCCCTATGATGGCAATATTCCCATTTATTGCGACAGATTCACCAAAGCGGTGGTATTCATCTGCATCACTAGGTGAAAGTATTTGCATTTCATTCCAAGTACCGTCAATAGCCTTTTCATAAATATAAGCTGCTCCGCTGCCAGTTCCGTTCTCATCATTACTTTTTGAGCCGATTACAGCATAATTTCCAGATACTGCCACGGCATCTCCAAAGAAATCACCTTCTGCATTATTGCTGGCTATTAGTCGTTGCTCATTGCTCCATTGGGCATTTAGATTGCCTACGCCCACTAGGAGTAGAATTATGCAAATTAGTTTTAACTTCATAGTTGTTTGCTGTATGTTCTTGAAAACAAATAGTATCAAAAATATATTTGCTCAAATTTTGCTATAGTTCAACGCAAAAGCGAGTAAGATATTTTGAGCTACATAAACAATGCGGATGTATTAAATCATTTTCAATAAAACCTCTAAAAAAAAATTAAACTCAATTGCCAGGTAAACCTGAGCATAATTACCCGCATGGCACAACTTCCCTAAAAGGCTTAAATTGGCAGATTGTTTAAAAACTATGAAAAGAAAATGGTAGTAATGTTAAAGTTCACAAACCAATTAAATAGTGTACTATTATAGTCCAGATGACAATATCAATACTTCAAAAAAAAATATCAGATATGAAAAATCTATTGAGCTATTTATTGATTCTAATACCTTTTTTAGGATTATGCCAAATGAATAAAAAGCATACGGATAAATGGATCGACAAGAATGAAAGTGAAGATTATACGGCGCGACACGAATGTTCATTTGTGCAAATTGGTGATAAATTTGTATTGTTTGGAGGTCGCGAATCTGCTCAGAAATTGGATATATACGATTATAAGAAAAACACGTGGAGTACCGGTAGAATGGCGCCCAAAGAGTTTAATCATTTTCAGGCAACAGCTTATGAGGGTTTTATTTGGGTTGTAGCAGCGTTTAAGACCAATAATTTTCCGAGAGAAATTCCTGAAGAACATGTATGGTTATATCACCCACCTACAGACAATTGGATTCAAGGTCCTGAGATTCCTGAAAACAGAAGAAGAGGCGGTGCAGGTTTGGTTATGTACAAAGATAAGTTCTATGTCATAGGTGGTAATACTATTGGTCATGATGGCGGTTATGTCAACTGGTTTGATGAATATGACCCTAAAGCCAATATCTGGACTGTTTTAGAAAATGCGTCTCAACAACGGGATCATTTTAGTGCTGCTGTGATCGAAAATAAATTATATGCCGCTGGCGGAAGACAATCTGGTGGCGAAGGTGGAGTGTTTGCCCCGTTACCAGCAATAGTTGATACTTATGATTTTGACTTAAAGCGCTGGTCTATATTATATGAAAATTTACCGACCCCAAGAGCCGCTCCTGGTATTGTAGTTTATAACGGGGAGCTTTTTGTAATGGGCGGTGAAGGTGAAGAAGCAGGACCAGCTTATAAACTTGTTGAAGCCTATAATCCTAAATCAGGTTTATGGTCTAAAAAGGAGAATATGAACTATCCTAGGCATGGTACTCAGGCAATACTTTCGGGAAATGGTATACATATAGCAGCGGGATCACCGGTACAAGCCGGTGGAAATCAAAGGAACATGGAGGTGTATGGCGAGGACAACCCAAAAGGGAAAACACTTGTAGGTTCAAAGCTAAGTGCTAAGTCAGAAGTTGAAATACCAATTGGCACCGAAACGACTATAAATCTCAAAAATACGGGAGGTAATACGGGCTGCTTTATTAGTACTATAGCACTTACAGGTTATGCTAGAAATCAGTATCAAATTGAGTCAAAAGTTGAACATATTTTGGTTTCAACAGGAGAAGAAATGCCTATTGTTATTAAACATATAGGTAATTCAACGAATCAACAAGCAGGTTTGAAAA
This sequence comes from Maribacter aquivivus, assembly GCF_900142175.1. Classification (NCBI taxonomy): domain Bacteria; kingdom Pseudomonadati; phylum Bacteroidota; class Flavobacteriia; order Flavobacteriales; family Flavobacteriaceae; genus Maribacter; species Maribacter aquivivus. The sequence continues at coordinate 390,735 of NZ_FQZX01000002.1, read as the reverse complement.
TTGTCTACAACGGCAATCAAGTAATTGAAATCAAATTGAAGAGTATGTGATTTGTTTTAGGTATCGGTTTAATAATACAGTCTAAAATCAAGCAACTTACAGATATTGTAATGTCTTTGGTTGTAGTTCTTCTACCACATTAAACATATTATCATCTTCTTTAAATAAGTTAAAGAAAGCCTTATCAAGGTTTAGTGCTTCCCTCCTACTGTCGCGCTTTATAAATACAAAACGATACTAAACCCTAAGGTGATTATTGAATAGCATCTAAAAATGGATGCATTTCTAAGAGCTCAATATCATCGCGCTTGCGTAGTTCTCTTAAAAACCAGCCTTTGTGTCCGGCGCCATAAGTAATTAGAATACGTTTACCTTGATAGCGGTGTTTTTCAAGAGCCTTTTCAATATTCCAATAATGTGCAATATTTATATTTTCCCAACCACCAAGACCTAGTTCTTCATTAAATAGCTCATTGTATTTTTGTAATCCAATATCTTGAATGCTGTCATAGGCATTGGTATGTATGAAATAAGGGTCATTAACCCTGCCACTTGCTTTGTATAAAGAATCTGTACGCTTATTTGCTGAAATGTATGCGGTCCAATCTGTTGTTCTAGAAGTGTCTTTCTGTATTGCCCTTAGTTTCTCTCCTCGTTCGTCTGCCATGGTCTTGGTCCAACCAGCGGTAGGTATAATTTCAAAATCCATGGTTTTGGATAATGGAAAAACAACAGCTACATATTCAGGAAAACGCATGGTACGCGGTTCTGAAATACTATCGTCTCTTTTAAAGCCGTCATAGGCAGTTTTAAAACGATTTGGAGGAATCTCGGTTAATATGTAATCTGGATTAATACTCTTGATCAATTTTTTTAGATAGTCGGTAGTATAAACGTTATCCGTTAGATGCCCGCCGTGAATAGTTCCTAAGACTAGAACTTCATTTTTTACTCTTTTATCGGCGTGTTTTTTTTCGTCCATTTGGTTGCAGCCCGTTATGGATAATAGTAATACACATAGTATGGAAAAATGGATCGCTAGCTGTTTCATAATGGGTTGATGATATATCTATATATTCTTTAAAAAGTCTTTTACGGCGCTCCAATAACCATCATTATCATCAAACTTTTCCCATAATGCCCGTGAACCATGATTTCCTTTGGTAGCTGGCACATATGATACTTTTGTTGTAGTAGGTATCGCTTCGTTTATAGCTGCCCAATTATCTTGCTCGTTTTGTGCAGAAGTAATAAACGTGGGTACTTTAATATTTGCGGCACTATTTTTTATAAAATCGTCCTTACCAAAATATTCTCCGGGAGAAAAAGCCATGGCAGCATCAATATTGTCAGGATGGTCACCGGCATATTTAAGTACTAAAGAAGAAGAGTAAGAACTACCCCAGATAATTACTTTCTTTGGAGTATATGTCTTTTTTACATAAGCTACGGTAGCTTCAATATCTTGAAAAGCATCTAGGTACTTGGTTTCCTTCCCTGCGGCTACCGCTCTTTGGTTGGTCTGGTTGGTAACGGAATTCACTGCTCCACCAGAACGTTGGTCTATGGCAAGGCAGCTATAGCCTAAGGCATTTAATTTGGGTGCTATTTCTTTATATTCTCCACGGCTCCACCCTGCTTGATGAAAAAGAAGTATAAAGGTTTCGCTCCCTTTGGCTTCATAATAATCTGCGGTAATCTGCAAACCATCTTTAGAAGGAAAGTCTAACGTTTTTTGTGCAAACAAACCTAAGCAACTTAAGCTTAAGACAAAGAAGAGAATGGTTTTCATAAATGGCGTTGTTAGTTATATGTTCATGAGTCCGCATTTACTGCATTTGCTTACAAAAAGAGAGAATAAATTTTTTTGGATTGCATTTAAAAACTATGCGATACTTTTTTTAATAAAGCCCTTCATCGAATAGCCTGAATTTGTAGGAAGATGATTCCAATAATTATAATATAACTCGACTAATTCTGTTATTTTAGCATAAAACTATCCTTATGCTTATATCAATTGTATTAATTGCTATTGTTCTTATCCTATTTTTCTATGCTATTTCAGTGTACAACGGCTTGGTTAGAAAGAAAACAGAAATGGCAGAAGGCTGGAGCAGTATTGATGTGTTCTTGAAAAAGCGATATGATTTGATTCCTGGTTTGGTTGAAACCGTTAAAGGCTATGCGACGCATGAAAAGGAAACTTTTGAAAATATTACCAAAGCAAGAAATCTAGCACAAAACGCTTCATCTGTTGATGAACAGGGAAAAGCAGAAAGTGCTTTGAAAAACTCTATGGTGAACCTTTTTGCCGTTGCAGAGAATTATCCTGATTTAAAAGCGAATAGAAATTTTAGTGAGTTGCAAAATGAGCTGTCTTCATTAGAAGATGATATTGAAATGACACGTAGGTATTACAACGCTACGGTAAAAGAAAACAATATCGCTATTGAAAGCTTTCCTTCTAATATTTTTGCTAACATGTTCAATTTCAATAAAGGTGAGTTTTTTGAAATTGAAAATTCGAAAGAGAAAGAACCGGTTAAATTTTCTTTCTAGTTTCGATGAAAAGAAATGTTTACGCTACATATGATGTGTTCCCAAGCGCAAAAGGTGCTTCTACACATATTAAAGAGATGATCAACGTATCATCGCAGCAATGCGATGAATTACAATTATTCTGCTTACGAGGTAATAGCACCTACCCTGCCGTACAAACGGAAGGTAATATTGTTATAAAGCGTTATTACAACGAAGAGGAGATGAATTATTTAGAAAAAGCCTCTCTTTTCTCTCAGCAACTATTTGTTGATATCCAAAAAAATAAAGAATCTATTCAGATAGGTCATTTTAGAGATGTTTGGAGCGGCATGGGATTAACTGCCGAGCCTAGTATAAAAACAATCTTTGAGGTAAACGCCCTAACATCCATAGAGCTACCTTATAGATACCCCAATTTAACACCCACTTTTCTAGAGAAACTAAAAGAAATTGAGTCGCAATGTTTGCAAAAAGCGACCGTGATTATTACTCCTTCCGAAGTTACCAAGGCATATTTAGAAACTAATTATGCTATTGATGCAGCAAAGATAAAAGTGATACCTAACGGGGCACATATACCAGCATCTTACGAAAGACCGGTTGATGCACCTGCACAGTACATTATCTATTTTGGAGCCATACAACCTTGGCAAGGTGTAGATGTGTTGCTTAAAGCAATGACGTACTTAGAAGATTTTGAAGATCTAAAACTGGTTATTTGTTTGGCTGTAAAGGAGAAAGCCTTTAAGCCTTATAGAAAACTGATAGAGAAATTAGGGCTAGAAAACCGTGTTATTCTAAAATCTAGATTGCCTAAAAAAGAGTTGTACAACTACATACATTACGCAGAAGCCTCTATTGCGCCATTAAAAGCGTGTGATAGAAACATTACACAAGGTTGTTGTCCGCTTAAGATATTAGAGAGTATGGCTTGTGAGACTATGGTCATCGCATCTGAATTACCAGTGGTGACCGAGTTGGTTACAGCACAAGAAGCTTTGCTATTTGAACCGGATAGAGAACAAGACTTGGCAAGATGTATTCGGTTTGTATTAGATGAACCAGAACGAAAGGAAACTTATATTTCGAATGCTTTTGAAAAGGTAAAAAGTAATTTTCTGTGGGATGCTCAAAAAGATAAATTGAAAAAAATATATCAAGATTTAACGCTCTAATATGGATAGACAAGGCAATGTATTAAATAAAGAACAATATATAGGAGCCCCTATAGAAAGAGCGCACTTACACCGTGGTTTTAATTCTAAAAAAACACCTGTAAAATGGATTCGTTTTTTTAGGGCCTGTGTAATGCAACGAGAAATAGCCCGAGAATTTAAAAATAAAAGGATAAAAAATACATGGTTCATTTTTCTTGGCATATTCGTAGGTTCTTTTGTTACAATTCCACTATCGTCTATTTCTCCTTCTTTAGGTATAATACCCGGTGCGCTAGGGGTACTGGTTTTTCCGGGGATAATTATTGCAATTATCACGACTTACAGAACGAACAGAAAATTTAAAAAGAATTTTACAGAAGGTTTTGATTTTTTTGCCGATTACTTTTCTGCCTTGTTTACCTTGATAGAAGAAGACTTGCAGTTAGATTCTAAAATAGCACTAGAGGCGAATGTAAAAGATACGGTTACAGATGAAAACCTAATTAAGAATGAATCGTACACTAGTGAATCTAGAGGGTTTATATCTGGCGTAGAAAAAAATTATGAGCGGGTCATTAGTAAAGGGTCCTGTTTCTTTAATGATGAATCGTTAATATTCTTTCAGTTTAGCGAAAGAACAAGAAAGCGTATCATCAAAAAAAGAGGTAGTTCTGGTAAAAGAAAAACAAAACATAAGTATAGGGCTGCATACCCTTTTACTATTAAAATGAAAATACCTAAGCACAAATACCAATTAAACCCAACAATTGATACTTCTCAAATAAGCTTTGCTGAAGATGATCAGTATTACGTATTTAAGGTATACCGAAAATTCGATGTCAAAAAAGAAAATCCGGATCAATACAATCCGTATGAAGAAAGTAGCATTTCCTCATTTGCTGTAGATTATTTCTCTTTAGAAGTTATTAACCTGATCAACACCTGCTACAGTTGTGTAACACCTAGCGCTTAATCTTATGGAAGAAAATAAAATACGTTGCGAAGAATTTACAGGACTATTTGTAGTTCGCAATTGCGAAAATAATCCGACCGTAGTTTGCGAGAAATGCAAGAAAAATGTGTGTAATATACATGCGTTTAAAGCCAACAAAATTATAAGTCAAAATAGTGGACCTGAGGTTTATAGAAAAAAGAACGCCATATTATGTATTAGTTGCTTTGTAGAATTCGATGCACGACTAACCAATGATATTGAACTCTATTCTAAAGATAGATCAGTATGGAGAAGAAAAATGATCAATCGTTTTCATGCAGAATACCCGTATATGGTATTTATGGCAGATGATTATGGTAGTTTATTTGATAGCAGTTCTACGGTTTTCTTGCATGATGATTCTGATGATGGATCTTATTTTGATAGTTAATGAATGTACTGTTAATCACTCAAAATTATCCGCCTAATAAAGGTGGTATGGCCGTTTCTTGTGATCGTTTGGTACGTAATTTCAAAAGAAATGGAATACAGGTGCATGTCGTTCATTTCACAAATAGAAAGAAGAAATTCAATACTGATACTGTTGTAAAAGGAACCTATTCTGCAGTGCCTATAGAACGCTCAGAGGAGTTTACATTATCACTAGCATCTGAGTTTATTCAGCAACTCCCCTTTCTAGATTCACTTACACATATTGGTGTTTTTGGCGGTAACCTACCGCTTAATATTGGACCCATTTTATCTAAATGGATACAGAAACCCTTGATTACTTTTATTAGAGGTAATGATTTTGATGAAGGTATTTTTTCAAAAAAGAGAAACCATCTCTTATACGCACTTGAAAACTCCCGCTATATTTTTACGGTAACCAAAGAGAAAAGAGAAAAAATTGACAGTCTTGTTTCTCATAGCAACACCTATTTTACACAAAACGGAATTAACGTTGACCTATGGAAACCCGCTAAAAGTCACCTTAAAAGTATAGAAGGTCTAAAACAATCGTTCAATTCTAAAATACCTATTGCTTTTGTAGGGCAATTAAAAGCCAAAAAAGGGGTTATAAATTTTGTAGAAACCTTTGCTAGATTTCCATATAAAAAGGATTACGTACTGTGTTTAATTGGTGATTTAGACGAGGAAACAAAAACACATATTTTAAATTTAGATATCAATGTTCAGTTTTATGCTTTTGCTAACCAGAACGAACTGATATCATTTTACAATGCAGTTGGAATCGTTGCTATACCATCTTTTTACGACGGTATGCCTAATGTTTTATTAGAAGCGGCAGCAACTAAAAATATTGTAATCGGTGCAAATGTTGGAGGAATAAAAGATGTAATCAGTACTAAAGAGGATGGATTTTTATTCAATCCTTTACAGGCAAATGAACTGTTAGACATCTTATTGCAAATACATAAAATGACACCTTCTGAAAAAGAACAGATGTGCGATGCATTGTTTCAGAAAATTAAAACGAATTATACCGAAGAAATAGAAATATCAAACTACATAAACATTCTAAAACCATGAGAAAAACACACATTATTTTTGTACTAACACTACTTTTATTGGTAGGTTGTAAAACAGAAAACAAGAACTCATCTAACGGCACAGACACCACAACAAGTACTTCTGCTAGTGCATCTACAGAAAACCTTGACATGTCAATTACAACAGCTGATGGAGCTGTAATAGGAGGTTTTAACCTGTCTCCAATTAAAATAGTAGCGAACAATACAAACTATACTTTTAAAAGTAAGCCAGACAAGCATAAGTTCTATGCAAACGGACAAATGAAGTATGAAGTAAAGTTTAAAGAAGAAAGCTTCAAATTAAGAGATGCCGATTCTGATTTATTATGGAAGATTAAAATATACCCAGACAAAGTAAAAATCTCTGATAATGAAGAGAATGAAAATGCTTTTGAAGTAAGACCTTATGATGATAAAATTAAGGTAAAACGTAATGAAGAAGAGCTGTACAGGGTTAATATTGAAGGAAATAGTGTTAAGGTAAATGATACCGAAGCTTTTAAACTTTCTTCTAACCAACAAAGTTATGTGTATGCTATTTTGGCAATAGACGAGATACCTAATGAGCATAAAATGTTCATTATAGCCGAATTATTAAATAAGATATAGTGTATTTATTTTATGTTTATGGTGCTGGTTTTGGGCATATAAATAGGGTCCTTAATTTTATATACACACAGGAAATTCCCTTAGAAGATTGCGTGTTAGTAACGAACTCTGTTTTTCATGATCAGGTACCTAAAAACATAAAAACGTTATACAAAGAAGATGCATTTTTTAAGGACCAGGTTCATTTCAACCGGTTTCTGCTAAACTGTATAAAGGAACATAAGATCAATACGTTTGTTGTTGATGTGTTTCCTGCAGGGTTTTATGGCGAACTTGAAAAGAGCTTTTCTGATCTTCATTTCGTAAAGACCGTATTACTGGGGCGCATTTTAAACAAAGCCTACTTTGAAAAATACACGTGTCCGGATTATGATATTATCTACACATTAGAAAACGGAATTACCTTAACCAATTACAGGTACAAGAAGGTAATTCCGTTTTCTTTATTAATAAAACCGAGAGAAAAGTTGAACGAGCTAGCGCTTGAAAAACCTTATTTTTTGGTCATACATTCTTCGCCCTTAGAAGAGGTTTTATTATTGTACAAACAAGCCTTATTATATCGTACAGATGAACACATTTATATCTGTTCATTTTCAAAAATTCCAGCACATATTATCCGTGAAAATACTAGCAGTATTAAAGGTACTCGTATTGAAGACGAGGTATTAGAGAACGCTACTAAAATCTTCACTGGCTGTGGTTTCAATAGTATTCTAGAGACCAAGAACTATAGAGCGAAGCAACATATACTTCCTTTTAAAAGAAGGTATGATGACCAATTTTTAAGAAAGCAGCTGCTATAAAATTTGTAGTTCTATTTTGATAAATGTGTTGAAAGTAGATTTAATAATACAATCTAAAATCTAGTAGTTTACAGACATTGTAATGTCTTTGGTGTAGCTCTTCTACCACTTCAAACATATCATCATCTTCTTTAAATAAGTTAAAGAAAGCCTTATCAAGGTTAGCGCTACTTACTCCGTTAAATGCATTGCCATAACCAGATACAGCTTTTGCGCCAGTGATATCTAAAAAGTATTGCGATTCCTCTTCGTCTAAATCAAGAATTTTTGCGTTGGAGAAATGTAAAATCTTTCCTTTCAATCGGCCTTCAAATAGCTCTGCAATTTCCTGTAAGGTATAATAGTAATCGTTTAAGCAAATACTGTTGGCTTCACCATGCATCACCAAATAGATGATTTCATAGTCCTTAAAATTGTGATCATCTAAGACCAGGGCATTTAAGCTATCTTCTAATCCTTCAATGGTATCACATGTTTTGTAGATACTGGAAATACCGTATTTCATGGCCAGTTGCTCCAAGCTTTCTTGAGCTTCGGTAACCTTATCTGTTTCTATGTCTTGAACGCCTTCTAAACAATAAATGAAGTTTTCTTCATCTATAAATTGCTCTTGGGGTAATTGATTTCTTTTTTCTAGCAATATGCTGTAATTATATGAACTACAAAATTACTGTAACTCATTTATACTTTTTAGCGTTTTTAGATAAAATTAGCAATGAAACTACTGGGGCTAATGATAAGACTTATATGATAAGTATGGTATAATTGCCGATTATTTCATAAAACGCTTGTAGCTATAAATTAATCAACATTCTGAAGTTTAAAAGCACATGTTCGTCTTCAAATTCTTACATTAGCGAAGTAAACTTTAGGAGTAGCTATTTCATAGTTTGAGAAATATCCTTAGAACCTGATTTGATTAATATCAACGTAGGGAAAAGTTATCAGGATCAACAACCTGTACTTTCCTTTTTTCATTTCATTATTTACTCTTTCTGTTTACATCAAAATTAAAATCATTGTTGCGTTTTACGCATTGATAAACTAATTGAAAAGATGATACACATTAAAGTAAACAACACCACTCACCTATTCAAGCCGAACACTACATTAGATGAAATCATTAAAGGATTGGATATTTCTGTCAACGGAATAGCCGTGGCGGTAAATGAGAACATTATCACCAAAACAGAGTGGCATACCAAAACACTGAACGAGAGTGATGAAGTATTGGTCATTAGAGCTACTCAAGGGGGTTGAAAATCAGGCTTTCTATTCCCAGTTTATCCACATGAAGCAAAAGGATTTCCATTACAATACTTAAATCACAAAAATGATCGTATTAATAGCACCAGAAAATGATATCCCTAACGAAATTGAAATACTCCATCAGTTGTTTCAACAAGGTTTGGCATATTATCATTTGAGAAAACCATTTAAAGACTATCAAGAACATTGCGATTATTTAAATCTAATAGATACTAAATATCACAATAGAATTGTAGTACACCTTTTTCATGAGTTGATCAATGAATATGATTTAAAAGGCGTGCATTTTCAAGAGCAAAAAAGAATAGACCATATTGATAATCCCGGGCAGTATTTTAAAAGTTTAGATATGTACGGTAAGACCATAAGTTCTTCTTTTCACGATCCAGAGGTATTAGAAGATTGTGAGTTTGAATTTGATTATCATTTACTGAGTCCCGTGTTTTCTTCCATCTCTAAACAGGGTTATGAAGGCAAGGGTTTTGACGTCAACCAAAGTGAAAAGTTAATCGTGGGCATGGGCGGAATCACTGATAAAACAGTACAACAAACACTAAAGCTCGGTTTTAAAGGTATTGGTGTCTTAGGTGGCGTCTGGAATATGGAAAACCCTGTTGAAAGCTTCATAGCCTTGAAAAAGCAATATGAAGCGGCATGGATTGAGGAGAAGAAAACTTCAAATAGAAATAGCATGAATTAAGCTTTTAAGTAAAGAATCTAAATGATACCAACATTACATTATATATCACAAGGCAGTACCCCTAAAGAACACTTAGAAAATATTCAGAAAGCGTGTTCTTCTGGAGCGGAATTGGTGCAATTGCGTTTAAAAAATCAGCCAGAAAAAGTAGTACTTGAAACCGCACAACAAGCACGAGAAATAACATCAAAGTTTCAGGTACAATTAATCATTAACGATCACTATAAAATTGCCGCTGCGGTAAAAGCAGATGGTGTGCATTTAGGTAAATTAGACTCCTGCCCTACTATAGCAAGAAAAGAGCTGGCTTCTTGGCAACTCATTGGTGGCACCGCCAATACATTGGAGGATTGTAAAAATCTGATCCATAAAAAAGTAGATTATATAGGTATGGGACCTTTCAGGTTTACGAAGACCAAAGAGAATTTGAGTCCCGTATTGGGCATAAACGGTTATTTGACCATATTCGAAGAACTCAAAACAGCTATTCCTGTAATTGCCATAGGTGGTATTGTTATAGATGATGTTTCTGCACTAATGAAAATGGGTATTCATGGTATCGCAGTTTCCGGTGAAATAACGCGCAACTTTAATAGCATTCCAGATTTTAAGAAACGCATCAATGGTGGCGAAATAGTAGAACAACGTTGGATATCCGAAGAAAAAAGAAAATAAGATGTTACAGATAGCAGATAAGAAGTTTAATTCAAGATTGTTTACGGGAACGGGAAAATTTAGCTCGTCGCAAGTAATGAAAGAAGCCATACTGGCATCAGAAAGTGAATTGGTGACCGTGGCCTTAAAACGGGTAGATGTTGGTGATGCGCAAGATGATATACTACGGCATTTAAATCATAATCGCATTAATTTATTACCCAATACCTCGGGAGTTCGTAATGCAAAAGAAGCTGTTTTTGCCGCTCAATTATCTCGTGAAGCCTTAGAGACCAATTGGGTGAAATTAGAAATACATCCCGATCCAAAATATCTGCTTCCCGATCCTATAGAAACTCTAAAAGCTGCCGAAGAACTAGTGAAACTAGGTTTTGTGGTTATGCCTTATATACATGCGGATCCTGTGCTATGTAAACGATTAGAGGAAGTTGGTGTGCAGTGTGTAATGCCTTTAGGTGCACCCATAGGAAGTAATAAAGGATTAAGAACACAAGAATTTATAGAGATTATTATTGACCAAAGCAATGTGCCTGTTATTGTAGATGCCGGTATTGGTGCCCCTTCACATGCAGCCTTTGCAATGGAGCTAGGTGCAGATGCCGTGTTGGTAAATACGGCTATAGCCGTTTCTCAAAACCCTGTTGCAATGGGCATAGCGTTTAAAATGGCGGTAGCAGCTGGCAGAATGGCTTTTGAAGCGAAACTGGCACCTATAGTGCATAAAAAAGCCGAAGCAAGTAGTCCCTTAACCAGTTTTTTGAATTAGAAGTATGAGCAGTTTCAAAACCCTATTCGATACTTACAATTGGGATGATACCCTAGCCAGTATTTTTTCTAAAACAGAGCACGATGTGTTACGCGCATTAAGTAACACAAAGCGAGATTTAGAAGACTTTAAAGCGTTGCTATCGCCTGCTGCCAAACCCTATTTGGAGCAAATGGCGCAATTGAGTCGCCAACTCACCAAGAAGCGCTTTGGGAATACCATACAAATGTATTCGCCCATGTATTTAAGTAACGAATGCCAGAACATTTGTACCTACTGCGGTTTTAGCATGACCAATAAAATTCCACGTAGAACCTTGACCGACGCTGAAATTTTAAAAGAAGTAGCGTATATAAAATCTAAAGGCTATGACCATATTTTATTGGTTACAGGAGAAGCCAATAAAACCGTTGGTGTAGATTACTTCAATAATGCCTTGCAGTTAATTCGTTCTAAATTTTCGAATATCACCATAGAGGTACAACCCTTATTGCAAGATGAATATGAGCTGTTAATTGAAAATGGACTGTATGCCGTTTTGGTATATCAAGAAACCTACCATAGAGAGGAGTATAAAAAGCACCACCCAAAAGGCAAGAAATCTAATTTCGATTTTCGATTGGATACTCCCGACCGATTGGGTAAAGCCGGAATTCACAAAATAGGATTGGGCGCATTGTTCGGCTTAGAAGATTGGCGTGCAGATAGCTTTTTTACGGCATTACATTTAAAGTATTTACAGAAGACGTACTGGAAAACTAAATACTCCATATCGTTTCCTAGATTACGACCCCATTCAGGAGGATTGGAACCAAAGGTTGAAATGACCGACCCAGATTTGGTACAACTCATCTGTGCCTTTAGGTTATTAGATGAAGATGTAGAACTCTCCATGTCTACTCGTGAAAGTGAGGTGTTCAGAAATAATATTGTGAATTTGGGCATTACCTCCATAAGCGCAGAGTCTAAAACCAACCCTGGTGGGTATGCCGTTGCACCAGAATCTTTAGAGCAATTTGAAATATCAGACGAAAGACCAACAGAAGACATCACCGCCATGTTAAAAAGTAAAGGTCTAGATGTGGTTTGGAAAGATTGGGCTAATAATTGGCAAGACTAAAAGCTGTTTTCAGCAATAGGAAGTAAGCAACTTAGTTCACCGTTTTTAGAGTTTATGCGCTGTGTAAAGTTTTACGCAAAAAAAAGTCTCTGCATACCAATTAGCTGTTAACTAATTAAGGTATACAGAGACGCTCTGTAAGAAGTAAACTTATTTTTCCAATTTCTTTCTTATGATGAAAGATAAGATTGTAATAAAGTACTACCATGACTTCTCTAATTATAATAGTATAAAAATTATTTAGATAAGCAATTGTTTATTGAAAAACCATACGCATTTGTAAAATTAGAATCCTATTTTATAAATGACATATCCATATATCTTGCCCTGGCTGCAACTTCGTAATTATATCTACTAGCTCTTAAAATCTGCCAATTCAAATTTGCATTTTTACCAATATATATATTATCAATCTCTTTCATTAGGATAATTGCTTTTACAATTGCTTTTACAATTATTACATATGGTATGCTATATGCTGCTTTATGCCCTGACCATTTTAATGGTAAATTTTTGTGACTAATAAACTCATTTCTTCTAGCTTTAAACTTGTTTTTGATTATATACATTTTATAATCTTTAAATTCAGAATCTAGATTGGTGATTTTTTGTGTTGCCAAATAGAAATTAAGAGTATTGTTAGTTTCTTGAGCTAACTCAGAAAGCTTTGATATAATGTCATCAGTTAGTTTTTTTTTAATAATATGTCTCTTTTTAAAATCACTGTTCCTAAGATTTTCTTTGTACTGACTATGACTCATATTTGAAGTCAATTGATTAGTCAAAATATGATACTCTCTTAATAAAGTCCAAGATTCTATTACTGTACCTACTTCTCCTCTTAAATTTGTAATTAAGTTTTCAATATCGATTCTTTCTAATATTTTTTTACCCATTTTTAATAGATATTTAATTGAAACTGCTTTTTGCTTGATAGGCAGAGTATATTTTGAGCAAGCTGATACAGTTGTAAAACAATAAAATAAGGTTTACATTTTATTTAGAAAACAATGTAAAGGATTGGTATTATTTACCTACTCATCTTTTACTATATTTCTATAGTATTCATAAACCAAATATAACTAAAACTAAATATCATTATTTTCCTTCCTCTAATTTGGCATCATCATCTTTACTAATATCTTCTTTTTTTAGACTCAACGTCGTTGCAAGGTCTTTCATTCTTTCGTCATCCAAATAGTTTTTAGAATTATATCTTAATTGAAGTTCTCCAATGGCAGTTTCGCTATGTTGTTTGGATGATTGAATAATGGGGATAAGAGAATCTTTATTATCTAAGAAAATTTCGAAATTTGAATCAGATTCAATTAAAGGAATAATTATTTTAAGTGTACTTCTTTCTGGATTTGTCGAAAGATTAGCATAATTTATTAAACCTTTTTTAAAGAAATAAAGCTCTCCTTCTTTTAACTCCCCTCTTTCATTAATAAATATATCTCTTATATTTGTGAAAGTGCTCTTTAGCTTATTACCATGAAGTTTATCAATTAGTGTATCCCAAATCCCAACTTCTGGAACAGCTTCTTTTTCACTAGCTATTTCTTTCATGTAATCATCGTAGGCACTATAAAAAGCATTCGAAAATTTATCGATTAAATCATTGTCAATTAGTGCGTTAAGTATTTTGAAGTCTTTGTTCTTCGTTTTGAACGATTCCATGATTTGTTCCTTCGACAAACCTTTGTAATGTTTTAACGTATTTTTTATTATTAATTCTACGAGCTTTAATTCTCCTAGATTAAAATGTTTAAAAAAGCCTTCAGAAATACTTTCAACTTCTCCATTATATAACATGTGCCATGAACTTAATTTTTCTACAAAGCTTTTTACTTTCTCCTTATCATCATCAAAAACTTTTGTGGCAATATTATCAAACTTTTTAAGTGCCCACATTATATTTAAAGATGATTCGCCGTAATCATTAATTGTAACTTTATGTGCAACATTTTTAAGTTTAAGAAACCCGATCGCAGATGTATTTGTCGTTAGTAATTCAAGTAATTCTTGATAGCTCATGTATGATTCTATCTTACTTGAAATCTTTTCTAACTGCTCTTCCGTCAAGCTTCTTAAAGAACTTTGAAAATTTGATGAGTTTGCATGAGAAACCTGAAAATCAGAAATACCAATACAATAGGCATCTTCATATATTTCATCGGAGTCCAACTTTGCTGAAGTAAGTTGATCATAGAATTGGATGCTAAGTTTTAGCTTGACAGGTCTTTCTGCTAGTACTTTTAATATCTTAACATATTGGATCAAATTTTCTTTGTCATTATGAGAAATGGTCTTAATTTTCGCAGAAATATCTATAATAATAGAGTCCATTTCATATTCATCTTTAACGGTTTCTAACTCTGTAAGATTACTGAAAATTTTATTTATATCTAATTCCTCATTTTCCCCAAAAAACCATTCTGTCAGCTCTTTTTGAGAACATAAAATTTTATATTTTTTATAATTACTCTTTACCTTATTTACAAATTTCATGTAAGGCTCGGCACTAAAATTAATCTTCGTTATCAACGAAAAGAAATCAATATCAATATTTTCTTCATTTATGAACTCTTCTATAAGTATTATTTGAGTGAGATATTTTTCTTGATTTGTAAGAGAATCAAAGTCTTTTTTTAACCCCTTAATTAACTTTAATAAAATACTTTTACCCGTACCCTTCTCGGTATTTTTTAAAATAGCTTTATGATTATCATTCAATACTTCAAATTCACTTTCGAATAACTTTATTTCTTTACCAAAATCTTCCCAAAAAGTGTTCATCATGTTGGCAGAGAATATCTCATTAACAACTTTATAAATTTTAACTAACCCCTTTAATTTTTCACTTAATTGAATCGCAGAATTTGCTTGAAAAAAATATTTTTGAAATGCTCGATGTTTCAAAGAAGATTTAATTATTTCTTCATTACCTTCTCTTAAAGCAATTTTAAGTTGTCTATCCAAAAGGACTTCATCTGCTAAATCCTTCTTTACTCCAAATGTCAGCATCGACATACTTGTATCTAAGTCTTCATCATCTTTGAAAAATACTGCAGCTCCTTTTAAATAATCACGATTAAGAATCGACTCATTTGGAGTATTAATAATGGAATCCTTAACTAAAGTGAATAAAGCTATATATCGAAATTTTATACTGTTATCTTCAATATCCTTTCTCCATAACTTATACATGGATACTAAATCATTTGTGTAATTGATGATTTGGCGAGGTTTAATTGTTTTATTTGAGGCTAGGATATCAAAAAGTTTTGTGACATATTCTATTTCTTCTTGGTTTAGCAATTCTTTGCCAAATGCATCATCCAACATTTGATTTAGGAATTGTTCCCATTGGGTTACAACAGGTGGTGTAATCCTAAAATTCAAAGAAAATGTTTTACCAATAAATCCATGCAATCCATTTTCTAAATGCTCTTGTAATTTAGCCTTATCATATGGTACAATAACCCAAGAGTTAAAAGAATTGTTATCCTCAGCAAAAAAAGTATGAATAGATGACCAAAGTGACTTTATCTTATCATTATCAAGTCTATCAAGATTATCAAATACTAATATCAGCTTACCTTTACCTTTGATTTCATCTTCTATATTTTTAAAGTATTCTCTAAACTGTTTTACAGATGGTTCATCTTCTATAATATTTTTAACTTCTTCTGAATTTATTTCTTTTCCATTATACCAATAAAATAACTTACCTATTGTGACCCATCTACTATCTTGATCAATAATATCTTTTTTGCTATTGTTCTCTCTTTCTTTTAGATACTCCTTCTTTGATAATTTGAGACCCCATATAAAAAACCCGACAGGAATAAGATAAATCCATATTAAAGGTTTAAAATAACCGAAGAAAACAGATTCTACAAAGTCAAAATTTTTGATAATATGTTCATAAGTACTTGATAGGAACGCATAAAGAAGTAGTGAAAGTGAGATAACTAGCCAGTAACTCTTGATTTGTGGGAATTTTTGAGTATGGGTTGTTGACGTATTAGATAATAAGCGGTTTTTTAAATCCTTCCATTTTTCTTTTTCGGTTAAGAATTCTTCTATAAACAATTCATTTATAAGTTGTTCCAAAAAAGATTTTCTAGTTAAATCCTCCTGACTTCCCCAAGCATCAAAAATGAAAGTGTGATAATTTTCCCCGAGCCTGGATTGGATTATTCTAATCAAATTTGATTTTCCAGATCCCCAATCTCCTTCTAATCCAATAACCTTTTTTTCTAATTTATCCTCTTTTATAATTTCAGAAATAACTTCTGCAAGATTATTTTGAGAACCTCCTTCAATTTTATCTTCACCTTTTGCTATTCGTGATAAAAAAATGGGATAATTTTTATTCATAATTATAAAATTAATGTAGTATTTTTTTATAAAGGAAAGGGGAGGTTAAATATAGATATTTTTAACAAGTATTCCATTACGGAAAACCGTAAGGAAATTACAATACGTAGTAAAATCCCGTTCTACATACCTTTCACAACCCTACTAACTTAGATTTTAAATCTTAATGATTATACACCCAATCTCTAAGAAAGTTTATAACCCAAACCACATCTAAAACACATAAGTATTTATTACAACCACAATTAGACGAAACCTATGAATTCTATTTTCCATGATGGGCAATTAGCCGTACAAAAAATAGCCGGTGAATAAGACATTGCCATACAAAAAAATTAAATTACACATTACATCCGTAACTTTGCCAACTTAAATACTACAACATTTACATCAAAAAATATGGACATGATTATCCCTAAGCTACATTACATACCAAAAGGAAACTCACCAAAAGAGGTATTGGAAAATATACAAAAGGCGTGTACTTCTGGTATAGAATTAGTGCAGTTAGGCTTAGAGAATGTATCAGAAAAGAAGTTTTTAAAAATAGCCGAAGAAGCTAGGGAAATTACTTCACATTTTCAGACGCGGTTAATCATTGAGAATCAGTTTAAGATTGCACATACCATTAAAGCAGACGGCGTTGTATTTGATAATACTACTACATCCCCTACCGAGGTACGAAAACTGCTATACACTTGGCAAATGATCGGTGGTACGGCCAACACCTTGCAAGACGCAGAAACACTATTGACCAAAGAAGTTGATTATATCAATTTAGGTCCGTTTAAAGCAAATATCAACGAAGAAGATTCGAGTCCGGTTTTGGGTTTAAATGGGTATACGTTACTAGTAGAAGCTTTACAAACCGAAACTCCAATTATTGCTTTTGGTGGCATTACCACGGTAGATGTGAAAGGGTTATTGGAAGCAGGTGTATCTGGCATTGCGGTATCGGAAGAAATTACGAGCAATTTTGATAGTATAAAGACATTTCACCAATTATTGCAAGCATCTTCAACAGCAGAACAACGACATACTTTTGAATAAAAAATAGCGCTAAAAAGCGCTATGGTTTATGTTTATAATATAAGTAAGTTAGATGCAGTCATGCAAAATTACATAACAGTACCATTGTCTAACCAGCGTTGTAATAAGGCATCATTATGAGAAATGGCAACGAGATGAAATTTTGTAAAACGATTAAAAACACGTGATTCTTTAAGAGTTTCCATACAAACAGACACTGGATTAAGGTAGTTGGAGTGTATTAAGAAAAGTTCGCCCTCCCGTTTTAAAAGATAGCCCACATGTCCCTCATCAAAACCTATAAAATAAAGTCCCTCTTGGGTTAATGTATCTATCTCTTCAAATGCTTTTTCATGGGTTTCTTGTTCCACTTGAGTAATTACCGAACCACAACTGATCATTTTAGCTTCGTCTATGGGCGATTTTTGAGCCAATTTATAGCGGTTGATATTAATTCCCATATCTCGCAGCGTGGTTGAAATAAAATAACCACATGCAATTTTACCTTCATTAGGTGTAGCAGTATGTCCGCCAAAACTCCATGGAGTACCATACCAGTGCGGTATAATTTTATCTACCAGTTGATCGGCAAAAGCTGTTTTAATATGATCAATAGAAATAGTACCTAACCGTAAATCTTCTTTTAAGCGCAATCGAAGTTGATTGGCATCTTCTTTAGTACTGGCATAAGAATCAGCGATAGAATCTGATGCTATGTTAAGTACAAGTATTTTTTCTTTCTTAAAATTAGTTGATTTCGATACAGGTGAAGTTCTTACAGCAGCAGTGCTATGATGCATCACCCTATTTGTTTTAGGTGAGATATCATTAGAAAAGCCAAAAGAAAGTAGTATCGAAAAAAGAAACATAGGTTACAATAGATTTAGGGATAAGATACTATTATTAGAACGTATTAGTACTGAGTAAATTACATATAAAAAGTTAAAGTTTTATGATGCTTTTTAGGTGTAGGCTAAACGCTTAAGTTCACTGCCCACCAAACATCATAATCTCTAGGCACTAGTGGTCTGTAACTCTGAAAACCTTGATCCGCAATCCGGAGTCCGGTAATAACACCCTTGTCATCACGTACATAACTTATGAAAATAAACGAATGTCCGTATGGATCTAGTTTTTTAACATCGGCACCCTGTACCACCTCTATATAATCTTCTTTATACCGCCAGACTTGCATAAGGGCACCCGGTTTTAATTTTCCGCCCCAAATACCGGTAGAATCAACTAAAGTTCCCATACCGGCATAGGTAATAGCACCCGCATTACCTTTACCCCTATATTTTTCGGGAAGGCTTTGCCAGCTTTTATCTGGTTTAGAAGCAGTCACATAAAGCAAGTTAAATACCTGTTTAGAAGTATATGTAGCCGTAGCCATGCTATCGGGAAAATCTTGATAAGGCAAATGACCGTGCACGTCTTTGTATGCCTTTTCAAACCGAGTTTTACTTACGGTAAGGCAATGTCCGCCAGGCTCTTTAATTTCGCTATTCAGATAATTTTGAACAATTCTATCCGCTACGGGACTATCGCTATTAAAGTTGACCTCCTCTGAACTACTACTTAGTTGAGTATTACTATGCTCTTGTAGAAGCGAATCTTTATGATGGATCGTTGATTCTGGTTGGCTTGGTGTTAGACTGATGTATGAATGATCATCTAAACCCAAATTTTGAATTACAGGCTTTGCTTTAACAGGTCCGTTTTGAGTTTGTATGATAGTAGGTTCGGCATTAGAACTGTTTGTGTTCTGATTATTTGTTTTGGTAGACGTACAACCTAAAAAGATAAAAACGATATAGATATATGATTTCTTTAGCAACATTTTAAATGGGATGTGCTTCATATGACAAGCTTGTATACGCGTTTTATTGATTTAACCAGCTAAATTCCCTAGCTGTTTATTGGTGTGCTTTTATAAACTAGCACCAGTATAAAGGTAACATAATTACGCCCTTATATCAAGTGAAACGGTTTCAATGCTAGATGAACCAATACTAATTTGACGCTGTTATTTTAGTTCTAATATTCGCTTAAAAGTACGTATCTCACAAGTATAAAATTTGATAAGGATTTTCTGAAGGTCTAATTTTTTAGCTACTGTTTTCATGATGACGTAGATGTTTGTTTATGCTATTAGTATAGCAATACTTCATATTATCACACAAAACCATAAAAATATTTTAGTTGTGCCTTGTTTCTTTTTGAGCTATCTAAATATTTGTTTGGAGTAATTAGAACTAGGACTATTGTTTATTTTTAAAAAAGTACAAGACCTAAACCAATCAATTTTATAGCAATATATGAATTACTACCAAGCAGTTTAAACGAACCATCCTATTATGGAAACCGAAAAAAAAGAACAACAAGACCATCAGAAAGAACTAGAGAAAAAATCTGAAGAAATTAAGGGGGACAACGAGTACAGTGTTATTCTTAGTAGGGTTATTCATGAAGGAGAAGAAATTTTCAAGATAAAAAATAAAGCTATGTTCTTAAGTGCGGTAATTGCCGGACTAGAAATTGGATTTAGTTATTTTTTAATCTGTGCAATTTATTATCTATTGAACGGTACTATTGATACCACACTTATTTTTAAATTTTTTGCTGTAGTATACCCTGTCGGATTTATATTGGTTATCCTTGGAAAATCTGCCCTATTTACCGAGCAAACATCGGTATTGGCTTTGCCAATGTTAAATGGTCAGCGCAGCATTTGGGAGTTATTTCGTGTATGGGGCGTGGTGATTCTTGGTAACATAATTGGAGGAAATATATTTGCCGTTTTCATCGGATTTCTTGCGCCGAATCTTCATCTTTTTTCCGAAGGGACTATGGTAGAAATTGGCGCTCATGTAGTAAAAGAAGGCTCTTGGGTACTATTAGCAAGTGCCGTAGTTGCCGGATGGTTAATGGGACTATTGACCTGGTTGTTGAACAGTACCATGAATTCGCTTACCCGGGTGGTATTGATTATTATGATAACCGGTGTGATAGGTTTTGGAGGATTTCACCATAGTATTGTGGGTAATATAGAGGTGTTTGGCGCCTTTCTACATTCTGCTGATATTAGCTTCCTAGATTACCTTTGGTTTCTATTTTTAGCATTGTTGGGTAACAGTATTGGTGGCGCAGTGGTCGTTGGTCTTTTTAAATACCGCATTTTTGAATCTAATTATGAGGAGAAGGTTTGATATTGCTTAATTATCAGATGCTTCTTGCTGTAGTTTTCTTGATACTGGTGGTTGCAATACCAAAAGAAGTTCGCTGTAATTTTCGTTTTGATATAGCCATCGAAATCTATTTGTACAATTCGTATTAATTAAAATTTGGCACAAAAAAAATAGCGCTTAAAAGCGCTATTTTTCATTTTACAATTAGGTAGAATTTTACAATCCATCTAACTTGAATTGCGTTACAAAATCATCTTCAATATCCTTATAGCTATTGGTGCAATAGATATGATCTATGGATTCTTTAAGTTCGTCAAAACCATAGTTAAACTGCCCGTGGGTAACATATAAAAATACTTTGGTTGCACCTTGCTTTTTTAAAGCTTCCGCCAAAAATTTAAAGGTTCTACCACCATCTGCAAGATCATCTACAATTAAACATTCTTTGCCATTTACATCACCCTGAATACTAATTTCAGGAGCTCCATTTACTCGCACTTTATTAGAGGGCACTAAATCTGCATTTAGCTTTTCTGCAATTTCATGGGTAGTTTTATACGCACCAGCATCTGGACTCACCAATACTGGGTTACCTATTTGGTTATATGCCTTTTCAACATAGTCTACATGCGATATTTTTTCTGAATTCTCAATTAACGCCAACGAAATAGGACTGTGCGGATGTAAAATAGAAACAACATCAAATTTCATGTCATTTATAAATTTGCAGATCACTTTTAGATCGAAAGATTCTCCCTTATTAAATCGCCTATCTGATCGTTGACCAATTAAGCAAAATATGGTGAGTTTAGCTACAGCTGTTTTATGGGTTGCATTAGTAGCGTCCCAAGCTTCTTTTATGGAAGCAGCCCTAAATAAATCTTCATAACTGTTCCCTCTAATTTTTATATGAATATCTCCGGTTTCAGCAATTTTAGCAGTAACCTGTCCGTCATGGAACTTTTTTATTTCGTATTTCATATGTTCGTTTTTATTCGATAATCGAGATTAATAATTCTGAAGTGTACTCCGGAATTTAAAGTTGTTTTTAATACTGCCCTTAAGATTCGCCTTGAGGTAGTGTATTGTTGAAATTAGCTATTTCCTGTTTCAATATTTCGTTTGATCTACCGTAGCTAACTATATTCACCTCTAAAGGAATATGTTTAAATTTTTCAAGTGCCTTAAAGAGTGATTCTAGTATCCAATCTAGATCGTTACCAAATGCCCCACCACCAACTAAGGTTAAAAATACGGAGTTTGATTTGTTGTTTTTAAGATTGATCATAGCAATGTACAACGTAGCCTCATACGTGGCTTCTAAAACTATTCTCGCAAAATTCTCCCAATAGTAAGATTCAATAGAAGAATAGGCAACCGGTAATGCCGAACAGTATATTTGGGATACCAATTGCTTTTTGTCATTAAGCGTTACCTCTGTATTCCATTGGATTCCCACTTTTAATTTTCCCTTGAGAGCTTCCCGTTGATTGGTAGTAAAACTCCCAATTTGCTTATTGATCGAAAGAAGTCCTTCTAGACTAACCAACGCATAACCGTTGGTCATTTTCCATAATTGAAGCTCATGGTTATTCAGTTCCTTACCGATATCCTCTAAACAATCAATTTGATGTCCATCTGTCTGCCCTGTTTGATTATTGACCGGAGCAAAGTAATTTCTATAAATGGTACCAGCACCACAAGCTATTGCACATGCCGGACCTTGGGTAAAGTCATTTTCATAAATAGCTACTCCCGCTTTAGGAGAAACTTCTGGACCAACCATTTCCAGTAAATTAAACTGGGATGCTGCGTGAAAAAGCGCGTTCTCATTTTTTGGATCGGCATGTAACCCTTGAATATCCGCTACTATTTCAGAAACCTTTATAGTATCAGAATTGCTATGTGATAGTTGTTGTTCTCTTAACTGTTCTAAGGAAACCACTTCTAAAGACCCGAATTGATAGGATTTATTATTGACTTTAGAAATCAAATTCTGCCCATCAATAGTAATAGTATCACGCACATATTCAGGTGATATTTCTTTAAATCCTGTCAATTCTTCGAACCACATAATTTTTGTTTTAAAGATTCTTGTTAATACGGTCTCTTATCTCTTGAATGTTCGTTTGATTTACAAATTTTCCATCCTCATAGATTACTTGTAACTCACCTGTATTTTCTTGTTCTGGTGTAACTTGATCCACCAATACATATTCATTGTCGTGTAATTCAACTTTAACCAATCCCTTTGCAGATTTTTTAATTCCGTCGTCAGTAATAGGATCTTTGAAAATTTCTCTTCGTACACCATCAACCACTACAGAAGTAGCTTTCATTGCAAAACCAAAAGTATCTCTAGTATTAAACTGGTAGGTAAAAGAACCAATACCAAGAACTACATTGGTGGTAGCAAAGCCTTTATCGCTTAAACGCTGGCAGATATCTTCTGCTCTTTCCGTAGTAATGCTATCGCCATAAATAGCACCAATATGGCTATCTAAAACTTTAAAACCTTGTTCGTTAACGGTGCCGCCAAAAATATCCCAAAGTAACTCCACTACCCCTTTATCTTTAGGAGTGTTGCTGCCTAGCGAACCAGATTCTCCACAAATGATATCAACAGGGTCTCCGCTATCTGGTCTTATGACAAGTTTACCATCTCTAGAAAGTACCTCTTCTTTTAATTGCGGAAGATACTCGGTAAGCACTTTCCATAAATCCCAGGTATCACTAACAACCGATAGAATTCCCGTTGGGTAGGTATTCATTAAAGCTCTAAACGTACCTATTTCATCATCTTTAGTACCGGCACACATAACGGAGTGTTCAGTAGCATTTACAGAACCTACCACAAAACCTTCTGCATTAAACTACTTATAACCGGCAGCGTATCTGATCCAAGAAATACAGAAGCATGACCCATACCAGATGATATTGCACTTTGCAAGCCGCCCATACCTCTCATAGAAAAATCGTGCCCTTGAAAATCAATAAAAGCCAAATTATCCTTATCGGTTAAAAGTGTCCATTTTTTGAAAATACGCTTGTATAACAAAGCAATAGATGCCGATGTCATTGGTTGCCATAGCATAGTAGACAAAATGGTTTCTAAGAAATTGGTGATCCAATAGAACTTTTTATCGGTATTCACTACAGTAACCAAAGGTACTCTAATGTCTACCTCTACCCCTTCTTGTAAGGACTTTACCCTGATTGGTAAATATTGTAAATCATGTAATTCCTCGTAATGGGTAACATCATAATCCGTACCTAAATACAGTGATAATTCTTCTTTTAGCTCATTACACACTTCTGCTTTCGGCTTAGAAAAGAAGTTGTCCTGAAAATAATCATGTAACCATTGAAATACATACTGTTGCCCAAATGATAGCACTTTATCACAACCTTTAGGAGCATATTTATTGCTTCTGGGTGTCCAGTTAGAATAGACCTCTTCTGTACCTTTAGGGTATTGTTGGTGGTGTCCTGTTTTATATCCGTCTGTTAGTAGTAATCCGTTCATAATGTTGGTTTTTATTTTATAGTATTTAAAGCCTCTTCTGTACTAAGAACTATAGGCGTATTGTATTTTTTACACAAAGTAGTAACGTAGGTATTCTTATAAAATTCTTTAGGACAAATAACAATTAATTTATCGCTTGCCACGTATAGCCCCAACTCTACCAAAGATATTGGAGATGAGGCATTTGGAAGAAAATTCAGAAGGATGATATCTGCCCTGTTTAAAGCATCTAGTTCCCAATTAATATGATTCTCCATCTCGCACTTGTTTAATGAATCGTGGTCTTTATGTGTTGGGTCAAAAATGTGATGGCTATTTTCTAATGCAGCTATGCATTGTGTTCTCCAATTCAATGTAGTATTAACATCCATACTACCCGCTAAGAAAACATACTTCTCTCCTATTGCTTTATCAGGTAATGAAGTTGTTGAATTGTAAATCATAATTTGCGTTATTATGACGCAAATGTAAAACACATTAGGATACTAACCTAGAATATTATGCGTTATTTTTACGCAAACTAATTATATATCTGAAAAACAGCGGATTATATCTCAAATATGATACCTTCTTCTTTAAGATGGAAGTATCTTTTTTCATTGAATTGGAATAAATTGGCGGGTCTACCAGAACCTTTAGAGACCTTTTCATCAAGTTCATCAAGTACATTTAAACCCATAATCTTCTTTCTGAAGTTGCGCCTATCTACCTCTCTACCTAGTAGCGTACTATATAATTTCTCTAAATCTGAAAACGGAAATTTGGTATCAAGCAATTCAAAACCTATAGGTTCGTAGGTGATTTTACCTTTTAGTCTTTTAATAGCGGCATCTAAAATCTCCTTATGGTCAAAAGACAATTCTGGCAGTTCATTTATATTAAACCACTGTACTTGTGCTGCATCTGTAGAAGCATATATTTTAAATGCATTAGGGCGAATTAATCCGAAATAAGCAATGGACACTACCCTACCCCTTGGGTCTCTATTCGGTTTTCCGAAAGTATACAGCTGTTCTAAGTAATTGATCTTTATACCAGTTTCCTCTTTAAGCTCCCGTTCAACAGCTTCTTCCAGTGACTCATCATCCAATACAAATCCACCAGGGATTGCCCATTTATCCTTAAAAGGTTCATACTTTCTTTTAATAAGTAATATGGAAATGTTACCAGCTTCATAGCCAAAGACTACAGCATCTACAGAGAGTTGAATGGATTGTTGCATACTATGCGTATATTTTACGCTAAAGTAAACATAATTTTAAAAGCGCTGATATTTTCATGAATAGATGGATGTAACGGCTTTTAAGAATACCTAGTTGTAACTACTGGGCAGGTTTAAAAATCGCTTTCCACTGAAATGCTAAATAGATTACGGCACCAAGTAGAAAAGAATCCAGGAAATAAGCCCCTGTAATCTGAAAAACTTCTAAATAGGTAAACACACTAATCAATGAGCTTAACACCCAGCTAATTAGAGCAGAGGGTTCCCACTTGGCTATGTCGTCTAAGTTATAGCGCTGTCTTTTAATCCAAAAGAAATGAATAAAATAAATGGAAGAAATAGAGGGTGCCAAAATGCCCAAAAATTCCAGAAATTCGAAAAGATAGGTAGCAAAACCGAACAAAGCTAATAGGGTGCCAAATATGCTAGATACGATAACAACGTTCTTAAAGGTCCATTTTTTATTAATGGTTGAAAAGGTTAAGCTAGCCGAATACAAGTTGGTTGCATTGGTGCTCCATGTGGAAATAAACAACAGTAAAAAGGCAGGAATTACCATGTTGAATTCTTCCATTATTTTAATAATATCTACCTCGCCCGTTTGTATGGAGGGTACGGCACTTAGAAAATAAGCCAACGGCGTACCAATTGTTAAACCTAATACCGAAGCCAAACTTTGCTTATCCGTTTTAATGAATCTAGAGAAATCTGCCATTAAAACGGGGAACAATATAGCGGCACCCACTAAAATAGAAGTAGCCTTAAAAAGTGTCATTCCATTTTCTTCAGGTACAAAGTCAAAAAGTGATGAGAAACTTTCTAATTCCGCAACGGACAAGTAAAAGATATATCCTAGAAAAGCGGTTAGAATAGGGATCGATATATTAGCCACTTTTTCAATGCTACGGATACCGTATACCGTGGTAAAGGTTATGAATAGACTGGTTACAATAATGATAAGCTCTTTTGATACGGAAAAGCTAAAGGTACTTGCTGCGGTATCGAATATGGCTATAGCCAATAGTTCTAATGCAACGGCAAACCAACCGACCAAAGTAACACCAAAGATAAAATTGACAATTTTGGCACCGTATTCTCCAAAACTAAAATGAAGAATCATGTAAGTGGATAACCTAGAGCGATTACCAATTAAAGTGGTAGCCATGCACATAAGCGTCAATACCAACGTAGAAATACCAAAAGCGATCAGGGCTTTTTCAAAACCTAAGCTTAAGGCAATTTCAGAGCCCAAGAACAAGGTTGAAACCGAGAGTCCGGTACTTGCAATTATCAGTGCAACAACCCAACCGGACACGAAGTCTTTGGGCTGTACTTTGGTTGTTGCGTATTGATCTTCTGTGTTAGACATTTGTGGCGCTTAATAAGCTCTCTGCTAAAGGTCTTAATTCTTCATGACATACTTCGCCATTATCGGTAATTTGTATGTCATCAAAATAAATACTGGTTTTGGCAACAACACCATCAAAATGCGATTTTGCCATCTGTCCGAAAGGTGGCATATCCATAGCACTAGTATGTCCGAAGCCAAAATCTACACCTCCCCATATACGTTCGTCTTCTACCAACTCGCCCGTAATTGCATGTACTTTGGGGTTTAAGCCTAGCATATTATGAGAGATTTTATACATGTTTTCATCATCCCATGAAGAAAGGTATTCCTTGAATTGGGCTGCGCCATCCCCTGCTACCTCAGTGATTACACCGTCTTTCATCACAAATTCTACTTTGTTATAAAGCTCTGCATGCTGTAAATAATCGAACACGATACGACCATTCATACTATTTAGTTTAGGCACAATATTCACAAAACCTGGAGCCGTACCAAATTTTGGCATGGAGAAATCACCATCATCATAATCAAACGTATAATTAGTATCTATATCATAAGAAACATCAGTTCCGTTTGTACTGGTAATGCGAACTGTATTACATTTTTTTGCCATATTGGTCAACGGTAGCAATAGCTTTTTTAAATCGGCAATTTTATAGCCTGTAAATACCCGGTCAAGGGAATCTATAGTGCTTTCTGCAATGATCAAGTAGCGAAGCTTTTTATTATCCCTCATGGCAGTTTCCCAAATATCGGAATATAGAATAACGACAGAATTTGCCTCTATCCAAACATCAGCTTTAAGCAATGCAGCCGTTAACGCTTCTGAAGGCCAGTCTACCATACCCGCCTGACCATCTTTTTTTGCCTGTGGAATATACATGACCAATGGAAATGCACCTGCGTTCATTGCAGCTTGAGCCATGGCATCTATTGTTTCTCTATCTGTTCCTAGATCGGAAGTAATAGCTACGGTTTCCCCAGCTTTTACTTGAAACATATCTTCCATTAATATTCTTGAAAAACGAGCTCTTTTAGTTTCCATAATAATTTTTTAAAATAGGATGATAAGGGCATCTTAAAACGATGCCCATAATAATCAGTAAATAATTAATGGTTTAGATTTTTTAGAACTTAACAGAAATTGCCGTTCCAACAGTTAACGGTTGCCCTCTCCAAGCAACATCATCTGGGCTACCTACAAATTCTCCTGGAGAGAATTCTTGGTAATATGCTTTATCCGTTAGGTTTTTACCCCATAACTCTAGCTTCCAGTTTTTGTATGAAAGTCCTAAACGAGCATCTAAAAGAGAATAAGCATCGGTAGTAAAAGCATCTCTATTACTTTCATGCCAGTACGTTTTACCTGTAGTATCTAGGTTTAAGAATCCATTAAATTTTAAATCGTCCGTAATGTTTACACTAGATTCTAAACCAACTGCGAAAGTACTTACAGGTACAAATGGTGTTTTTTGACCATCATAGGCAGAGTTGTTGGTAAATGTACCATCATCGCCTCCAGTAGATCCACCTTCTATAATTTTAGCATCTGTAATACCTACGTTGGCAAATACATCTAAGAAATTAGATAACCTAGCTCTAGATTCTAGCTCAAAGCCAAAAACTTCACTTTTGTCATAATTGTATACACCGGCAATAAAGGTGGTTAAGTCTAAAATATATTGTTGTTGGTTGTTTAGCTTAGAATAGAAAACAGAACCGTTTAAAATAAAGCGATCATTCCAAGAGGTAGTTTTAAATCCTAATTCATAATTGTCTGATGTTTCATCTTCAAAATCTCTGTTAAACAAATCAGTTGGTTGTGCATTAAAACCACCATTTCTGTAGCCACGACCGTAGTTGGTGTATACCAATACATTTTTATTCGCTTGGTATGACAATGAGACTTTAGGCTGAATTTCGCTATTGTCTCTTTCAGAGTTGGTAACGAACAATACATCATCTTGTGTAAATTTGTCCATATCTAAACGGAAACCGGCAGATAAGGTTAGTTTATCTGTAAGTTTATAATCTCCAAAACCAAATAAGGCAATGGTTTGTGTTTCGTTGATATAGTCTGCCGTATCATACTCAAACGGACCGCCAAAATCAACACCTGTAGTTCCATTTTGATAGAAGTCTTTTTCTATTTTTTGGTAAAACCCTCCTAAACTCCAATCAAATTTGGTGTCTGTTTTAGCATTGTTTATTCTAATCTCTTGATTAAAAGTTTTAGTGGTAATTTCTTCACCCTGCGTTAATCCGTCCAGCTCCAAGAAATCTAAATCTCCGTTTGTAGAACGATTTACTTTATTGATAGATGTAATACTCTGTAACTTAACACCAGTTAAGTTGTAATCCATTTTTAGGGTTCCGTAATTGTTTGTCATTTTAGAAGTCCCTAATACATCGGAGAAAATAACATTATTACCATCTGCAGGATTTGGATCTAGAATACCGCCAGTAAACTCCCCATCAGTTCCCGTTGGGTTAACAGAGTAATAGGTAGCACCACCATCTATATTAAAATATTGGTAAGAACCTGTAATAGAAAAGTTAGATGATAATTTCGCCTTTAATTGACCTCTAACATTAATATCTTCTCTAAAATCTACTTTCTCGTCTAAGAATTCATTGGTTAACAGTCCATCAAAATCTTTGTATTGAGTAGAAAAGCGATAGAACAATTTGTCTTTGGCAATAGCACCGGAAGAAATAAACTGTGCTTGTTTAAAGCCACCGTTACCAACACCAAGTTTTATCTGATTGCTCATTTTATTGGTAGGGTCTTTAGTGTAAATATTTACGGCACCGCCAATAGCATTTTTACCGTAAAGCGCACCTTGTGGACCTTTTACCACTTCTACCAAGGCTAAATCATATAAGTCTTGACTAAGTAAGCTAGGATCCGGAATGGTAACCCCGTCAATAACAAAAGCCAAAGGAGCATCACCTCCCCTAACCTGTGGAATACCACGGACCGTAATAAAGTTTAAACCTATAGATTGTGAAGAATTAAACTTTAAGTTAGGTACTAGCGTAGAGAATGAACTGATATCTGTAATACCGGCACTTTCAATACCTTCTGCATTTAAAGCGGTTACCGACTCTGCAGTGGTTTGTATAGATTCGGTTCGTTTTCTAGACTTTCCCATAATACCAGCGAAGCCTTGTACGGTAACACCTGTCAGTGATACAGCGCTTTCTGCTAATTCGATATCCAATTGAGATTGTCCCGAAACTGTTACTTCTTGAGTTTCATATCCTATATATGAGATGGATAACACAGCTTCATTAGATGAGATCGTTATTTCAAAATTTCCATTGAAATCTGAAATTACACCAGTAGTTGTTCCTTTTTCGCTAATACTAGCTCCAGGTAATGGTTCACTGTTTTGATCTGTAATTTTACCAGTTACCAAAGTTTGTGAAAAGCCAATGGTAGAAACCAGAAAACAAATAAGTACGAGTAAGTTTTTCATGTTCAGTTATATTAGTTTGTTTGCTAAATGTAGAAACACATGTATTAATTATGATTAATTCTGAATACTAAAAATATTTTTAATAATTTTATTGATAAAATAGGAATTTATGATAATTGCTTCAGGTTCATTGGTTTTAACTTCAGAATATTTTAAAATTCTTATTGATAAGATACATGATGAGTTTATTAAAAAGCATGGTCTTAAACAATTACCAAAAACATTTCAACTCTATGGCTATGGGGCTTTTGATGAAAATAAACCAAGCTTAAAAAGTGATTTTGAGGCATTAGGATCCGAGTTTATTAATGGAAAGTATCTATATGATAAGTTTAGAGATTTTGAAAAAGGTAAACCATTAATAAAGTTGAATCAATATTATAAAACCATCATCTTACTTTTTTTAGGATATAAAGATTATGGAACATTTTTAGCGGAGCATAAACCATCTGAAGATGAACATGAAAAGCAACTAACCTTGCTTAAAAGTAATGATGAGGATATTACGTATTACTATATTAACTACTACTTTGGCGAGGATAATACCATTTTAAAAGGGCAAAGTATCATTTCTAAAAACTGGAAAAAGATTCAGCATATATTCATGTATCCCCTAGAAGACGGTACCATGAGAGAATATTATAGTCATGGAAATATAAAACGCCAAGGAGATACCCTTACCATTAAAACCAATACCCTCTCCGGGGATAGATATATTGATGGAGCTAGTGAGATTTACTACTTGGGGCATAGAGCACCATCAAATATAAATTACTTGATAGGCACCTATTGCACCTTTGATTTGTTTACGAATACCGTTGCCGGCAGAGCTATTTTAGAGAAATGTGAGAGTAAACAAGAAATGGAGCAAAAATCTAAAGACCCTAATATACCACCATATATTGCTATGGAAATAAGGAATAAGCGTATTGTAAACCCGAGCGTAGTACCGAGGCATGCGTTAGAATTGTCAAGTAATAGTCCGTATGCATCGCTTTATGGTAAAATACCGGGAACGTATAATGTTACTTTTGATTTTGCGGATGGATTTAAAGAGAAACTGAAATTTAAAATTCTACCATCCAATTATGAAATAGTTACTCTAACGGAAAATGTATATATAGAAAAGGACCGTATAGAGCTATTGAATAAAGGATCTGTAATTAATTTTAGATTTAATTTTTCTGGAATTATAGCGCTTGAGCGGGTCAATATTTATTTTAAAAGTTACTATTTAAAGAACAATAGTAGAAACCAAGAAGGTGTTTTTAGCGGTATAGATAATGAGAATAGATTGGTGAACGGGTCTTTAAATGTTGATTTCACCGAGGCTTGATACTTATGAAGGGAATGAATAAAATGACCGTTCAAAAATAATTGAACGGTCATTTTTAATAATCTATAATATTAAAGTTAGAATTTATTTGCTAAAAAATTATGAGCGAACACCACAGTACTATATAAATTCAAAACCGAATTATTTAAACAAGCCCTGCAAATTTTCTAGAACACCCAGCGCTGCTTTCTCACCAGCAATCATAGCTGCATTTAAAGAGCCGTTTAATTGAATATCGCCGGCTAGATAAATAGTCTCGGTTAATCGTGTTTCCGATGGTGAAATCTCATAATGTAGTTCACTCAACTTTGGTAGCGACTTTGGTATGCAGTAATGTTTTATAAATGTAGTAGAAGTAATACCACAGTGTTCCTTTAACTCCGTTTGTACTTTTTCTATTAGGGATTTACCAGATAGCCCCTGATTATCAACAACAGTAACAGAAAGTAATTCTTTACCAGCATTTATAGCAGTTTTAAGACTTGTATGGTAAAAGATATTATTGATGATAGTATTTTGATCAGGTATTAATCCGATTAGGGGTTTTTTAATAGTTCTTTGTTTCGTTTCAAAATATAGTGTATCACAGCTTTGCCATTCTATAGCCTGATTCTTTAAGTTCTGAATTAAGTTACTAGCTTCTGTAGCTATAATGGTAAAATCGCTTTCTATTTCTTTACCGTCAGCAAGTATTATTTTATTCTCTAAAATAGAAGATACAGCAGTGTGGTAGTTTATAGTGGTATTTTTTAACTGTTGTAATAGTTGCTTGGGAATTTCTTCAATTCCGCCTTTAGGTAATGCAGCATTGCCCTCACCGAACATTTTATAAACAAACTCGAACATTCTACTAGAAGTTTCTAGTTTATCTTCAAGAAAAATTCCGCTAAAAAAAGGTGTGAAGAAATCATTAATTATTTCAGAAGAGAAACCTAAATCGGTCAAATACGAAAATGTCGTTTTAGCTTCATCTGAAAATATATCTGTTATTGATTTTTTCTTGAGTTTAGTATTTAGTTTAAGAATTTTCAGTTTATCGGCAACGGTACCAATGTTAGCAATAAGTGTTGAAAATAAGAGAGAAGCATCTCTTAGAGGGTCACCAATTATTTCTTGCTGTTTATTTTTAAATATAGATGTGCCAGGTAAGAAGTTTTGAAGATCTAAAGCTTTATAATCAAGATATTTTTGTGCTGCAGGGTAAGCGGTTAACAATACTTGAAATCCGTGGTCTAACTGATATCCATTTACAATATCTGTTTTGACCCTACCGCCTACCCTATCTGTAGCTTCGATTAGTACAGGAGAATATCCGTTTTCTTCCAGCACATTTGCTGCTATTAAGCCACTAATTCCGGCACCAACGATATGTATTTTATAATCCTGTTTATTCATTCTTTAATTTTGTTTAACTAATTTTATATAAATATAAACAAAATTAGTATTTTTGGTATGGACTAATTTAGGTAATTGGTTTATAAAACTATCTTAATCATGAATTATTTAATCATCATTTTTCAAATTATAGTCGCCTTAAGCATTTTAAATGTATGGCTAATTCAGAATAAAAAACCAACCAAATGGCGTGGAGGAAAGGCAAAAACGATTATTGAAGAATTTGAGGTCTATGGCCTATCAAAGCAAATGTGCTACATTATTGGCTTTTTTAAGGTAACACTCACTATTTTGCTACTTGTTGCAATTTGGTTTCCTGTAGTTAAGCAACCGGCAGCTTTAGGTTTGGCAGCTTTTTTAATGGGTTCAATAGCGATGCATATTAAAATAAAGGATCCTTTATTTAAATCTTTTCCGGCAGCTTTATTTTTAGTGTTGTGTTTGTGTATTGCTTTTCTATAATATTTATAGCGCAGTAAGTTGTTGGTAGTAGCTTACTGCTATAAATAAATTTACAAGAGCCAAAACCAATGATGGTAATGATTCTGCTGTGCTGTCTTTAATTTTTATTCTAACGGCAAATCCTAAAAGCATTAGAAGTGTTAGTCCTGCTGCAGCTACGAATATTAAAATAGGTAAAAAGAAATATCCTATTATTAATCCCAAACCTCCTGCGAGTTGCAAGTATGCAGTAAGAACTCTTTGATTTTTTAAACCAAATCTAGCGAACTCATCTTTCATTTTTTGGGACAAAAGGCACTCCATACCATAATACAAGAACGCACTGCTTGATAAAAATATAGCTATGTGTATAATCTTCATTTTATTTTATGCCAGAATGTTTGTGTGTAGCTGAAATGAATTAAGATAACTGTTCTATCTTCTTCATAATTTCATCGGCTTCAAAAGCTTTTTGATCACTCATTTTTCTATTTGTTGTAGAAAGAGAATGCGCTTCTTTTAATAGCTTTTCATATTGAGAACGTAATTTATCTTTCTCTGATTTCTTT
Source organism: Maribacter aquivivus (assembly GCF_900142175.1). Lineage (NCBI taxonomy): Bacteria > Pseudomonadati > Bacteroidota > Flavobacteriia > Flavobacteriales > Flavobacteriaceae > Maribacter > Maribacter aquivivus. The sequence continues at coordinate 356,677 of NZ_FQZX01000002.1, read as the reverse complement.
TTGAATATTCCGAACATAAGGTCAATGTGTTTCTGAAGTTTGTTTCTAGTAATTTAGAATATGATAAAGATACAAAATGTTTAACTATTTAATTATATAATTAAACAAAATTACTAAAGACAATTTCTATCTACCCTACTCTTGTCGCAACTTAGAAATCACTGTACCCACATGCTGTTCTTCAAATTTGCCTATAAATTTGAGTGCATAAGTGACAATTTTAGATTTAGGGTTTTTAATAAATTCTCCCAATCTTAACACAGTTAAATCCATTTCATGTATGGCATTAGTTTGGTGATCAATGCCTAAACCCCAAAGCAAATTGGCATTATACCATGAGAATTCTCTAGCTTTTTTTAAACTAAAGTTGATAATTTCTTCATCTGTATTTTTTCCGGCAAGGTCTAAAAGAAATAGCAAAGGCGAAACGCTACTTAGTCGGTCTTGCATTTCATTTACAATATTACCAAGTATCGAATTTACGGTGTTGAAGTCCTTTTCAATATCAGATATTTCTAACCCGTTCATGGCAGTGCTCGCCGCTAAACTTAAATCTAGATTTATATGGGTATTGATACCTAACATGATATGCTGTAAAATGGTTAGGGTATCATCTTTTGCATCAAAGGCAAATTGCCACGATTCACTAATTGTTTGATTATTAATATAACCATTATAAGCGTCCAAGTAATAATTGGCAAAAGTAACATCGAAGGTTTCCATTCGGGAATTATCCTCAAAATTCCCTAATTGTACCTCTTTCAATATTTCTGCAGTCACCCTTCTATATAAATAAGCAAAATACCCTATGCGGTTATTGTTAATTATAGCATTATCAATGATACTGTCTAATTGATGCAAGACTTCTTGTATGGTGGTTGGTCTACTGATGAGAATAGTTTTTAGGTTAATTAATATGTATTCATTGTTTAGAAATTTCAAGTTAAGCAAATGAATAGAAGTACTTCTTTAAAATTTTAAAATCATTTTAAACGTATTCCGTCAATCATTATAAATAGCTAGTTCTATGACTGAAATATGCCTTATACATAATAGCAACATCATTATATTAAAATAGTACTAAGAGTATTCACGTTAATAAAAAAATGGTATGCACTAATGATTAAGTGTTAATCAAAATATCTTGCGTACTGATAATCAGCTTCATATTAAAAAGTTGAAAGGTGTGTATGAGTAGAAATTCATATAGCCTATAAAATTTTCAAAAAGCAAAAAATAATATCTAAATGAAAAATGAATTACCAAAATTGGTATTAGCAGGTATTTTAGGAACTGTGGTAATGACCATAATTATGATAATAGCACCACATATGGGTATGCCCGAAATGGCACCGTGGAAATTATTAGCAGGCGCTATGGGCGTACCAATAGTTGTGGGTTGGATAATGCACTTTATGATGGGGATACTCTTTGCTCTAGGTTATGGATATGTCTTTGCGCCAAATGTGAGTATTACCAATTTATGGTTAAAAGGTATCGCTTTTGGTATAGTAGCCCTTATTCTAGCACAAATAGGAATGAAGGTAATGGGTATGATGTTAGAAATGCCACCAATGGACGGATCAATGCCAATGAGATTAGTTGCCATGCTAATTGGTCACCTTGTATTTGGTGTAGTTACTGTAAAAACTATAGGTAAATAAGAACATTATGAAAAAGACAGATTTTAGTGCTTTAAAAGCAATATTCATTAATTGTACCTTAAAAAAATCACCATCTAAAAGTCATACACGTAATTTAATCGATGTTTCGGCTAAGATTATGAAATCGGAAGGTGTAGATGTAGAGATTCTACGGCTTGCAGATTTTGATATACCCGTTGGTGTACAGCCAGATATGACCGAAGAAGGATATGATAAAGATGATTGGCCTGCTATTTATAAAAAAGTAATGGTTGCCGATATTCTAGTCATAGGAACCCCTATATGGTTGGGAGAGCGGTCTTCTATAGCTACGAAACTTATAGAACGTTTGTACGCTATGAGTGGGTACCAAAATGACAAAGGGCAATACGTGTACTATGGCAGAGCTGGTGGTTGTATTGTAACCGGTAATGAAGATGGTGTAAAACATTGCTCTATGGGAATATTATATGCGCTACAACATTTAGGATATAGCATTCCGCCGCAAGCGGATGCCGGTTGGATTGGTAAAGTTGGACCTGGACCTAGCTATGGTGATACGGAATGGAACGGAGAAAGTATAGATCCACCAATTGGGTTCGATTCAGAATTTACAAACAGGAACACCACTTTTATGAGCTATAACTTAATGCATTTAGCCAAAATGTTGAAAGATAATGGTGGGTATCCATCTTATGGAAACTCCAGAAAAGAATGGGATGACGGTACACGCTGGAATTTTGAGAATCCTGAATATAGATAGAATACGGATGCATAAGTTATCCAATTTAAAAATATAAAGAATACTATTATGAGTAAAAATGTATCAGAACAACTACTGGATATTTTGCAAGGTGTTGGCGTAGAAAATGTATATGGAGTTACGGGTGATGCCCTTAACTTTTTTGTAAAAGCTATAGAGGAACGTGATGGAGTAGATTGGATAGGAATGAAACATGAAGGAAATGCCTCTTTTGCTGCCTTTGGACATAGCCAAACTAGAGAGAACTTAGCTGTTTGTGCAGGTACGGTTGGTCCTGGGGCACTACATTTAATAAACGGACTTTATAATGCTAAAAAAGAACGTACTCCGGTGATTGCCATTACGGGACAAATCAATCAGAAGCAACAAGGAACAAGTTTCTTTCAAGAGGTGGATTTAAAAAAGGTATTTGACGATGTTTGCGATTATCAGGCAATTATTGAAACTCCGGAACAAGCCCCAATGGTTATACAACGTGCCATTAAAAATGCAATGGCCAATAATGCGGTTTGCAGAATTGAGCTACCGGCAAATGTAGCGGAAATGAAGGCGGAGAACGAGCAATTTGTTCATCCTATTAAAAAATACGTTTCCCGCTTAGTTCCAGAGGAATCTGTAGTTATTGAAGCTGCCAATCTTTTGAACAATGCTAAAACGGTGGGTATATTAGCTGGTGATGGATGTAGAGAAAGCAGAGCTGCGGTAATTGAATTATCTAAAAAACTGAATGCACCCATAACCCACAGTCTTCGAGCAAGTGATATTTTTGACCACGATACGGATAATGTAGTTGGGTTAACCGGATTGATAGGAAACCCATCTGGATATAATGCGGTTATGAAGTGTGATTTGCTATTGATGCTGGGAACAGATTTTCCGTATATCGATTTCCTTCCACATGAAACAAAAACAATTCAAGTAGATATTCGCCAAGAAAATATTGGTAATAGAACCGCTGTGTCTTTAGGCGTATGGAGTGATATCTCTTCTTTCCTAGAAATCCTTAACCCTAAAGTTGAACAAAAAGAGGATACCACTTTTATTGATAAGCTAAAAAAGAATTTTGAGAACTGGAGACAGAACATGAAAGAGCAGGCTTCCCCTACTCGTGAAAATGAACCTCTACACCCGCAGATATTTGCAGATTTAGTAAACGAACACGCTTCTAATGATGCCATTTTTACGGTAGAAACAGGAACATCTGCTATTTGGGCCGCTCATCATATTTCTTTTTATAGTCAAAGACGTTTAATAGGCTCTTTTAATCACGGTTCTATGGCAGTGGGCTTACCTTCTGCAATTGGAGCACAAATGGCTAATCCTAAACAAGAAATTTGGTGTCTGAGTGGTGATGGTGCTTTTAATATGGCGATGCAAGATTTTATAACAGCCGTTAAATATGAGTTGCCTATAAAAGTGCTCATCTTTAATAATTCTGAATTGAGCTTTGTAAAACTAGAAATGGAACAAGTTGGCTTAGCGGCTAGTCTAGATGCATTGCATGAAACCAATGTCAATTTTGCCGAGTATGCTAAATTATGTGGTGGAGATGGTGTAAGAGTTGAACATGCCAAAGATATTGATGCTGCTGTACTACAGGCAAAGAATAGTAAAAAGCCTTTTATTATAGATGCCGTAGTTAGTAGTGGAGCATTGTCCTTACCTCCTCATATTGGAATAAAAGAAGCTATTGGTTTTGGAACTTCTAAATTAAAGGAAGTAGGACAGGTAATTAGTGGAGATAAAAAGCAATGGAGTAATTTAAAAAAGGAATTACAATCGTATTTTGATTAGTGGTTAGTTTGTTGAGGTAGTCTTTGAATGTTATACTACTTATATTGTAAAGATTCTTTGTATCTAATGTTGGGTACAAAGAATCTTTTTTATTCAATGGCTATTCATGTATAACATTTGGCTAAATGGTTTAATAGAAATAGGAAAATGTTGAGCGCATAGTTTGAATAGTATTAATTGATAGATTTATTCGATTACACTAATCGATTAAACCAGCATGTTAGTCTGATATGCAATAATTAAGTTTTTCATGTTATAATGGCGTTGAAATGTATATTTAACATTTCAAGCAAGTTTTTAGCCTTTCATCCGAATTTATTTTCTAGAATGAGGCATAGCAGTAATTTTCGTCTCTCAAAACTCAAACTCATTAAATTATGAAGCTCGAATTAGTAATCGTAGATGACTCCCATCTTTGGTTGTCGCTAGCAGAGAAACTTGCCAAAACTCATCCGTTAGTACGTAGTGTACTTACTTTTGAAGATTCTTATGATGCTTGGGTGCATATACAAATTGCGAAACCACAAGTTGTGATGTCAGATATAGAAATGCCTGGTATGAACGGACTCTCTTTTCTAGAAATGTTCGCTGATCGTTTGCCATTTATATCAAGTTCTACCAAACAAGAATTTGAAGTTGTTGCTAGAGAACTTGGCTGTGTTGATTTTGTTAGTAAGCCATTTACAAAAAGTGAACTTCACAGGGCTCTAGATTTGGTTTATTATAAGATCTACGGAAAGAAAGTAAGTGCATAATGATACATTCTAAATGAACTACATTTTAAAAGAATTTTCACCCTAAACATCTTAAGATAAGGGTAAATTATATACATAAACATCAGATTGGTTATATTTACTTTTTTAGGTAAATAATTGTACTTCATAACAAACACATAACCATGACCCCCGATAAAGATATTTTTAGTAGCCGAGAAGGCAGATGGGATTTTGTAATAGCCATTGTCGTAATCGCAATTTTCTCTGCATTTATTTACATGTATATGTTTAATAAAGAGGAAGATAGTTCTGTAACTGCCACAGATATTGATACTACAGAAGAAACACCACTACCCGATTCTTATCATTCTGAAGGTCGCGACTATGTATACTCTAATTCTGATACATTTGTTCCCATAACTATCCCGGTAAAAGATGCATACGATCATAATAAAAGTACTGCAGTTGTAATTTCTGATACTATACTTACCGTTTCTGATTTTGAAGAGGAAATAAATGTCGATCTAAAAGAAGAGATAACAACTGAAGTTCAAAGTTTATCTAAAGGTGCATCCGAAGAAAATATAGCAGACATAGAGACTCCAGTTATTGAAAAAAAAGAAGCTGAAATTTCTGCAACTAAGAAAGTCGAGCAGCTACCGGAAGTTACTAAAACAGTACCTGTAGCTACTTCTAATGCTACTTTAAATTGTATTGCAATGGTAGGTGTTTTTAAAGACCCTAATAATAAAAATACAATTATAGAAAAGCTTAAAACATTGGGCTATACTTATGATGAAGGGGCATATCCAAAAGGATTGATCTATGTTGGGGTTCCTGTTGACTGTGGTAATGAAGCCAAAAGAAAGCAACTTGTACTAGAATTAAACGAAGCATTCGGTATTGATTCTTGGGTCAAAAAACGTTAGGTTATCTCATCTATTTTAAGGCAGGTCATAATCTAAACCAGAATAAATACTCAGCGCACCAATTAAAATATCATTCGGTACCATATTTACACCATTAGATACATACGTTATTGTGACATCATCAGAAGGGAAGTATACTGTAGATGATCTATAACCATCAATACTTCCAGTATGTCCAAATCCTTGTTTATTATAGAAAGCAGGAGAATTTAGACCAAATCCATAACCATCTACCATATTTGTCATAAGACTTAATGAGTTTTCTGAAATTAGCTTGCCGTCGAATAAAGCTTGATAAAAGATATTTACACCTTTAGCTGAAGATATAATTGAACCAGTGCCTTGTAATAATGTATAATGCGTTTCTAAAATAGGTGTCCAATTATCATTTTCAAGAAAATATGAAAAAGCTTCATTGTCTTCAGAATTAGTAACCTCACCATTGTAAGTATCTACCAGTTCTAAAGGAACAGCTATTCTATCATTTAAAGATTGGTCGTATGTTTTGGCATCTAAATCTTCTATTATAAAAGATAATAAAACATAATTGGTATTTGAATACTCGTACCTGTCGTCAGGTTCAAAAATGGTTCCGCTACTTATGAAATAGTCTATAAGTTCTGAGCGTGTGGCAGATTCAAAATTTCTTCCTGCCTCGAATTCACCACTTGTATAATTAAAAAGTCCGCTTCTATGTCTTAGTAAATACTCAATAGTAATAATTTCGGCATTGGGTATTTCTGGAAAGTAGTTGTCAAGTGTAGTCTCTAAGCTTAATTTATTTTCTTCAACAAGTTGCATGATAATGGTTGCAGTAAATGTTTTTGTAATGGAAGCTATTCTATATTTAGAAGCTGAATTGGCTTCCATATTATTTTCAATATCAATAAATCCAAAAGAATTTTGATAGTCTTCTTTTCCATCTTTGAAAATTGAAATACTGCCCATGCCTAAATTTTTTTCTTCAATTCTAGTGAAAAACATATCCATTTTGTCTCGATCAAAATCTTCTCCAAATTCGTCAACTTCTGTCGTACAAGAAAAGGCTGTCAATAATAAAAATGTTACAGCAATAGCTTTTAAGTAATGATTCTTCAGGTGTAAATAATTGAATTAGTTGATGTTATGATGCCAAACTTCGACCATTAAAATACGCAAGGTTGTTAATGAAATAATAATTGAAGTTAAATTTAAGGTAATTATGTAGGAGTGTTTCTATAGGAATTCTATTAAAATAAATTAACCTTTTTTAAGATTTAGTAGAAAGATTTATAGACTACATTTGCCGCCTTAAATAATTATCAAGAATCTCAAAAAAAGGAGATAGCAACCTGCAATAACAAGCAAGGTGCTAAATAGATAAGCCAATTAGTTGGAACAAATGTTAACTCATGTGTCTACTTATTTGCTACTATTTCCTTTATAGAACAAAGAAAGAAATGGCAAACACAAAAGACAGAACTCCCAAATTTTCAGCTTTAATACCCTTGTTCGTATTTGTATTTACGTTTTTAGGGGTAGGTATATATCAGAATGATTTCTATGCTTTACCAGCTCCTATTGCGGTAATAGTTGGTATAGTGGTCGCATTTATATTATTTAGGCAAACCATTTCTTCTAAAATTAATACACTACTGAAAGGCTGTGGAGATGATAAGATATTGACCATGTGTCTTATTTATTTGTTAGCTGGTGCTTTTGCGGCTATTACAAATGAAACAGGCAGTGTAAATGCTATTGTAAACCTTGGTTTAGATGTCATAGCCATTCAATATATTTATGTAGGCATCTTTATTATTGCTGGATTTTTATCTGTTTCTACTGGAACATCAGTTGGTGCAATTGTAGCATTGGCACCCATTGTAGTTGGTTTTGCAGATGAAAGCAGTGCAGATTTGGCAATATTATGTGGTGCCTTGTTAGGTGGTAGTATGTTTGGTGATAATTTATCTGTCATCTCAGATACCACCATTGCAGCTACACAATCGTTAGGTTGTAAAATGAGCGATAAGTTTAAGCAGAATATTAAAATAGCGGTACCTGCAGCGTTATTCACCATAACTATTTTAGTATTTCAGGGATTGGGGTTGGAGTCCGTCGTAACTGAAACCACAGTTTATAATTATTCCATCATAAAAATTATGCCATATGTATTAGTTATTATTCTTTCGATTGTGGGAGTTAATGTGTTTGTAACTTTATTGTTAGGTACAATTGTAGCAGGTGCATTAGGAATTGCCTACGGAGACTTTACCCTGATAGAATCAACTAAAATCGCGTATACCGGATTTACCAATATGACTGAAATATTTCTATTGTCATTATTGACAGGTGGCTTAGCTGCATTGGTTGAAAGAAATGGAGGCATCGAATTTATATTGGTCAATATTAAAAAACTGATTAAAAATAAGAAGTCAGCACAATTTGGTATTGCCACTTTAGTAAGTACCATTAATATGGCGATTGCGAATAATACGGTGTCCATTATTATTGCTGGTCCTATTGCAAAAACTATAAATGACGAGTACCATTTAGATAATAAAAAGACCGCTTCAATATTAGATATTTTTGCTTGTATATTTCAAGGTTTACTACCCTATGGCGCTCAGGTTTTAATGATTTTGAGCTTCTCAAAAGGGAAAATCGATTATTTAGATTTGATAAGTAATACTTGGTATTTACTGCTTTTGTTTATTTATACATTATTGTTCATTGGTTTCAAGCCAAAATATATGAAGTAACCTTTAGTATAACGCAATGACTTTTAAAAAGTAATTTTTCTGATAAAAGTCCGTTCTAGCATCTCATAAATTTCAAAACCATTACCTATGAATTTCAAGATGTTACCATTTGCCGTATTGTTTCTTTTTATTTCAAATGTATTTGCTCAAAACAAAGGTGTAGTAACTTTTAAAAACGGAGATATTAAAAAAGGAATTATTGAAAATAAAGGAAGTAAAATTCTTTTTACTGAAATTGAAACTTCGGAACCTAATAAAATTGAACATGATGATATTGAACATATAAAAACTGGAGATATTGAATATTTTAGAACCTCTCCAAAATCTAAGAAATTAGAAGAATTTCAGGTGATTATTTCTGGAGAAACAATGCTAGTTGCACGTAATATTCAAACCAACTACGGTAGTATGAAGGTTGAAAATGATATTTCAAATGCTCAAAGTGGTAATTTAACAGCAAGTCAAAGTTCGCAAGTTTCAAGAAGAGTTGTTAGAGGACCTAGTAGTAGAGGTACGATTATTAAGTATTATATTAAAAAACCAGGGTCTAACACTATTGAACAAGTATACCGACTAATTGTTGGCGATGTGGATTGGATTGGATACAAGAAAAAAGTAAAAAAGCAATTAGGTGATTGCAAAGAACTAATTCAAAAAATGAATGACGGTGACTTTAAGGATGATGAATATGGTAAAGGTGCAGAATTAGCTGCGATTGTTCTTTTTTACAATCAAAACTGTAGCAAATAAATTAATTTAGCATATTAAATATCATAAAACCTATAGGAAACTATAGGTTTTTTATTTTAGAGTATCTTGCAGATAAAGGGGTAATAGCTACTTTTGGGGGTAATACCTTTACAGTAGGTCTTTTAGAATTTAATATTAAAGAATGGGTCAAGAACCATCGGTTTGCGAAGAGAGCGTTTATAATAACATTTATCGAACCCATGCAGAAGGTTTGCGAAATTATCTTTACTATAAGTTTGGTGATATGCAGCGGGCAGAAGATATTGTACATGATTCTTTCGTTAAATTGTGGTCTTTATGTAGTACGGTGGTTTATAAAAAAGTAGCCAGTTTTCTATATAGTATTTCACGAAATCTAATGATCGATACATTACGTAATAAGAAAGTTGCTTTAAAATTTGAAAAAGGATTGGTTAAGGAACAAGATAATGAAGACCCTTATTTTAAATTAAGAACAAAAGAATTTCAGTTAAAACTAGAGTCCGTAATTTCAGATTTACCAGAAAAGCAACGCGAGGCTTTTTTAATGAATAGAATAGACAAGCTTACTTATAAAGAAATAGCGATAAGGCTAGAGGTTAGCGAGACAGCTATTGAAAAACGTATTTCAAAAGCATTGATAAAATTGAACAGTATTACAGAAATTAAAAATTTTTCTATTTAGCAGGTTGGTTAAATAGTTTTTTAAACGTACTACTAGTATGAGCAAGCATTTAGAAGATAAAAATTTAATTGCCCGTTGGATGGATGATCGTTTAAGTAACGAGGAGAAAGAACAACTGAAAGAATCGGGTGAACTAGATGCGCTTAAAACTGTAATTGATGATATAGATACCTGGAAGGTAAAACCATTTAATCTAGATGCAGGCTTAGCCAAGTTAACGGAAGAGAATAAGACAGTTGTTCCATTAAAAAAGAGCAATAAAAATTGGCTGCGTATTGCCGCAAGTGTAGCTATATTACTTTCCTGTAGTTTGGTTTGGTATTTAACGTCAACTAGTTCCACTACTATTGCTACCAAAATTGCAGAGAGTAAAACAGTTGAACTACCAACAGGTTCTTTGGTTGAATTAGATGCTGCATCAAGCATAACATATAATAAAGATGATTGGGAGGACAGTAGAATTCTTACTCTTTCAGGTCAAGCATTTTTTAACGTAACCAGCGGTGCTCCTTTTATAGTAAAAACTCCTACGGCACAAGTTTCTGTGTTGGGTACGCAGTTTAATATAAGCACACAAAAGGAACAGTTTTCGGTATACTGTTATGAAGGTAAAATAGAAGTTTCGTATAAAAACAATTCAGAAATTATTACGAAAGGGCAAAGTGTATTTTTAGTAAATGGCAAACTTAAAAAAGATAAACACGAATATTTAAGTCCGGAATGGATGAATGGTTTAAGTACCTATGATAGAACTCCGCTAAAAACAGTTATAGCTGATGTGAAACGCTATTATAATGTAGAGGTCAATCTTCCAAAAAAGTATGGTACACTTCAGTTTACAGGTACAATAGCGCATAAAGATTTGCAACAAACTTTAAACACCATTTTTACTACAATGGAAATTAAATACGAGCTTCAAGAAGATAATACAGTTATTTTTGAATAGTATTGAACGTATAAATCAGAATATGAGACCTATGTATAAGCATAAGAGAGCGTTACTTCAGTTTCTTGTTCTAAGTTGGTGTTGTATTTTTTTTCCTTGCGTATCATTTTCTCAAAACGGTCCTACATTAAAATTAGTAGATTTTTTAGATGAATTAAAAGCCACTTATAATGTAGATTTTATCTATAACCACACACTTTTAGATCAAGTTGTACTTCCCTCCTCTTCACATGATTGCGAATCGTTAGAAAATTGTTTAGCGAATATAAATGAAAAGGCTCCTATCAAATTTATTAAAGATGGAATCAACTCATATATGGTAGTACCTATTAGAAATGATATTTCATTTAGTGTTATAGATGCAGAAAATAGCGAAGCTATTCCTAATATAACCATTCAAATTAATAAGGGAGAAGAGCGCTTTTTGTATCCTATTAATTCAAGGTATACGATCAAGAATATATTCGCATTAGATTCAGTTCATATACGTGCTTCATTTTATTCCAAATTAGATATAATAGCTTCTGAGTTGGGGGCATTAAAAACACCTGTGCGCTTAGAACATGCTATGATTCATTTGAATGAAGTTCAAATAACCGATTATTTGACAAGGGGAGTTAATGCTAAGATTAGTGATAATACCTTTCATATAGATATGAGGTCATTGGGTTTACTAGCTGGGGAAACTGATGGTGATGTTTTCAATGTGGTTAAAAATATACCGGGAGTACATACGCCAAGTGGTAAACCTGGTAGTTTAAATTTTAGAGGAAGTACATTTGACCAATCACTTATTGAAATTGACGATATACCCATTTACCATAACGGGCATTTTTATGGCGCCATAGCACCCTATAACCCTACTACTGTCAGTAAAATTGAAATACAGAGAAATACCTTGGCTGCAAAATGGGGAGGTCGTGTAGGCGGACTCATACATATGACCACGAATAATACGGTGCCAGATTCCACCTTATATGAAGTACAGGCAAATACCGTTTATGCAGGGGCAACTGTTCAAATGCCTTTGGTAAAGGATAAATTGGCATTATATGTTGCTGCTAGGTCTAATTACCCTAGTATTAATTCCCCAAAATTAACTGCCTTCTCTAATCTTAATTTTCAGGGTAGTCGTTTAGAGGATGTTGCCGATGATGTCAATAGTGAATTTTTTAAAGTGGGATTTTATGATATCAATTCAAAACTCGTCTATGATATTAATGAAAACCATAAGGCAACCGTTAGTTATATCAGTATTCAAAACCTATTGTCGGCAACTCTAGAAGATACTGATGATAAGGATAATAAAGATTTTAGGGATTTGTCTCTAGATAACTGGGGTATGACCGTAAAGTGGGAAGGTACATTCTCAGAGAAGCTTAAAGCGCAGGCACGGTTTAGCAAATCATCACTATTTATAGATAATAAAAGTGAAGGTTTTTCTGCATCAGAGCGTTCAAGTTTTGAGAAATACTCCAATACCATTGAAGATACTAGGTTCATCACTGAAGTTCAATTACAACTAAACGAAAATACCGCTCTAGAAACAGGATATACATTAACAGATTACAGTTTAAGGTTTGATGAGCGAAATGATGAGAATAGCATTGACAGCCGTAGAGATCAAGATGCAATGACGCATAGTATGTACGCATCCTTTAATAAGAATTGGAACGATAAGGTAACGGCTAATTTTGGGATGCACACAGATTATTACGATCCTAATAAAAGATTCTTTGCAGACCCTAGAATTTCAATAAATGTTAGAACAAGTGATGCATTATATTTAAAAACTTCGGCAGGTCGATCACATCAATTCATTCAAAAAAAACTACGTGACGATTTTGATGATTTCAATAATCAGACGCAATTCTGGTATTTACCTGATCAAACCACAGCGGTATTGGAGGGTTACCAAACTATGCTTGGGGCTTTGTACAACAAATCTGGCTGGTTGGTAGATTTGGAACTATATATTAGAAATACCAATAACGTAACATTACAGACCAATACGGATACGCTAGAAAAAGGAAAGCTAAAAAGTATGGGTGCCGATCTCTTTGTAAAAAAACGGTGGAATAATTTTGAAACACTCTTTAGCTATTCCTTAAGTGAAGTAGATACCGACTTTGGAAAAACATTGCCTATTTACTTTGATCAGCGTCACATTTTACACGTAACAGGGCTATGGCATTTAGATCCCTTAAACTTGGCTGTAACTTGGGGTTTCTTTTCTGGTATGCCTGTAGTTGTTCCAGATTTTGAAACAGACGAAGGTACTTCTCAGGACGATTTAGATATTGGGTACACAGACAGATTTCCCCATATGCACCAATTAGATGTATCTGCCACGTATGCCTTTTCAAATCCTAAAAAAAGTTGGAAAGGTATAGTAGGTCTTTCGTTCGTTAATTTATATGACCAAGATAATATTGTCAATATCTTTCAGAATGAACCACCGGTTGACGACCCCTATCGTAAAACTATAGCCTTTGCTCCCAACCTTCAATTAAGCATACAGTTTTAACCGCTCAATGAATATTGGAACTTCAATTTATATTACCATTTTTTCAGCACCCAAAAATTAATTCTATTTATTTTTAAAATAAGGGTTGGGTAAAATCATAAGCTAAACGTATTAAGGAAAAGGCAAAAAAAATAGCCTGAAATAAACATTAACCTTAATGCGAAAATTTATGAGAAACTTTAATATAGGATGGGTGCTACTAATTTTATCGGTGATTTTAGTTCAATCTTGTGCAAAAGATGAATTAGATGTGCTAGAAATTAGCGAGACGGATACAGATGATTTTGATACCGTAGCTCAAGATTCCTTAACCGCCAGAAGACAGAACGATCGAAACAACGGTTTAAACCCTTCGGAAGAGACCGTACAGCTTATAACGGATTGGAATGATCTGTGGTTGGTATTAGATCGATACACGAACGGTTTAAGACCAAATACTACTGCGAGAGCTTTGGCATATATTCATTTGGCGGGATATGAAACTGCAGTTGCAGACATGGACGGCTATGGATCAACTAGAAATCAATTGCAAGGTTTTAATCTAGACCAAGATGATAGGGCTGATACTGTAGATAGAAATTTGGCATTAAACACGTGTTATGCCTTGGTATTCGATCATTTTATGTTCAGTGTATCCAACAATGCTAAAGCAGGTATTACCACTTTAGAAAATGAAATGGCAGAAGAACTTTCCGAAAATTTATCTCAAGAAGAAATAGAAGATTCTGAGGAATGGGGAGCATTGGTCGCAGAAATGGTCATTGCCTATAGCCAAACGGATAACGAAGCTGAAACCCAGCAATTAGATCCAAATCCGGGTTCTTATGTAGCTCCTGTGGGTGAGGGTCTTTGGGCGGCTTCAGAGGGAGAAACTGCATGGTTTCCTTATTGGAACAGGGTAAGAACTTTTGTGATTTCTCCAGAACAGACTTCTAGTACACCACCACCTTTTTCACATAGTGGGAATAGGAATAGTGGTTATTATAATCAAATGGATGAGGTGGAAAGTACTGCAACCACGGCAAGATTGGAAGATAATGAAGACTTATGGATTTCAGAATTCTGGTCAGATGATGTAGAGGGGTTAATGATGAGTCCTCCAGGTCGTCAGTTTTCAATAGCAAATCAGCTTATTGACCAAGAAGATTTAGATTATGAGCAAACCTTAGAGCTATTATTAAAATTGGGTTTCGCGATGAATGATGCAGCAGTTTCGGCTTGGGATGATAAATATACTTACAATACGGAGCGTCCAAGTAGATATATTTTAGAATATATAAATGACGATTTTCAAACGAATTTAGCACGGTTTATTTCCTCTCCAAATCCTGCTTTTCCTGCGTATCCTTCAGGTCATGCAACCTTTGCAGCTGTGGCATCTGGAGTATTTATGGACATATTTGGTGGTGATGCAATCAATTTTACGGATAGAACCCATGCCGGACGATCAGAATTTAGAAGTGATTCTAGAAGCTTCAGTTCTTTTTCTGAAATGGCAGAAGAAAACGGATATTCAAGAATACCCTTAGGTGTGCATATACAAGCTGATAGTGATGAAGGTGTCCGTTTAGGGTATGAAATTTCAGCTGCAATTAACAACTTCAGTCTTTCTCCAAATTTTTAGTATAAACTTTTAATTGTAAAGGTTTCGCCATTGCGTGGCGAAGCTTTTACTATTATAAAATATCTACCCTTCCAAAAATTTAAGTGACCTGAATGACAAAAAACTACTTTTTAATTTTTATCAATCCCTTTAAAATCAATTTAATATGAAAAAGTATGTTATCACCTTATGTCTAATGACATTTATAATTATTTCTTGCGGAAAAGATGAGTATATAGAAATTCCTGAAGTAGAGGAAGAAGTAGTTTTGGTTGAAGATGATAGTGAAGTTGATACCACGGTAGAAGAAGAAATATCAGATATTGTGGAGGTGGATGATTCTATCCTAAACCTACCTGATTCACCTTTTAATTATGCCAATATTCTTTTACCTGATTTTTTCTTTGACAATGATGTCAGAGATGAAGATAATACTCCCAATAATAATTCTACAACAGATAATGGTGCAACTTTAGGTAGGGTTCTGTTCTACGATAAAAACCTATCTATGAATAACACCATTTCATGTGCTTCTTGCCATATACAAGAAAACGGATTTTCTGATCCCAATGCATTAAGTACAGGGTTTAATGGAGAATTGACTTCAAGAAATTCTATGGGGCTTGCAAATGCCAGATTTTACGAGAATGGAAGATTCTTTTGGGATGAAAGAGCAGTAACCTTAGAAGCCCAAACCTTAGTACCGATACAAGACTTAGTTGAGATGGGGTTAACATTGCCTGAACTTGAAGAGAAACTAACACAACAGCCCTATTATGCAGCTTTATTTACAAATGCTTTTGGCGATGAAACGATAACAAGCAATCGGGTGGCATTGGCACTATCACAATTTATAAGATCAATGGTTTCTTACGAATCTAAATTTGATGATGGGCTAGCTCAGACCCAAGATATAGATGATAATTTCCCCAATTTTACGACATCTGAAAATAGAGGTAAACAATTATTTATGAGTAATCAAACGCGATGTTTTGATTGTCATGCCACTAATGTATTTGTAGGAGATGATGCAAGAAACAATGGATTGGATGCTACTATAACAGATTTGGGTGTAGGTGGTATAACAGGAAACAACAATGAGTTAGGTGAATTTAAAGTGCCATCATTAAGAAATATAGCCTTAACCGGACCGTATATGCACGACGGAAGATTTGAAACTTTAGAAGAAGTTATCGAACATTATAATAGTGGTGTCCAAAATAATCCTAATCTAGATAATAGATTAACCCAAGGCAATAATGTTCGTCGATTAAACTTGTCTGATACAGATAAACAAGCCTTGGTAGATTTTCTAAATACCTTAACAGATGATGAGTTTATAAACGATGAAAAATATGCCAGTCCGTTTTTGGAATAATTTAGTCATATCGAACGGTTTATTACTGCTTTTGTTCATTCATACGTTACTGTTTATTGGGTTTAAGACTCAAAAAAATGATTGATGTTAAACAAAAAACAAATTATCAATTCCCAATAAATTGCAATAAAGTAGGTTATAAGGTTCTTGTTTTGTTTAATTGATAATGCAAACGGCAAAATCAAGTATAGACTTCATATAGAGTGTTAAATAATAATCATAGATATAGGAATTTTCCTTAATAAAGTAACTTTGATAGACTAATTTAAAAGAAGCAATTAAAATCTTAGCAATACTTTTAAGGTTGTTGGTCAAAACTCTGTTAATCAGCAGTTAATGTAGTTTGGCTTTTGCTAATAAATTAGGTTTTAATCAATTTTCAACTTATAAATCATTTATTATGAAACACTTAATCGCTGTATGTGCAGCTGTTTTATTTAGCACGATATCTTATGGACAATTGCAGGTTTCTGCAAGTTCTGGATTGGCAATTGGTAGTGCAACTATGAAATTAGGAGAACGCGTTAATGCTTCTAGCACCGAGAACTCTTATGGTAGTTATGGAGAAGGAATTAATTTTCAAATTAGGGGTACCTACTTCTTTGACGATTCATTTGGTGCAGATTTAAGTATTGGGTATTTAAAAGGAACAGATCAAGATGTATCTATAGTTAATTTGCCAAGTACAGAAGTTAATGCTGTAGCTAGAGCACGTGCTTTTGGAGCTTCTGCATCTGTAGTCTATAAGTTTACTAATAATATTTATGGTCGTTTTGGAGCCTTATTAAAATTAGGCGGAAAAACTGAGGGTGTTATCTACCAAAAATCTGTTTTCTCTGAAGCTGAAGCTGAAGCTTTTGGTGTTCCAAATGGTTCATATTCTGAAACAAACTATAAGGAGGATTTTCACGGACATTTCCCTTTAGGTTTTGTAGGTGCATTTGGTTATAAGTATGACTTAGATTCTAATTTTAGTCTTTTTGCTGAAGTAGAGTATTACGGTATCAGTTTAAAGCGTAAAGATTCTGAAATAGCTGAGTTTAATACCGATGTTAAATTACCTGATGGTACAGTTGCGGTTAGCGGATTGTATACTATCGATAATTTACCAGAGGGCATAAACAAGACTACCACCTATGTTGATGAATTATCAAATACAAATACTGATACTTCTAGAGAGTTATCTCAAAAAGTACCTTATTCTTCTTTTGGTATTAACTTTGGTATTACGTACAAATTTGCACGGGCTATAAAAGAATAATTGTAAAGGTTTAATCCTTTTAGTAATAGAGAAAAATCCCTATGAAACTTTTGGTTTCATAGGGATTTTTTTATTCTGCTTGTTAAGGTTTTAAACTCGATACTGAAGAACTTCGGGTAGTCAAAATCTAAGTGTATAATTGAAAATAAGCGGTTTATACTCAAAAAATGTTTAGTTAGTTTTCAAATATTAAAAACGTATCTTGTTAACTATTATGCATGCATAATAAATAATCAACTAAAAAGTAACGTGTAATGACCAAGTACAAGCATATTTTTGAGCCTTTAGATTTAGGATTTACCACCCTTAAGAATCGAATTTTAATGGGTTCAATGCATACCGGATTAGAAGAAGAAAAAAATGGCATAGAGAAAATAGCCGCTTATTATGCCGAAAGAGCCAAAGGCGGAGTCGGATTAATAGTAACTGGCGGAATAGCGCCCAACGTACAAGGTTGGACAGGTCCTTTCTCAGCACGAATGAGTACTAAAAAACATGCAGAGCATCATAAGGTCATTACTGATGCCGTACATAAAGAAGGTGGTAAAATTTGTATGCAAATACTACATGCTGGCAGGTATGGATATCATCCTTTTGCTGTGGCACCATCAGCTATAAAGTCCCCCATCTCCCCTTTTAAACCATTTAAGCTCAACAAATCTGGTATTAATCGCACCATTCGTGATTTTGTAAATTCTGCTAATCTTTCAAAACTAGCGGGTTATGATGGCGTAGAAATTATGGGTTCTGAAGGTTATTTAATTAATCAATTCATTGCAGAAAGAACAAATAAACGTACCGATACTTATGGTGGTAGCTATGAAAACCGAATGCGTTTACCCATAGAATTAGTAAAGCAAACACGTGAAGCCGTTGGTGAGGAATTTATTATTATCTATCGCTTATCAATGTTAGATTTGGTAGAAAAAGGAAGCTCTTGGCAAGAAGTGGTTGCCTTGGGTAAAGAGATAGAAAAAGCTGGTGCCACCATTATAAATACAGGAATTGGTTGGCATGAAGCCCGCATACCAACAATTGCAACATCGGTACCTAGAGCAGCATTTACTTGGGTGACCAAAAAGATGAAAGAAGAATTAACCATTCCGTTAGTTACCTCTAACAGAATAAATATGCCCGAAACTGCTGAGCAAGTTTTGGCAGAAGGTCATGCAGATATGGTTTCTATGGCGCGACCATTTTTAGCAGATCCAGAGTGGGTCAATAAAGCTGAAGCAGCTAAGGCAGATGAGATAAACACTTGTATTGGTTGTAATCAAGCTTGTTTAGACCATGTTTTTGAACGTAAAGTTGCTAGTTGCTTGGTGAATCCGAGGGCATGTCATGAAACGGAACTGAATTATAATCCAACAGAAACAAAGAAAAAAATAGCCGTTGTAGGTGCTGGTCCAGCAGGTTTAGCAGCGTCAACAATAGCAGCACAGCGTGGTCATAATGTTACACTTTTTGATGGTGAAAAAGAAACAGGCGGACAATTTAACCTGGCTAAGCAAATACCTGGTAAAGAAGAATTCTACGAAACCATTCGCTATTTCAATAAGCAATTAGAGCTGCATAATGTAACGGTGAAATTGAATACTAGAGTAACAGCAGAAGACTTGCAAAATGGCAATTTTGATGAAGTTATTGTAGCAACCGGAATAAAACCAAGAACTCCGAAAATTGAGGGTGTTGACCACCCAAAAGTCCTAAATTATATAGATGTCTTAAAATTGAAAAAACCTGTGGGCAAACGCGTTGCCGTTATCGGCGCTGGCGGAATCGGTTTTGACGTCTCTGAATATTTAGCCCATGAAGGGGAAAGTACAGCGTTAAATATTGATGCTTGGCTTAAAGAATGGGGAATTGATAAGACCTTAGAGGCTCGTAGTGGTATTGAGAACATACGGTCAGAAATACACCCATCGCCAAGAGAAATTTTTATGTTTAAACGTAGCAAAGGTAAGTTTGGTGCAAACCTTGGTAAAACCACAGGTTGGATTCATCGTTCTACGTTGAAAAAGAAAAATGTACAATTTATTAATGAAGTGCAGTATACTAAGATAGATGATGAAGGTTTGCATTATACCCAAAATGACGAACAAAAAATACTAAAAGTAGATACTATTATTATTTGTGCAGGACAATTACCATTTAAAGAACTGTTAGAACCATTGCAGGCAAAAGGTATAAAAGTACATGTCATTGGTGGTGCAGATGTTGCCGCTGAATTAGATGCTAAACGTGCAATAAATCAGGCTTGTAGATTAGCCGCTGAAATTTAATGCAGCTAAAACAGGTAAAGGCGCTATTTTAAAATGATTTAATTTTCTAGAGGTATAAACACTCCGTTTTTATACCTCAGTTTTAGAATTTTACCGGTAGAATCCATGAAGCCTGATGGGGAATCTAAGTCTCCATCGATATAATTCTCTACCAACTCATGGTATGATATTTCCATGGTATCAGGGTTGTATTGTGGTATCAATTCATCATGACCTCTACTTATCTCGTACATGAATTTATTATCGCCATTAAAACAGCCATCGCAGTCTTTTAAAACTCCATCCCTAAAACTTAATAGTCTAAACATGTAAAACTCTTTACCACTACCGTGTGTACCGTAAGCTTTTGCAAGGTATTTGTCGTTGTCGATACTATAAATTTGATAATGGTAAACTTCTGTATTATCAGTAATATAATGATCCTCAGTTTTGGTTGTAAGAAAACCTACGGCCAACTCATTATTTACTTTATACTGATACATAGAGTTATAGATGTGCCAGGTGCCACCATTAAATTCATCCCAAGAAAAGATCTTTAGTTTATCATCTTTTGAAGTTATTATCTTCATGTGTTCAGATAACGAATCATATTTTACATTCAAAAAAGATTCCTTCCTAAGTGTTTCAGCCAATGTGTTTTGAAATCGTATTAAAATGCTGTCTCTAGCTTCTCCATATTTACCACCGTAGTCATGTCTATTATCCTTAAACTTTTTATAAATAGAAGTCAAATGAGTATCTACAGAATCAACATCAATGGATTGTTGTGAATGTATGGTAGTACTATATCCTATTAATATAATAAAGCTGAGTATAAAAATTGATTTATTCATTATTTGAGAAGGGCTAAATACGCTACTATATTAAGTAAAAATTAGAACATTGGAGTAAATTCATAATTAACGACAAGCAACGTTTTATAAAACAAGTTTTTAGCAGGGCTGTGTGTTTTACTTAGTGTCAAGATTTTTATCAAATTTGATAGGTCTTAGAGTTTTCTAATCTTTGGCAGCATTGTTTCGTTCTTTTCTTGGTAGTCTTCCATATTAGAAAGAATTGTATTTAAAAGTACCAGTACATCTTCCATATATGGACCTTTGTTAACCATTACACATTCTGAATTTAGCGCCGTAACCACATCGGTAATTTCTGATCTTGATGGTAGTCCGTTTTTTGCGAGGTTCTCCAAAACTTGTGTCGCCCAAATTACCGGCACATGAGCTGATCCGCATATAGATAAAACCTCATGTTGCACTTGCCCTATATCTTGCCAGCCAGTTTCTACGGCAAGATCACCGCGTGCAATCATAACCCCAACATCTCTTACTTGCATGGCTTCTTGTAGTATTTCCTCTAGATTATCGAAAGCAAATTTTGTTTCTATTTTTAATATGACTCCAAGAATATCAAATACCCCCAATCTTTTAAATTCTGATAGCAGCTCGCTCACATCTTTTTTAGAGTTTACAAAAGAGAAATTGACAATATCTGCATGTTTGGCAACAAATTCAAGGTCTTCTATATCCTTAAGGGTGAGTCCGCCAGTTCCCAAATTAGTATTGGGAAAATTCATGCCTTTCTCCGCCTTTAATTTAGTTCCCTTCTCTACAGCTCTAGTGATAATTACTTCAAAACTTTCTTTGGATACAGATTGTATAGTTCCTTCAATTTTACCATCATCAAATAAAACTAAATCACCGTGGTTCACTTTTTCGAATATATCAGCAAACTGACAAGGAATATGAGCTTTTTCAATAATCTCCCCTATCTCATTTACGATAGCAGAACTCCCTAAAATGCTCTCTTTTGTTACCACTAGAACATCACCTTTATGGAGTAGTACTGCCTTTTGAATTTCTGGTAAAGTACCTATAGTTCCTTTTTTATTTAATTTCTTACACTCTAAAAGCATACCGCTTTTAAAAATAATGCGTTTTTTAGACCTTACAATAATTCCATTTTCAGACACGCTAACTACTTTTAGCTTTCTAAATTTATTCTTAGCATCAACTAAGCTAAGTGTATCATCTACAGTAAGTTGGTCTAGCCATTCTGCTTCAATAGGTACGGCATTAGTCGGTATGATTTTAGAAGTCGCAGAAACCAGTTCAATATCAACAGGATTTACAACATTACCCTCATCATCTTTCTCGGGTTTGAATTTTACTATTCTACCCCCTGGTTTAACGTTGCCAGTTCTAATTTTAGGTCCGGCTAAATCCATTGCAATTTTAACTGATGTCTTAAGTTTCTTAGAAGCTTCTTTTATATTTTCAATAATTGCCAGCCAAACCTCAGGTGGTCATGCGCACAATTAATTCTTGCGCAATTCATACCGTTTTCAATCATTGTGGTAACGAATTCTTTGTCATACGCGGCATGAGAAGGCATGGTAACCATAATACGAACTCTACGGCCCTTTGAAGGAGAGCCTAAAAGCGATTCTGTATTGAACTTTAAAAGTGCTTTACTCTTTTTAGTAGATAAATTTACTTTCTTAAAATCTGCTGATTTACCATCTTTTAAACGGTATAACAGATATAGTACTTTTATCAAGCTATCTTCAACATGACCTTGAGCATTCGCAAAGCGAGTCATACCTAAATCACCTAATTTTCTTTGACTTACTCTAAAATCTGATTTTCTAAATCTTTTATAATGCACAAGATTTACGGCACTCATTTTATGAAGTAGATGTATCTTTTTCAAAGTAGGTGCCGTCTTTTTCTCCTCTTTCCTAATTTTTCGCAATACAGCTTCCACTTCTTTAATGAGACTATTTATCTTTTTATGATTGATATTCATAGGTGCTTTTGTAAAAGGATTGACTTTGCGGGTAAGGTATTGAAGACTACTTTTTTAAAATATGACAACTGTCATTTAAAATTCTATATATTTCAGAATAGAAGGGGTGATTAATTGTACACAGAAACGCTATTGTTCACTTATCTTTCTCAACACGGTTCCGCTTAAGGCATTCACTACAATAGAACTTACCTCTTCCCCTTCTTCATTTAAATAAGGCGTGTCCAAATCTAATTGTACGCTGCCAGTGTCACTTGCGTTTACCAAAACTAAGGCACGAGAAAATTCTCTTTGGTAGAGTCCGTTTTCTAGTTGCGTAAAGTTGCCAGTGGCTACCCCAAAATTCCATGTGTATTCATCTCGCCAAGGCGAAGGTTCATTATAGGCATCGGTAACCTCTTGTTCAGAAAAATAGGTAGAACCATCGTTTACCAACCAGTAACTGGCAAAGGCATAATAAAAGCCTTGGTTATCATTTGTAGAAGTATGCGGTTGTACCAAGGTGATTTTGTTTTTCGACTCATTAACGACCACTTCGTTAATCTGCGGTATAAATCCTTCAGTATAATCAGAAAGGTAATTTCCGTTGCCGAAAACAAGCCACCATTCATCTAAAGCACCATCTAAATGTTGCATATAGCTTTCCCAAACATCGGGGTGTAATCTAGTATTGGTAATATTGGCAATTCCTATTTTATTATCAACCTTAAGCCTAGTGTTTATAGTCGTTAACATTGACTTATATGCCAGTTGAAAATCTTCATTAGATTCATAGTTCTTAGGGAAGATATTTTCATGGTATGTATCTAGCGTATAAATAGCATTATCCATTAAAACTCCGTCCCAATCATTAGCCACAAGCTCGTCAACCACTTGGTCTGCCCACAGCTGCTGGTATGCTGTATTACCAATATCCATCTGCCAATGATCGGTATAGCCGGTATACTCCAATCGATTATTATTCTCATCTACTAAAAACCATTCTGGGTAATTGGAGTTGGCATATTCAAAACCAATCCCTGTGGGTAGATAAGCATTGTCTGTACCATTTTCTACAGCATAGCTTCTGGTAGAAGAAAGATCTTTGTAAACCAACGTTTTAATATCTGGATTAACAGATTTAAATTTTTGAACATATTCATGAAACCAAGCATTCATTACAATTAAATCTCGTCTTGGCGCCTCGGTTTCTATTAAGGCATTGGGTATTTCTTCGTGATGTAAGTATAACCAAAACAATTTGGTTTGGTTGACGATAGTATCATTTGAAGTTTCTTCTAGTACGCTTGGTGTTTCAATAATATCTATCTCAGAAGAATCAATTTCTTCGCTGATTGCTTCATTATTATCACTGCTGCACCCTTGGCAAATGAATATGATTGATACCGCTACTAAATTTAAAATAAGCTTGTTCATAAATCAATTTTGATAACCTGAAGATTGGGTAATCTATAGTCAAATTACATAAAATCATTGTTTTAACAACTATACCGATATTTCTAAACGTACATAATATAACCCCAAAATTAAAACGTTATGCGAAAATTGAAGACTTGCCTATGGTTATTTAGTCTTAGTTGTGCCATAATTGGCTGTACTAATGAAGAAGCTGTTTTACCAATAAATGACAGTATTGACGCTGAAACTGAAACAGCTGAAGAAACGGTTGAAGAAGAGGAAGAAACGGAACCAGCAACTGATGAAAATATAATATCAGTAGAAGTAGCAACAACACTCGTTGCAAATGACCTTGAACCACACCCTATGCAAGATGTTGCAAAACCAGATTATTTAGAAACGATAGTTGATCCGTCTTTTGGAACAATTATTCGTAGAATTTCTAATGCTGGTAATGGTGGAGTAATAAAACCCATGTATAGTACTATACAGGCATGGAACGCAGATGAAACTAGAATGATCTTGTATGATCAAACTAACGGAGTTCATCAGTTACTTAATGGTATGACATATGAGTTTATTCGGAATTTAGATGATGTACGACCAGACGATCTAGAGCAGTTGTTTTGGGATTTTAATAACCCCGATGTTTTGTATTATTTGGATGCCTCTACCGATGAATTTGTAAAGTACACAGTATCATCAGGTACAAAAGATATACTTGTGAATCTTAAAGATGTTTCTAACTGTTCAGGAAGCATTAGTATGGGCAATGACGTGCAAATGATGTCTTGGGATTCTGATCTTATAGGATTTAGATGCGACAATAACGAATCTTATTCTTATAGAATATCTACACAAGAATTAGTCACTTTCAATTTAGATGATGTCAATTATACAGCGGCAATGCCAGCGCCAAGTGGAAACTTGTTCTATCATAATGTATCATCCTATGATGCCAATGGAGATTTTAAAGCAAGATTAAATATGACTAAGCCAGAACATTCTTGCTTAGGACAAATGGCAGATGGTACGGATACAAATTTCTCTGTAAGTTTTGATGCCGGACCAAATGGTGGATGCCAAGGAAATATCATTGCCTATGATTTGAACACTGGTGATTGCTTACCGGTCATATCAGAAGGTTTGGGCTATGCCTATACGAAATCGGGAACACATATTTCGGCTGTTGCACATAAGAATCCGGGATGGATTGCAGCATCAATGATTGGTTTTGAAGGAGACGGTCAGGCATTGTTGGATCAAGAACTGGTAATAGCTTATGTATCACCTGGTAATGTAGAACTATACAGAATTGGACATCATAGAGCCGATGAAGATGAGTTTGATTATTGGGGAGAGCCACATGCAGTAATTAGTCCCACAGGTACAAGAGTACTTTTTGGTTCTGATTGGAGCGGTAGTGAAGATGGCACCTCTGTAGAATCTTATGTAGTGGAACAGCCTTCTTTTAATTAGATAACCACCTTGTAAATTATTAATATCTGTAAGTACTAAAAACAAAAAAAGGCGTATTCTAATGAATACGCCTTTTTTAAATATCATATAATTTACTTCTTCAACAAAGCAAGAATACCTTCTAGTTCAGTAAGGTTTAGATTAGAACTGTTATCAGTATCTAATACATCAAAGTTTTCAGCTACAGAGCCAATAGCTTCTGTAGAGCTAATAGCTTTGTCATTATTAGTATCTAAAAGACTAAATAGACTTGCTACTTGTTGTACTGTAGAGTTAGAGCTTAAAGAACCTAATAGTTGAGCAGCATCTGAAACCTTAGAGGTATCCATATTTTTTACGCTATTACAGCTAGTTATTGTAGCTGCTAGAATGAATGTTGCAATTACTTTTTTCATGGTTATGTGTTTTAATTTAATAGCAAAAGTACTCTTAACGATGTGTTATTAAAAAGATTATATACAAATAAGCTTTTTAAACCTATTAACCGCCTTTATTTATAGATGAAAACATGGGGGGATTTTAGAGCGTATTTTCAAGTAAAGCCAAAACCATTTGGGCTGAATTTACGGCAGCGATTTCAACAAATTTAAAATAATCTGTATGAGCGTCGGTATTTGCATTATCGCTACAACTACGTATTACGATATAAGGTAGATTTAACATTGTGCAAATCTGGGCTACCGCGGCTCCTTCCATTTCAGTGGCAAGCGCATTAAAATTGGAGTATAAAGCTTTAGCCTTCATAGCATCGCTTACGAAAGTATCACCAGTAGCAATTGTCCCTATATAGAATTTAGGCACTCTGTTTTTAAATGCCTTTAGTTGAATAGTATTAGAGACTATTTTACTTGTATGAAGTAAGGTGCTATCTACAGAGAGAAATACCGGGTTTTTAGTATTCTTAATAAGATTTCGTGTTGGCCATGTTATAAATTCATCATTCTGTAATTGCCCAAAATCATATTGAACCAAACTATCGGCAATAACAATATCACCTGGTAGTATATCTGGGTGCAATCCGCCAGCGACACCAGTAAAAATCAGCGCATTAAGTTTAAAGTGAGTAGTAAGTATTGCAGTACTGTATGCCGCATTTACCTTTCCAATACCAGCCTTTAGAAGAACAACTTCCTTGTTTTTAAGTTTACCGGTGTAGAATATAATTCCGTTTTTCTCTATTTCTTCTTTGTTCTCTAATTGCCCCTTTAGAAGTTCTATTTCTTCGTCCATCGCGCCCATAATTGCAATACGTTGGGCTTTTACTCCGCATAAAGCAAATAGCATTAGAAAAATTAGATAGTGTCTTATAGCCATAGGTAAAGAATTGATAATGCATTTATAATTAATAACACTGGGTTTATTTCTGATTTCTTACCAACAAAGAGTTTTAGTAAGGTATATGTTAGAAAACCAAAAATGATTCCTGTGGTTATGCTGTACGTTAATGGCATTAGTATCATGGTAAAGAAAACCGGAATAGCTTCATCTGCTGTATTCCAATCAATTTTAGTTAACGGTTTCATCATAAAAGAACCTACTAAAACCAATGCAATAGAACTAGCTATACTTGGAACTATGGATAACAATGGAGAGAAGAATAGAAATGGTAAGAAAAGAATGCCGGCAGTAATTGCTGTAAGTCCCGTTTTACCACCTTCGCGAATACCAACAGCAGACTCTATATACGCAGTACCTGAGCTCGTGCCTACCAAACCTGAAAATATGGTGGTAACCGCGTCTACCATTAAAGATTTTTTAAGATTTTTTGGATTTCCGTCTTCATCTTTATAGCCAGATGCTTCTGATAAACCCACGAATGTAGAAAGACTATCGAATAAATCTGTAAAAGCAAATACAAAGATTACTGGTAAAAATGCATATTTAATAGAACCTAATAAGTCAGCTTTGAATAATAAGCTGAAGTCTGGCATTGAGAAAACTCCTGAGTAATTAACAATAGTAGGGATGCCATAATTTACAAGAGAGGCATCTCCCCACCATCTGCCAATTGGTCAGGCAAGAATAGTAGTTAATACTATACCTATAATCATAGCTCCCGTAACCCTTTTAGCTATTAATATGGCAGTAATGATTAGTCCGACTAAAAAAGTAAGACACATAGGGTCTTTAAGTGAACCCAGACCAACTAAGGTTGCTTTATCGTCAATAATAAAACCTGCATTTTGGAAACCTATAAAAGAAATAAAAAGTCCGATACCGGCAGCAATGGCAAATCTTAGGGAGTGTGGTATGGCAAGTACAATCTTATCCCTGACTTTAAGAACACTTAGGATTAGAAATAAAATACCTGCCCAGAAAACGGCACCTAAGGCAGCTTGATAACTTAAACCTAAGCCTAATACGGCGGTATAGGTAAAAAAGGCATTTAAACCCATGCCCGGTGCGATAATAAAGGGATTTTTTGCATATAATCCCATCATAATACTACCAAAGGCACAAACAAGTACCGTTGAGGTTACCGCTGCAGAAAAGGGCATTCCGGAAGCAGAAAGAATTGATGGGTTTACAATGATGATATAAAATGTTGCTAAAAATGAACTAATACCTGCTAGTATTTCAGTTCGTATAAACGTACTTCTATCTTCCATGAAAATTAAAATAGTAAGAAAAGAAGCATTTTACACGTATCGTTGACGGAATCTTAGAACATTTTTCGAATCATCATTTATAACTGTATATTTTAGGGATTAAAGCTATTAGTGAGTTAATAATTATTGATTTTAAAACGTTAAACAGTCCATTTAACCTATGTCTGCCTTAAACCAAATATCTATAGTCGTTTCTTCTGGTCTATCATTTTGTGGTGATGGTCCACCTTGAGATCTGCCGCGACCACCGCCGCCTTGACCTCCTTGTCCTCCTCTACCACCACCTCCACCGCCTTGACCACCACCGCCAAAACTGATGTTTGAATCTTTATCTTTAGATTCTTTTTCCCTTTTAGGTGTTACGATACCAATGGATAGTTTAGATAAGTTAGCATCGCTAATTTTATATTTCGGAATGATTAGTTCGTATTGAAGCTCTTTGTTTTCTTCATTATAAACGTAGGTAATAGAAACTCCTAATTGGTTTAAGTCTAAATGGAATTCTTGTTCATAATCTAGATTGGTATATTCCCCAATTTTTGGCATTTCGGCTAGCAGTGTGGCAATATCAGGAACTCTTTGCTCCTCTTCTAGTTCTTCTCGGGTTCCATTATTTCTTTCGTTTCTATTTGGTCTTTCAGGAGGTGCAATGTTTATAGGATACTGTATAGCCACATTCTTTTTTCTTTTACCCTTAACATCAAAATAAACATAAAAGCCCTTATGTAGCATGGTAAGCATTGTGGCTTGGTCAAACGTGCTTAGTTGTACGTGAACATTTTCGTCCGTAATAAAACTACTATAATTAATGTTGTCTTCTGAGTTTTGGGCTTGGCTGGTTGCCATTACTAAAACCATCATTACTTGAAAATAATATCTCATACTTAATTGCTATTGTCTATTATGGTTTCAAACTTAGCGCTAATGCAAAAGCAAGATGTTAACTTTAAGTGGCTTTAGAGTAGCTCTCAGTGAACGTAAGATGTTTGGAGGTAATTGAATTAGGTTCTCACTTAAACTAGTTCATAATTATTGTTTCAATGATTAAAACAACCGTATTAAATGTTACTTTAAAAAAGCAATATCTTTGAGAGTAGAAATAGAAATTTAAATAACACTCAAAAAAATGGCAACCGAATCTCATATATCTGTAAACGGACATACGCATGTACTTTATAAAGAAAATGCCTTGTCTCAAGATGAACTTATAAAACAGAGCGAGGCTTTTTATAATCTTTTAGATGAGCGAAGATCGGTTAGGGAATATGCAGATACACCTGTTCCAAAAGAAGTGATAGAAATGTTGATTAAAACGGCTTCTACAGCACCATCAGGTGCGCATAAACAACCATGGACCTTTTGTGCGGTATCTAACTCAGAATTAAAAACAAAGATTAGAGAAGCCGCTGAAGCAGAAGAGAAAGAAAGCTATGAAAGTAGAATGAGCGAACGTTGGTTGAAAGATTTAGAACCAATGGGCACGAATATGTACAAACCGTTTTTAGAAGATGCCCCTTGGCTTATAATCATTTTCAAAAAAGTACATGATATAGATACCGATGGTGAAAAAGTTAAAAATTATTATGTAAACGAATCTGTGGGTATTGCTGCAGGGATGTTAATTACAGCGATACACAATGCCGGATTGGTTACACTAACACATACTCCAAGTCCTATGAACTTTCTAGCAAAGCTATTGGGTCGGCCAAGTAATGAACGCGCATTTTTACTGTTGCCAGTTGGTTACCCAAAGACACCAACATATGTGCCAGATATTGAAAGAAAATCATTGGTTGAGGTTTCTAAATTCTACGAGTAATACTTTAAGTAATGATACTTTAAATCCTATCTAATAATATTTTAGATAGGATTTTTTGGTTGTAGTTGATTTTGGATTTTAAATATTTTAATGTATAAATATCGATAGTGGTATAAAACAACAAATCCCCATTAAAATAATGAGGATTTGTGTTGCTGTAAAAGTGTAACTATTGCCTTCTACTACTTAAGCCATTGCCAATGCTTGTAATTCTTTGGCAGCTTTAGCAGGATCTTCTGCACCATAGATAGCTGCACCAGCTACTGCAACCGTTACTCCAGAGTTTTTAACCGCGGTAATACTGCTTAAATTAACACCGCCTGCAATCGAAACTGCCACTCCTGCTCTAGTTGCTTCATCAATTAGTACTTGAATAGAGTATCCGTCTTCAGCTTGCTCATCTAAACCAGCATGCAATTCTACGAACTCAGCACCTAAAGCAATAGCTTCTTTAGCACGTTTTACTCTATCTTTTACGCCAATGGTATCAACAACTACACCTTTACCGTGTGCTTTTGCTGCTTTGACAGCACCTGCAATTGTAGAATCGCCCGTTGCACCTAATACTGTAATATAATCTGCACCAGCACCAAAAGCCATGTTAGCTTCTAGCTCACCAGCATCTGCAGTTTTAAAATCAGCCAGTACTAATTTATCAGGAAAAGCATCTTTCATCTTTCTAATACCTGCTAAACCTTCACTTTTAATAAGCGGTGTACCTAACTCAATAATATCTATATACGGAGCAACTTTGGTTGCTAATGCAATAGCGTCATCAATATTTAATAAATCTATTGCTACTTGTAATTTTGCCATAATATGTTATTTAAAATGTTCTTAATTTATATCTGTATTTCTATTTGTAATTATTCCATATTCGCATGACGCTCCCATAATTCAGAAGCAGAACTACCGTCAAGATCCCAAAGCGTTTGTATTAAAGCATCGAAAACCAAAAGCAACGATTGTTCAAAAAGGCTACCTGCATATTGTTTAGATACATTTTCGTCACGCTCTTGTTTTTGTGCAGCAGGTATTAATACTGTTTGTTTAGATAAATTAGCCAAAGGTGAATTTCCATTAGTAGTTATGCATACTACATCTGCACCAACTTTCTTCGCAGTTTTTGCAGCATTTACAATACCGCCAGTTGTACCGGATCCAGAACCTGCAATCAACACATCACCTTCTGTAATTGCTGGTGAAGTGGTTTCGCCTACTACATGAACATTATAGCCTAAGTGCATTAAACGCATAGCGGCGGCTTTCATCATTAGCCCTGTTCTACCAGCACCCATTATAAAAATTTGCTTGGCATTGGTTATAATAGGAATCAGTGCAGCTACTTCATCATAATTTATGGCATGTACTAGTTTTATGTGCTCATTTATAATGATATTCATAGCACTTTCAACCAACTGGGTATCTTTGTTTTCAAGTAAATTTTCCATAATTACTGTGTAATTTTTTACTGCTTCATTAATTCGAGTACAAAGTTATAGCCGTACTTATCCTAATACTTATACAATTTGATAGATGTGTGGTACAATCTGCCCATAACACAAATATCATTGGTATTATTTTCTATTTTTGTGGTACATTTTGGAAATGACTGAATTATAACATGTAATAATTACTTATTGAAAATGACTATTGAAGTGCTAAAAAAAATTGAATTATGCTGAGTGATCAAGTTTTATACATTAAAGATTTAGGAAACTGTCCTCCATCCTATTTAAATGACCCTGCGAGAAGAGATTTCTATGAAATCGTTTGGTTGGTTAATGAGGATGCACTTCATGAGCCACAACATGATTTTCAAACCTTAAAAGGAGATTGGATCTATTTGATTCCGCCACACAGAGTTCATCAATTGAACAAAGCAGGTAAAAACGGCGTGCTTATTTCCTTTAAGCAAGAATTATTAGAAGGCGATTTAAAAGAGTTTTTGTTAGATGTTTTTAGAATATTTAATATTCAAGGAGAGTTTTCTTGTTTACAGGTGAATGAAGAAACCAGTAAAGGATTGGCGACCGTTTTACAATTATTGAAGGATGACTACAATAAAGAGACTGTTAACTTAATTATGGTCAAAGCACTTTTGAAAGTCTTTCTATTAAAGTTGATACATTTAAAAGAACAACATTTTACCCTTCAAGATATAAATGAAAAGCGCGTTTATGAGTTTATGCTTTTGCTTGAAAACAATTATAAAGAAGAGCGTAATGCCAAATTCTATGCAGAGCAATTGGGTATTAGCGCAAAACGATTGAATCAGATATTGAAAGAAAAACTAGATAAGACCGGAGTACAATTAATTCATGACCGATTAATTTTAGAGGCTAAAAGACAGATTATACATAGTGAGAGTACAATAAAGGAAATTGCTTATAACCTAGACTTTAAAGATCATTCCTATTTTAGTCGCTTTTTTAAACAACACGCAGAACAAACTCCGCAAGAGTTTCAGAACAAGGTGAAAAAGCATGTAATATCGCATGACAATACCTTGTATAGTTAGTTATTACGTCCGTTAATAGTATTCTAAACGTTAATAAATAGATATCTAGCCCTTTATCAATCTCTCTAAATCTTCTGGAGTT
Organism: Maribacter aquivivus; assembly: GCF_900142175.1. NCBI lineage: Bacteria > Pseudomonadati > Bacteroidota > Flavobacteriia > Flavobacteriales > Flavobacteriaceae > Maribacter > Maribacter aquivivus. Next base: position 323,967 of record NZ_FQZX01000002.1, on the reverse strand, counting down.
CTAGGCAAATCGGCACTTAATACCTCACAGCCATCTTCAGTGATAAGAATCATATCTTCAGTAAAAACTGATATGTTTTCATCATGATTATAATACCATGGCTCAACTGTAAAAACCATACCTGGTTTTAATTCTGCGGTAGATATATTAGGATCTCCGGTAGAGAGACCTAAATGATGACCAAAGAATAAACCTACTTGCATATACTTTTTTGCATCAGCAGGAATAATGCTATTAGTAAGCGTTTGTATCTCTTTAAATGTAATACCGGGTTTTAGAAACTTAATTATTTCATCGGCTATTTTAGTTTCCATGACAAGAATCTCTTTCTGTCTATCGGTAAATTTACCAGATACGGGAAAGGTTCTACCGATATCACTAACATACTGCTCATACTCACAACCGACATCAAAAATAACTAAGTCTCCATTTTCCATAACTCTATTTCTACGGTTATAGTGGGTTGCTAATATTCGCCATGGCCAATGAGAATTAGGTCCAGATTTAATGATGGAACCAAAAGCTAAGCGTTGAGATCCGTTTATTTTAAAATCGCCTTCAAGAATACCTTCTAAATAACGCTCATCTACACCAGGTTTTATCTTTGTAGCACATTGCTTAATACCATTTACTGTTATTGTAGCAGCCTTACGTATAATTTCAATTTCAGCTTCAGATTTAATCATACGTACATTGGCAACTGCCTCGTATATATTTTCATGCTTCAGTTTGGGATGTTTATTGCTCAGGGCTTGTAACAAAACTTGTACTGGAGTATAGGTAGCTATATATGCGTCAGATGCATACGCAATGTCACCTTGTCGCCCATTATTAATTAAAACCGTATTTTCCTTTTTACTTTCAGTATCCATTAAAGCTTTAAAGTCATCAATAGATGCGAGGATTACTCCGGTTTTTTCAGTAATGTTCTTATCGTTCAATAAAGGTCTACCCGGAAAATCATTTACCCTAGAACCATTTTCAAAACGTAAATCTCGTTCAGGAGTATATATAGTTACCGAATGGTTGGCAACATTCATTACTAAAATGGCATTTGGTAATTCTAAACCGGTGAAGTAATAAAAATCATCTGCCTGTCTAAACGTTTCACCGAACGAAAATCCGTCATTAGCAGGTATAACTATTACTCCTGATTTGCCTTGCTCTTCTAAAATACTCATTAAGTTATCTCGACGTTCACTTAACTCTTCTTTTGTGAATGGCAAGTTTGTCCATTCAAAATAGGATTGTACAGGAGTTTGCGCAAAAAGAAAAGTGGAAGAGAAAAGAAAGATAATGAATGTGATGGTTGTTCTCATTTTGGTTTGTTATGGTTAGTTCGAATTTTGAGATTTTTTCTAAAGGAGTGATTTCTAGGGATAACTATTGTCTACATATTAGAGATTTGATAAAATAACATCAAATTACTATAAAATATTATATTTAATTAAACGATTTTAAAAATTCATTAAAATAATTACAGCAAATACTTGATTTCATTAGGATTTCATTAAAAAATAGTTTACATTATAACAACGATAAAAACAAAGACAATATATGAGGCAACTGAAGATCACTAAGCAAATTACAAACAGAGACACTAAATCATTAGAAAAGTACTTTCAAGAAATATCAAAGATTGATTTGATTACCGCAGATGAAGAAGTGGAGCTGACTAGAAAAATACGTGAAGGAGATCAAAATGCCCTAAATACCTTAGTAAACGCTAACCTACGTTTTGTAGTTTCTACAGCAAAACAATATCAAGGTAGCGGATTACGACTTTCAGATTTAATCAACGAAGGAAATATTGGTTTGGTAAAAGCGGCAAAACGTTTTGACGAAACCAGAGGTTTCAAGTTTATATCTTATGCTGTTTGGTGGATTAGACAATCAATATTATCATCAATCTCTGAGCAATCTAGAATGGTACGTATTCCATTGAACAAAATTGGTGAAATCAGTAAAATCAAAAAGGTGTATTCTACTTTGGAACAATCTCTACAAAGACCACCAAGTACTACTGAAATAGCTAGAGAATTGGATATGAGTAGTACGCAGGTAAAGCTTGCATTAAAAAACTCGGGCAAACATTTATCAATGGATGCACCTTTTCAAGAAGGAGAATCATCTAATTTATATGATGTAGTAAGTTCTAAGGATGCAAACAGACCAGATGCAGGTATGATGATGGATTCACTTAAAACTGATCTTAATCAAGCATTAAATACATTGCCTAGTAGAGAAAGCGAAATAATTAAGCTGTATTATGGCATTGGTGAAAGTCACCCTAAAAGTTTAAGTGAAATTGGAGAACTTTTTGACTTAACCAGAGAAAGAGTAAGACAACTTAGAGAAAAGGCTGTACGTAAATTGCGTAACAAGTCTCAAAACGAAATGCTAAAAGCATATTTGTAGACCTCTAACTTTCCATATATCAAATAAAAAAGCCGACTTAATAAGTCGGCTTTTTTATGCTGTAAAAAGTCGTTAACAATAACGATTACTAGTGATTTTTATAATTATTTCTTCTTTTTCGGTTCCTCTGGTTTAATATTTAAACTGGCATTTTGAGCTAGGTAATTCGCTAATATTTTCTCTACCAATTCTTCTTTGGTCAAGTGATGAAATATCGTTCTTACCTTAGTTTTAAATTCTTCAGATACTTCACGATTAGGTTTAGTTTTAAAGATTTTTTTAGCCCAAAGCAATGTGTTGTTCTCTTCTATACTCTGTGCATCTGCCTTTTGGTATTTCGAGAAAGAAATACCTAATTCCTTTTCAAAATCAAATACTTCGGCTACTTCCTCTTTTTGTAGAATGGTTAATGAAAGTCCCTTCTCTCCTGCTCTAGCAGTTCTACCGCTTCGGTGAACATAGGCATCATAAGTATCAGGTAAATGATAATTAACTACGTACCCCAGTTCTTTTACATCAATACCACGAGCTGCCAAATCTGTAGCCACCAATATATCTATATGTCCATCTCTAAACTGACCCATTATACGATCACGAATACCTTGAGATAAACTACCGTGTAAAGCACCAGATGAAAATTTATTGATAGCTAAGTTTTTTGCTAATTTGTTGACTGCTGCTTTTGTTTTACAGAAAATAATACCTTGCTGCCCTTCTTTGGTATTCAAGAAATGCATAAGCACATCTAATTTTTCAATAGGCTCTACTACTACATATTTATGATCAATACCTTGGTGACCAAGTGTTGACATATCAGCCTCAACATGAACTACATTTTTAGACATGTAATTTTGAACTAGCTGTTTTATTGCGCCAGACATGGTAGCAGTGAATAATAACGTACGGCGAGATTTTGGAATGCCTTCGATTATGGTATCCAAATCTTCTTTCAAAGCAGTCACCATTTCATCCGCTTCGTCTAAAACCAGGTATTTTAAATTTTTAATGTCTATAGCTTCACGTTTTACCAAATCGACTAATCGACCAGGTGTAGCAACAATAATATGCGTTGCCGTTTTTAAACGTTCTATTTGAGGTTTTATAGGTATACCACCACATACCGCTGCTATAGATATCGCCGGACTATGTTTCGCATACGAAATTAGGTTCTCATGTATCTGCTGGGCCAATTCTCTTGTTGGCGCTAAAATAACGGCCTGTACGGCTGTGTTTTCTGTATTTATTATCTGTAGTAATGGCAAGCCAAAAGCAGCGGTTTTACCCGTACCTGTTTTTGCTAATGCAACAAGGTCATCTTTTTTCTTTAAGACAACAGGAATGCTTTTTAGTTGTATATCTGTAGGAACAGTAATTTGTAACTCTTCTAAACTTTGTAGAATTTCTTTATTGATTCCTAAATCTGAAAACTGCCTTGACATAAAATTATTTTTGGCAAAGATAGCTACAGTTTTACTAGGCGAGGGTATTAAAGGCTAAAGGTTACAATTAAAGTGATTTGGAAGATTGCAGAGTAATGAGTATTAATCAGGATTAAATAAAAAAAAGCTTGCAACAAATTTCTTTGATGCAAGCTTTATAGTAGTAATGATTGTATGTTAGTAAGAAGCTAAAATACTTAGGTATTATTTTTTAGCATTTACAAAACCTCTAACTCCAAGTAAAACTTCCATTTTAGCAATATTTAAACCTTGATTTTCAGCAGTGCCAAAATCACCAAGATCATTAATATCAACACCTTCTGTACCACGTGGTAAGTCATAAGACTCGCCAACAGAAGCAGAACCGTAACCAAGGTCTCTCATTGATCCAGCAGTTATTCTACTTAATGGGTTTTCTCCAAGATTTAAGAATCCTGTCATTAGTTCATTATTTAGAGTAGCTTCTCTCCAGTGACCTAAAGCAGTACCAGGACCACCCATGTTCTCAATAGGTAATTCATTAGTTCCACCTTCAGCATTCCAAAATACATTGGCATTTTTACCTGTAAAGTATGGGTTGCTATCAGGACCTGCTCTTAGGGTTCTATCAAATCCGAAAGGAGCTGTATTCCAAAGAGTACCTACGCCTAAAACGTGACCCATTTCATGAACGATTACTTCTTCGAACAAATCAATTTCTTCCAGAAAATCTAAATCTTCAACATCAAAGAACATTACTCCTGTTAATGATAGAAAATCTTCGGTTCTTACGAACTGCGGACCTGCCTGTCCTAAAATACCACCTGGTCCGTCAATTGGTGCTAAAGCAACTTCTATAACCAAATCATCAATAGTATCAATATCTGGAAAACCTTCAAAAGCAGAAGGTATAGGACCACTAACATCTGGTACATCTTTAATAATAATACGCTCCCATCGTGCCGCTGCAGCTTCAAATACTTCCACTTGTCTTTCTGTAGGTGGTAGTAAATACTTTAAGGTAATATTGTATCGACCTTTAGTGGCATTACTAGATTTTTCTGTTTGTGAATTAGTAACGCCAAGATCATCTATAATAATTGGTGTATTGGTGGGCGCTTTTAATTTGATTTCTAAAGATTTCACTTCTTGTGTTTCTTCTACATCAGATGCCAATTTATCTTCGGTACAAGAAGTAAATAGCATTGCGCCAAATGTACAACCTAAGGCTAAAATTTTGCCCGTTTTTTTAATCGTGTTCTTCATATTAATATAGTGTTTAGTGTTAAATATTTATGTTCTGGTTTAAAGATAATGTTTATATTTTGTTAAATTTAACATAAAAAAAGCATAGTAACAATGCGTAGAATAAAATAAATTGACTTTATTTTTTCTGCCAGCTTCTCCACCTATTCACTACTTCTTTGTACCATATATCCCCTTTAATTAGCGATAAATCATTAAAGCTTTCTACTTGAGCTCTATAGGCTAATTATATAAATGTCCCGCTTTCCAGACATCGAAATATTTAATCAATGTTTAAATTCCTTCAACTTTAATGAGGTCCATAGCTAACTTATACAAACTGATGAACCAAAGGAATTGTTGATTCATCAGTTTGTTCATCAATTTGAATTAAAGGCGTTAAGATTATAATTTACTAGGTAAGTAATTTCCTAGAAGCTACTTGCAAAAACATCATAGCAATGTATTTGGTAGTAACATCAATATGATTATTAGTGATATAAAATAGCTAAAGGTGATAGACTCACTGAAAAACAGTGAAATAACTAATAATATATTATGTAGTTATTCAATATTACTTGTCTATCCAACCCCATGGAGCTTCTGGTTCAGTAATTGGCTTAGTGATATCCATTACTACTTTAAAGACGCGATCAGTACCTAATCTTCTTAGATTATATGTGAAAGTAGTATCGTCAATGGTTATCCACCAAACATTGGTAGCAGCACCAGGTATCATTTTTTGAGTAGCAACATCAGCAGGGAAAAACTGAATATCTTCTTTACCCGCATTACTAGCCGTACCGCCGTAAAAATTTACATCATCTTCAGTACCATCTTCATGTCTATGGTCATGCTTTAAAGTAAGAATGCCATTATCATTATTTATTACCCATGTTCTAGATTTATCGTCACCCACATAAAACGGAATCTTAATTTCGTTATCACTGCAGGCTCTAACATGCATTACAAGTTTTTTGCCTCCAAAACTTTCATCTTCTTCAGGTAAAGCCAAACTACCTTCGTATGCCTTACCGCAATGAGATTTTAAAGTGTTCCAAAATACTTCAGAAGGGCTACTTTCTTGAGCTATAAGTGGTAATGTAAACAAAAAAGTAATGATGTAGAGTTGTTGTTTTAGTGTCATGGTGTTGAGTTATCTAGTTTCTCAAAAATAGGTAAAAGCATTGATAAACTTTATTACGATAGCAAAGCTGAATATTTATAAAGAATATCAGTTCTAAGTAGAGAATTTTTAATGTGGAGATTATTCAATATTTTCCCAACTCTTCCACCTATCCATGCCATCATGGTACCATTTATCCCCTTTAATAAGCGATAAATCATTATTACGCTCCACTTTAAACTCTATAGGCTGATTGTACAACTTCCCGCTTTTCCAAGCATCAAAACATTTAATCAATGTATTAATTTCTTCATCTTTAGTGAGGTCCATATCTAACTTGTACAACTCTTGAACTAGTGGTGTTATTGATTCATCAGTTTGTTCGTCATAATGAATTAATGGCGATAGGCGTATAATTTGCTCGTTAAGTAATTTACCCGTAGCTACCTGCAAAAACATCATGGCAATATAGTTGGCAGTATCTGGTGGTTGGTATAAAATAGTTTTTGCTTGATGAAGAACCGTTTCTTTAAAGAAATTGAATTGCGGTTTCCATTTAGAGAAAGCAAATTTCTTTCTTCTAAAAATTAATGCAATCTGTTTCCAATCCCAAAAGTTTTTCTTCGCATCTAATGACATTAACGAATTACTTGTTCCAAGAGATATAATTTGAATGGTTTTTAAGTCTACTCCTAGTTTATAAGCCTCTATGATTCCGGCTAAAATAGGGTTGTTGAATCCGCCTAAGGCGCCATCCCATAACTCATAATATATTTCACTTTGTTTCGCTTTAAATCGCGCTGGAAAATCGAAATATTGAACGGGAGCGTTAGATGATCCGTTTATAGCTTGGGTAAGTTTAACAGAATCATACTCATTAGGATTTGTTGAAAACGATTTAAAGAATTTGGCTCTGTTATTTAACGCATCATATGTTGCAACTACAATTTTTAGTGATTCTTTGCCAATAAGAGTTGGCAGCTCATCCATCTGAATTTTATCAATCTCTGGAAATAGATTTTCAAAAGCTTCCTTTTTTTTGGTAGCACTATATTTTGGTCCAAATCCTGCATTAAAAAGTCCCAAATAATCCACAGGAAAATAACGATCTTTAAAAGAGTTCTTATGAAAAATTTGCTCTCTATTTTGCTTTTCTTTAAAAAGAGAAATAGCCTTATCTAAAGTATAATTTTCTGCAAGAGCCGCTAAAACAATACTTCCGCCAGAATTGGCAATAACAAGGTCAAATTTTTTCAATATCTCGCGACCTTCTATATTACCATATCTATCTTTAAGCGTAAGTAGTTGAATAATAGCCCAGCTTCCGCCGCCATCTAACGATAGAATTTTATACATTTAGTATAGTTATTTAGAATAACAAATTAAGAGATTCATTATAAAATTGAAAAGGACTTAGGAACTACCTTTTTACTATTCTTTAAAGTTATAGAAATAAGAAATACCATGTCTGCAGAATGTTCTTAGATTTTATAAGGATATTATTCTTTTTTAACTACTATTTCTTCCTTTCAAATTAAAGTTCTGTTAATAAAAAAGAATGAACGTTCATTTTCTATATCTTTGTACTCTGATATAATAAAAATGGCAGCACTTCAAAAAAGTATAGACAAACGAAACGCATTGATAAATGCCACCATTGAGTTGGTAAACAATGACGGTTTTCATGCCACACCCATGAGCAAGATTGCAAAAATGGCATGTGTGTCCCCAGCGACTATATATCTCTATTTTGAAAATAAGCAAGATTTAGTGAACAAGACCTATATAGAGGTTAAAGCGAGCTACACGGCATATGCATTTGCGACATATAATGACACCATGCCGGTTGAAGAGGGTTTTGAGGTGATTTGGAAACGTATTGCTGAGTTTAAACTTAAAGAATGCGCAAATGCCATGTTTCTTGCACAATGCGATAATACACCAATGATAGATGAAGAAAGTAGACAAGAGGGTATTAAGCATCTACAACCGCTACTCGATTTATGGGCACGCGGCAAAAAAGAAGGAATTATAAAGCCCTTGTCAGATTACATGTTGTATGCATATGCAATTAATCCGCTTTCTTTTCTTATGATTACTCAGAATCGTGGTTCTGTAAAAATGGATAAAGAAGAATTAGAGGAAGCATACCAAGCAGCATGGAGTAGTATAAAAGTTTGTAACTAATATGAAAAAGACGGCAATTATTTTAGGGGCTTCCGGTTTAACGGGTGGTTTATTGTTAGAAAAACTACTAGTTGATGACAGGTACGAAACGATTAAATTATTTTCTAGATCTAGAATAGAAGGGCTACCAAACAAAGTGCAACAGTATATTGGTAATCTTTTAGAATTAGAACATTTCAAAAATGATTTTACGGCAGACGAAGTGTACTGTTGTATAGGTACCACAGCGAAGAAGACTCCAGATAAAACAATGTATAAAAACATTGATTACGGTATTCCTGTAGCTGCAGCAATATTAGCGAAGGAAAACGGTATCCCAACTTATTTAGTAGTGTCTGCAATGGGCGCGAATAAAAAAAGTAGTGTGTTCTATAATAGAACTAAGGGAGAAATGGAGCAAGATGTTGTCAACCAAGGCATTCCAAATACTTCTATACTAAGACCCTCATTAATTGGAGGTGATAGGGAAGAACGAAGGATTTTAGAAAAAATAGGGTTGGTACTATTCAAAGCCATTCAGCCACTATTTATTGGTCCGCTTAAAAAGTATAAAATAATTAATGCAGAAAGCATTGCGCAAGCAATGTTGAATTTAGCAAATACAACGAGTAATACCGATGTTATCATAACATCAAACGATATAGAACAATTAGCAAAACGCAACTTAAAATAGAAAAATTAAAATGGAATTATTAGATAAATTAAATTGGAGATATGCCGCTAAGGCAATGAATGGAGAAAAGGTAGCCGAAGATAAAGTAGAACGTATTTTAGAGGCAGCCCGCCTTGCTCCTACTTCTAGTGGATTACAACCGTTTGAAATTATAGTGGTTAAAAATCAAGATATTAAAGAACAGATTAGACCTGTAGCTTGGAACCAGTCTATGATTACAGATTGTTCTCACCTATTGGTTTTTGCAGCATGGGATAATTATACAGAAGATAGAATCAATTATATGTTCGATTTGACCAATGAAATACGTGGTTTTAAAAACGAAGGATGGGAAAATTATCGCAAAATGTTGTTAGATATGTATCCTCAGAAAGACCCTGAAGAAAACTTTAATCATGCTGCTAAGCAAGCTTATATTGCATTTTCTCAATCCATTGCTGCTGCGGCATTTGAAGAAGTAGATGCTACACCTATAGAAGGTTTTGATCCGGCTGCTGTAGACAAAATTTTAGGCTTACGCGAAAAAGGATTACGCAGTGCAGTGCTATTACCATTGGGGTATAGAAATGAAAGTGAAGATTGGTTGGTAAATTTAGTAAAGGTTAGAAAACCAATGGAAGAATTGGTAACTGTTATTGAATAAACGGTCATTAATGCAAGTGAAGAATAAAAATTAAAAAGAAAAAGAAAATGAACAATTTTGAATTTAAGAATCCTACTAAAATTATTTTTGGTAAGGATACGATAGATAAATTAAATCAAGAAATACCTGAAGATGCTAAAGTACTTATGCTATACGGTGGCGGTAGTATTAAGAAAAACGGAATCTACGATCAAGTTATGACTGCATTGTCAGGCATAGAGGTCGTTGAATTTGGTGGTATACCAGCCAACCCTGAGTACGCAATCTTGTTGGAAGCTTTACAGCTTATTAAAGATGAAAAAATTACCTATTTATTAGCTGTTGGTGGTGGTTCTGTTATAGACGGAACAAAATTCTTGTCAGCCGCAGCAGTATATGACGGAGCTACCCCTTGGGATATTTTAACGAAAAACATTAGAACAAAAAAAGGAATGCCTTTTGGTACCGTTTTAACTTTACCTGCAACAGGTTCAGAAATGAATTCAGGAGCAGTAATCACAAGAGCGGAAACAAAAGAGAAACTAGCAATGGGCGGACCAGGCTTGTTTCCAGAGTTCTCTATTCTAGACCCTCAAGTTATTAGTTCAATTCCTCAGCGTCAATTAGCAAACGGAATTACGGATGCTTTTACACATGTATTAGAACAATACATGACATACCCAATAGATGCATTGTTACAAGACAGATTTGCAGAAAGTATTTTGCAAACGCTAATTGAAGTGGCACCAAAAGTATTAAAAGATCCAACGGACTATAAACCAGCTGCAGATTTTATGTGGAGTTGTACTATGGCATTAAACGGACTAATTCAAAAAGGAGTTCCGGGTGACTGGGCAGTACATATGATGGGTCATGAGCTAACAGCATTATTCGGTATAGATCATGCACGTACCTTAGCAGTGATTGCACCAAGTCATTATAAGTATAATTTCGAAGCTAAGAAAGAAAAACTAGCGCAATACGGTGAACGTGTTTGGAATATTACCCAAGGTAGCATCGACGATAAGGCTTACGCTGCAATAGAAAAAACCGAGGCATTCTTTCACGAATTAGGTATTGACACCAAGTTGTCTGATTATACCAAAGATTATGAAGGTACGGCTGAAGAAATCGCTAAACGTTTTACAGACCGCGGATGGAAATTAGGTGAGCGTCAAGCTTTAATGCCAGAAGATGCACAGAAGATTGTGAAAATGGCTTACTAATCAAAGTTTAATAAATTTAAAAAAGGGTTGTCTTAATTTAGACAGCCCTTTTTTTATTTGGCATAGCCAATTATAAAGGGCATTTGATTTTAAATTCTTTAAGTCAGAACAGTCAAAAACCAATATCTTCGCGCGCATTATGTGGATGTACCTCGGACTTATAGCAGCACTCTTTTTAGGATTACACAACTTATGTAAGAAACATGCGGTACAAGGCAATGATGCCTTTTCTGTACTGTTGGGTACTTTAATAACCGGTTTCTTATTGTTTTTGCCGCTCTTTTTTGGGTCTAAGTATTATCCTGAAGAATTAGAAGCAATTGGTTTATTTGTGTCAGATATTTCATTGAAGACACACGGCTTCATTTTCATCAAATCTATGATTATGGCTTCGTCGTGGGTATTGGCATATCAAGCTTTGAAACACTTGCCAATTACTATTGTAACACCAATACGTTCTGCTGGTCCATTTTTCACCTTTATTGGTGCGATTTTAATCTATCAAGAACGCCCCAATTTTCTGCAGTGGATCGGTTTCTTTTTAATCATATTTTCTGTTTTTCTATATTCTAAAATCGGAAAAAAAGAAGGTATAAACTTTAAGAATAATAAGTGGATATATGCTATTATAGGCGCAACCTTTTTAGGAGCTTCAAGTGGTTTGTACGATAAGTTTTTGATACAAAGTTTAGCGTTGAACCCTCCTACCCTTCAATTTTGGTTTTGTACTTATACAATGTTGATCATTGGGTTGGTCGTTCTTATTACACGATCTACTAACCCTAATTTAAAGGGTACTTTTAAATGGAGATGGACGATACCAATGGTGGGGATTTTATTGCAAACAGCAGACTACTTCTATTTTAAAGCACTACAAGATCCAGATGCATTGATTATGCTACTATCTGCTATCAAGCGGAGCCAAATATTGATTGCTGTAGTCGTCGGCGGTTTCATCTTCAAGGAACAGAATAAGCGTAAAAAGCTTGTACCGCTAGCGGGTATTATGCTTGGCGTTTTTCTTATACTTTATTCATAGAAATTGTCTTGCTTTCTTGTTATAAGAAAATAGAGTGCTATAATAGGGCTAGCCCGTTGGTAGGCTGTATCTTTGCAAAATTATATATTCTTAACAAACGTAGAATTTTATAAAACATATTATGTCTTTTAAAAAACTGAACCCATACATACTTGAAACTTTAGAAGAATTTTCTATAGAAGAGCCAACAGCATTTCAGAAGAAAAGTATTCCAATTATTAAAAGTGGTGCAAACGTATATTGTACGGCACCAATAGGCAGTGGTAAATCAACGACCTTGATTTTGACGACCTTACAAAAATTAAAATGTAAGGCAGAAGGTAATGCACCTAGAGCTGTTGTTGTAGTTCAGAACAAAGAAAAAGTATTAGAACTTTACGAAGAATTTTTAAGGTATACTAAGTACTGTTCATTACGAGTGTATGCAAGTTATAAAGAGCTGCATATTGATATTCAAAAATCAGAAATATTTGAAGGCATAGATATATTGATTACTACACCTACTACCCTTCACAAATTGTTTTTATTAAATGGTGTAAGTACCTCACAATTAAAAATATGTAGTATTGATGATGGTGATTTTTTAATCCAAAAATCAGACTATACAGCAATGATTACGGTTGCGCAGAGTATTATGAAATGTCAGTATGTGATATATTCAGAGAAAATGCATCCTAAGTTAGAACGTTTTGAAGATTATTTCATGGAACGCGCTAGTCATGTGAAGATATAAAGTAAGCCTTCTTATTACTTTGAATGCCCCTGTTTCTTTAAGGCATTAATTGTGCTATTATAGCCAATTTCAAAAATGGCATCAATAGATCGCATATCAAATGTGGCATATTCGCAGAGCTCTTCGGGTGATATAATCAGTTCACATTCTGAAAATTTGGCAATAGATTCAGAGGCAGATTTTATTTTGTAGGCTCTTTCCAATACATTATAAGAATGTTTTAAATCCTTTATTTTAATAGCCTTTAGTGCGTTAACATAACTACCAATTATTTTATCGCATGATAGCTTCAAAGGCTCAATAGGAAAATTGTTCAAGACACCACCATCTACATAGTAAGATCCATTTATATTAATGGGTGAAAAAACCCCAGGGAAGGTTGCAGAAGCAAGCACAGGTTTTATTAATTCTCCTTTGTCAAAAATCTTTAATTCACCTTTAATAATATCAGTAGCCGTAATAAATAGTTCTTTAGGTAATGATTCAAATGAATCTATTGGAAAGAATTTTTTAAACTCATCGTAAAACTTCTCAGTGTCTAAAAATCCGGGTTTATTACGAGCGAATCTATTGGCATGAAAAATAGGAATTACTTTAAAGAACTCTAAAATATCTTCCCATTTTACTCCGCCGGCATATAAGGCACCAACTATAGCACCGGCACTTGTACCAGATATATGAGTTGCGTAAATACCGTGTTCTTCTAAGGCTTTGATTACTCCAATATGAGCTACACCCCTAATACCTCCGCCTGATAGTACTAATCCAGTATTTATCATAATTAATGTTCTTATTACGCTTTAAAATAATCATTTTTGAGCAACAATGTCAAATTTTATCACTCCTCCATTGATTTCCGCTTTTTCCAAAAATCCATTTTTATAGTGATAAATATTCTCATTGTTTTTAGCATTTATCTTTTTATATGAATGATTGCCTAAAGGTATAATCGTATTAAAACTTCCATCCTGTTCAGAATAGCACCGTTTTATATTTATTGGTTCATCAAAATATAGCAATATGGTAGCATACTTGATATCTTCTTCTACCACTAACTCATTTTTATCATTTTTTGAAACTTGGTAATAATCTATTTCCCAATTGGTAAGAATGTCGGCATAGGGTTTATCATTAACATCTATAAGAACATTTGCCCTTTTTAATTTGTTATTTTCATAGGTGACATTGTACAAATAATTTACATCTATTTCTTTGATGACCCTAGTGTTTATAGTAGTTACACTTTGGTAATGAACTTTAGATTCTTTAATAGTCTTTGAAGCCTTTAAACTACCAATTACATTGTCTTTATGTATAATGTCAAAGTAAAATGTGTTTTTTATGGGCTCTACATCTTTGTTTAAAAAACCAACAGGACCTATAAATAGGAGTGTAAAAACTATAATAAATTGATTAATTGAAGGCATTTTAAAAGGTTTAGCGGATTCAGAAATGTATTCTGGTAACCTTTGTAAAAGTAAGTAATTCCGTTTTTTCGAAACCTAACCAATATCATGTTATATACTATACAATAAAAAAATGGCTTACGAATTTCTTCGTAAGCCATTGCATTTTTAAAACTAAATTATATGTTATTCCATGTCAATGATCCCAACAACTTCATAAGCTCTAGAGCCATTTACTTGTATTTTTTCATACAGTATATTAGAGTATTCATAATAGGTAAAACCATCAATAGTAACTTTTTCATAGCCATCAGGTAATTCGCTAACCACCGTACCAATTTCAGGATCTACAACTTCGTATCCAGAATTAGCTTCAACATAGAAGGTACCACCAACATTAAAATACAAATGGTTATTGAAACGAACCCTTGCATAATTTGGAGGTAAGCTTTGTATTCTAAACCCAATTTTTGGTGCAATAGCAATATATCTACCACGAGATTGCGTATAGTATCTATTATTAGCGTAGTAGTAATTTTGACCATTATGCTTTACAATAGATCTATTAGGAACAGTTCTTACTGAAACCACTTTTTTTGTAGGTGTTCTATATTGAACTCTTTTACTTGAAACTCTACCGGGAGTTTTAGTAACAGTTGTGGTTCTTGTAGTCGTTGTTTTTGTTGCTGTCTTTTTACGTGTTTGTGCTGTACTTGGCAATGCAAATGCCACTAAAAATAAACCTAGTACTACGTATGTTTTAGTATTTGTTTTCATCGTTTTAAATTTAAAAGGTTAAACTTTTATTATTACGTTCAATACTTAGACATGTAATTGTTGTAGTGGTTTAATTTGAAAACCCACAAATGAAGTAGAAATAGACCAATAGGGGAATTCTATCTACGAATCTTTGAATTTTATAGAAGTATAAAACCCACTGTTTTGAGCAAATGAAAAATTGAGTATTACTTTATGATGGATTGTCCTTTTGTTGGTCTTCTAATACTTTTCTTATAGACTCACTATCCCAATGATTATCGTATTCTACAATACCTCTTTTAAAATCTTCGTTAAGTAATCTCTCTTGCTCCTCTAATTCTTTTCTGACCTTAAATATATAATTTTCACCTTGCTTAGGTTCTGCAGCCAATTTTCTTAAACTTGTTTCATCATATTTAATGAAATTCTGTACCTGTTGGTTTAAGGTATATTTTCTAAAACCAAGCTTGCTCAAAACATCTTTTGCTAACGAAAGTGAAGTATCTAAAGATTCACGGTAAATATTCTCCATACCCATATTCAATAATTCGTAAGCATCATTTCTATTTTGCGCTCTGATCATGAGCTCAACATGCGGGTATTTTTCTTTTACCATTTTTGTAATTTCTTTGGTAACACTAGGGTTGTCAATAGCACATATTAAAATTTTAGCCTGTGCAATACCTGCAGATTCTAATAAATCTATTCGTGTGGCGTCACCGTAATAGACCTCAAACCCCATTTTACGAAGAAAGTCAACGCGGTTAGAATCTTGATCTAGAATAGTAGCTTCAATACCATGAGACCTTAGAAAGCGACCAACGGTACTTCCAAAATGCCCAAACCCAACTAAAATAACATTCTGCGATTTGGCGATATGATCCATAGGTCGTTTTATGGATTCTTTAGTTCCTATTCTTGGAAGAATTAATCTTTCGTTTATGATACTTATAATTGGTGTTAGCGACATTGTTAATGCAGTAATTACCAATAAAATATCCATCTGTTCTTGTTCTAGAATATTCAATTCAAATGCAAACGAAAGTAGTACGAAGGCAAATTCACCAATTTGTGCCAAGCCAAAGGTTAATAATAGTTTCTGATCAAGTTTCATTTTAAACACCGTACCTATAGCAAATAGAACCAATGCTTTAATTAATATTACGGCAATTAATATTCCGCCAATGGTCAATGGCATTTTGGCAATAACTACAAAGTTGATTGATGCCCCAACGGCAATAAAAAACAACCCTAATAGTAGATTTTTAAAGGGCTCTAAGGTACTTTCTAGCTCATGTTTATATTCGCTATTAGATAGCACTACCCCACCTAAGAAAGCTCCTAAAGCAGGCGATAGTCCTACATATTCCATTAAAAAAGAAATACTGAATACTATTAATAGTGCAGATGCTATTAATAGTTCTCGTACCCCTGTCTGTGCAACTTTTCTTAACATTGGTACTATTAAATACTGGCCTGCACCAATAATTAATGCCACTGATACTATAATTGCGAGTGTTTGGTAACCCATAGGTAAACCATCTAAGAGATTGCTGCTTGCCTCATGGGTTTCGGTATTTGCCACCGCATCTGTATTTGAAAGTAACGGAATGGCACCTAACATAAAAATGACGATGATATCTTGGAATAATAGTATAGAAAAGGCAGAATTTCCAAAGGTAGTATCCATTAACCCTTTCTCTTTTATAGTCTGCATGGCAATTGCGGTAGATGATAGTGCTACTGCCATAGAAATTACCAAAGACACTTTCCAATCAAAATCTAATAGTATAAAAAAGAGGTAGGATAACGCCATGGTTGCTCCAACCTGTAGCCCGCCTAAACCAGCAATAGTCTTCCGCATATTCCAGAAATTCTTGGGCTCAATTTCCAGTCCTATTAAGAATAACATTACTACTACACCAAACTCAGCAAAATGAAGAATATCTTGACCTTCCTCACCAATAAAACCTAGTACATAGGGCCCGATAATAACACCTGCCATTAGGTAGCCGATAACAGAACTAAGTCCTAATTTTTTCGCAATAGAAACACAAATGATTGCGCCTAACAGGAAAACAATTGCATCAAATAATAAGCTGCCGGTCATAGTGGTTAGTTTATTTGTAACGCTACTATGTAGACATTACTTAGGTATTTAAAATACTAATATTAAGATTGTAGTTCGTCTATAAATGAACTGTATTGCGCTCCATAAACCTCTAGTTCATCATCTGTTAACTTATATGTTCCCATCACAGTAAAAGGTTTGTGATAGTTCATTAAACATAAATTAGCAGTTTGTTCAAAAGGTCTTAAAAACTCTGTTATGGTATAGCTGTTGATTCCTTGGGTACAATATAAATCTTTGCTACCCCCTGTGGTAATAGCGTTTAAGCAAACTTTAGAGGATAATGCTCTACCGTTAGGTCCATACGCCCAATTGAACTCCAGCACCATATCTATCCATTGTTTTAATAACGGCGGACAACTGTACCAATACATTGGGTGATGCCATATAATAACATCATGCTCTTTTAACAATTTTTTCTCTAAAGGTACATCTATATGAAAATCCGGATACTCTTCATATAAATCATGAAAAGTAACGCCCTCTTTATTTTTTATATGATTTACTAAAACCATATTCGCTCGAGATTTTTCGTACTTAGGATGAGCAAATAAGACAAGAACTTTTTTCATATTTCAGTAAGTTAAAGAAAGATTGCTAAAGCTGCTTATTGTTTGGTAACCAGATTAAAAGAAATTTTTATTCCTTCTATGATCATACCTGTACCAATAATAGCAATGATTAAACCCATTATTTTACCAATTACCGAAATTACATTGTAGCCCACTAGCCTAACGATTAAGTTGCTTAGTCTAAAGGTAAAATAAGTTAGTAAACTCATGAAAGCAAAAATCGCAATAACTATAGTTATATGAATAGGTTGAGCACTTGATACAAAGTTCATAGCTGTAACAATAGTACCAGGACCAGCTAAAATAGGAATGGCCAATGGCGAAACTGCAATATTTTCATCAATATTTACATGCTTAATGTTCTTTACATTAGACTGTTTTGATTGCAGCATGTCAAAACCGATATAAAATATTAAGATACCACCTGTAATTTTAAATGCAGGAATGCTAATATTAAAAAGCTCGAATATATATTTTCCTAAAAGAACGAATACCAATACAATGATAAACGCGATAATATTGGCTCTTTTATTAATATCAGCCTTGGTTTTTTCATCTGCCCCTTGCGTTAAAGATAGAAAAACGGTCATGTTAGAAATTGGGTTTGTAATGGCAAAGAAACCAGTAAAAACAGCAATAGAAAACGTAATTAAATCATCCATTATTTAGAGTAAAATTTAATCGTGCAAGAACTTCATTTCTTGTTAAAATTCCAAGGTTATTTTGAATCTTTTGGGAAATTATAGAATATAAGAAAAGCTGAGACTAATTCTAAATTAATCTCAGCTTTTAAAAGTGTAAAGTAAATGCTATATTTCTATTGAAAATCTGAAGCTTTAAACGGATATTTTCTTGGTGTTTTTTGAATAGTATTAGAATCTATAGTTTTATCTGTTCAAATAAACCGAATAAAATTGCTGTCGTTTACTGAAACAGTTGTGATTACATAAGTGATTACACGCTGCAGAAACTAAGGGAGAGTTTTTGTTTGAGGAATAGAAATTCGGTTAAATATGAACCCCTTCTTATCATGAAATAAAAAGGGGTTCAAAATTGATTCTCTGTATTTATTTCTCTACTTCAAAAAGTATAAACTGATTAAGTTGTGGACCATAAAGGCTAAAATTATTATCGGCTACCACTATTAAAGAGCGATTACCGTTTGCAAAGTCAGGTCCAAATGTGATTCCTTCAATATTATCTACAATACCGTTAGTCAAGTCTTTTCTAATATCCTCAAAATTGAATAAAAGCTTCTTTGTTACTTTGGTATAGCTCTCACCTTTTAAACTATTAATACTACTTACATCGGTTCCTTTGCTTGCATTTACATCGTAAATTTTAACGGTATTACCTCCGTCAGCGTAACCCATAGAATACGAACGTTCTAAAACAAAAAACTTATTTGTATCATATTCAAGAATCTCTACAATACCATTCAATTCAAACGTAGACCCGTTAATAGCTGGCTTTGATATATTATCTAACTCATAAACTATTTCCTTTTCAAAATGCCCTGTTTCTCTATTTATAAAAGCGATTCTTGCAGGTGAATCTGTGTCTTCTAAAGTAGGTTCAACTCCATCTTCTTTCAATGGTAATTCCATCGCAACCCAGTATCCTTTTTTATCAAAACTTAATGTTATGCCTTCAAAAACACCATTATGGTGAGGACCAAAATTTTCATCTGCATTTGGTAAATAACGTTTAGCTAGCGTAAACTCCTTAAAAAATATTCCGTTGGAATCTGCAACTTGTACAAAAGGTTTTAATCCATCTTTTATGTTTCCTTCACTTGTCCAAATAAAAGAATCATTATCATATCGAATAGATTCAGGGTCGACCATTCCTTTCGGAATCACTTCGCCAATAGAATCTTTGAAATGAGTAACAGATTTTATAGTAATAGAATCAAATCCGTTGATGTCATAAGAAATATTGGCGCTATAAAATCGTGGTGTATCACTATCATCGCTAATTGCATACCAATTACCATTAGCATAATCAATACCCGATAATCCCCCTACTCTAGTGTTCTCAAATGTAGTTTCATCTGGCAAAACATATTCATCTATAAAACGCAATTTTAGATTGTTTTTCGTTTCTTTAACCTCAATCTTATTACGGCAAGAAATCACGGTTAATAGTACTGTAAATACAATTAACGATCTAACTACAATCTTCATATATTGGTTTTTAATAGTGAAAGTTAAAATTTGAAATTATTCCTAATTCAAAGGTAGCATCAAAAAATAACAAGCCATATTATTTAAACCAATGTATTCGTCAATGAAAGTAATTCTTCAATCTTTTTAGCGTCATAAGCATCTGGGTGTGCTTGTGCATAATTGCCTTTATCATTATCAAAATACTTACCTGTTTCAGCTGAATCTGTCATAGCTAAATCGTACAAAATATCTACACCTTTCTCCGCTGGAGACCAATGTTGACCGTACGCTTCTTTTGCCATTTTAGTATCTAGAAGCGAACCAGGATTTACTGCTATAACAGAAATTGATGGTTCTTGTTTCGCTAAATAAAAACTCCACATCGTTAAGGCTAGCTTGCTTTGTGCATAAGCATCATTAGCTCCTAAACTAATACCGCCTTGTAATGCATTTAAAGAAACTGGAGATTGGGCTGCAGAACTAAGATTTACTATTCTAGGTGCATCTGCTTTTTTCAATAGCGGTAATACCGCATTTGTAAATTGATACGGTGCTAAATAATTCACTACTAAACGAACATCTACTCCATTCGCAGCAGTATCAATTTTAGCTTTAAAAACACCTGCATTGTTGACCAAAACATCAATTACCGGCATTTTTTCAGCAACCTCTTCAGCCATTTTTTTCACTGCATTTAAGTCTGAAAAATCCGCTAAAAAGCCTATAACATTTTCATTGTTAGATTGCTGTTTTATTTCTTTTAAAGTAGCGGCTAATTTAGCATCACTCCTACCGTGAATGGCTACAAAGTGTCCTTCTTTAGCCAAATGCAAGGCAAGTAATTTACCTATACCGTCGGTACTTCCCGTTATTAATATATGTTTCATTTTATTCTTTTATATAGATGAAAACTGGCAATAGAACTATAGCCAATTTTTTAATTTTATTGGCACCGCCAAAGAGGAAAATACTCCGAGGCTTGCCACAAATTTAAAAGTTTGTTTCCTTTGAATTCCTCATGGGCTTGCCCTGAGATGTTTTACTTTTCGTCTTAAATAATAACCTACGCTTACTGTAATTAAAACGGTGCAACGGTATCTTTAGGACCATCAGGTAAACTCCAACGTTGGCGAGCAGTAACGCTTTCTAATGCAACGTCTTTGATGGTGTCACTGCTACTATTTCCATAACTACTTGTACTACCGCGTGGTATTTGCATACGGTCTCCGTATAACCATACCACTAAATTACTACGTTGTCCGCTTGTAATTGGGTGTGTTGCGTGTGGTACATTACCTCTATGGATGATGGCTTTACCTGATTCAAAAACAGCTTGTACCGTTTTACCTGAAGCTTTATCATAAAAATCAACTTCAGATCCTGTAAACTTTTCATCTGGTAAGTTAATGTTGATATTTAACGTAGCTGCAGAAGCATCTGTATGTCCGTTTAAATCCTTATCTTTATCTGGATTGTACTGAATTGAGAAACCAAAAGTTTGATTGTCATAACCATAAGTTCCCAATAACAAACGTGCTATAGGACGCATAAAACGGTCCATCATATCATTATAAAAAGCCTGAAAATTAGGTGCTGCCAAATGCCCTTCAGAACGAGGATCTAACATCATTCCATATCGGTTTAACTGTATGCCATAAGGCGCACGTTTTGGTACTCTTGAGTTTGTAACAGCTTCTAAATAGTTGCGAAAATCTGCTAAGCGGTCTACATCAAAAAACTGTGCAGCATACACACCAGGTATAATTTCTTCCCATAAATCGGCAACAGCAGATTCTTTTTCAGGATTTTCCCAAGCGTCTTTAATAGCTTTACGTAAACGCGTGTCTAGCAAAGTTTCGTCAGGAACTAGTAAATCGTCTTTGTTTTCTATTTCCCATTCTGCCCAAGCAGCTTCTAACAATTTACGGTTTTCATTCCAAAATTGAGCAACTGATGGATCGCGTCTTAAGGATAATTCTCTTGATGGTACTTCTAAAGCACGAGCTTCTGCAAGTGCATTTGTATGTTCTATTGTTTTCATAATTATATGTTTTAAGTATAGCTACTGCTATTGTATTTTTTATCTATAACAAAATTACGCACAACCGGCTGTTCTCCTTTGGTAGTAAAAATGGAGGTTTTAGTAAAAAACAAGGTTTTACTATGTTTTAAATGAAAAATGCCTCTAAAAAGAGGCATTTAACACTATTGATCAACCATAAAGATACATTGCAAATCCCTATTGTTTTTAGTTCTCAACTACTATTTTACCAATAGCTTTTCCGCTTTGTAAATGAGCATAAGCCTCACCAACTTGTTCTAACGAAAACTTGTTTTCATCTACTATTGGCGTTAAATGTCCTTCATTGGAAATTTCAGCCAAACGCTCTAAAATATTTCCGTGTTCCTCTCTTTTAAAATTATGCAACATTGGTATTAGCATAAATACCACATGTAATGATGCTCCTTTAAAATGCAATGGTGTTAAGTCTAACTCACACAACGAAACCGTAGTAGAAATATGCCCGTTTAAGGCAACCGCTTCAATAGAATTGGTAAGGTTTGCGCCACCAACGGTATCAAACACCACATCAAAACCACCATCAGTATATTTGGCAGTATAATCGGCTACTTCTTCAGTTTTAAAATCGATAAAAGTTGCACCAAATTTTTCAACAATAGCTTTTTGATTATCGCCAGTACCTGTAGCAAAAACCTCTGCTTCAAAATACTTAGCCAATTGTACCGCTAAGTGACCAACACCACCGGAACCACCGTGCACCAATACTTTCTGACCTGCTTTTACGCCTGCTCTTGTTAAACCTTCATAAGCTGTAATAGCTACTAATGGTAAAGCTGCAGTTTCGCGCATTGTTAAGCCTTTTGGTTTGTGCGCTACAAGGTTGCTATCCGCTACAATATATTCCGTTAAGGTTCCTGGTAAATCGGCTAATCCGCCAGCGCAACCGTATACTTCATCGCCTACTTTAAAACTTTCTACGTCATCTCCAACCGACTCTACAGTTCCTGAGAAATCCATTCCCAATAAGGCTGGTGCAGCTGGTGATAATGGTAAATCGGTTCCCATATTCTTAATCATAGTGTCAATAGTATTTACACTAGATGCCGCTATTTTTACCAATACGTGATTTGCCTTTACTGTTGGTTTTTCTATTTCTGATACTTCGAAATTTCCGTTTTCTCCGTAGTTGTTTATAAGCATTGCTTTCATAATCTTTCTTCTTTTTATTGTTTTAATCTATTTATCTGTGGAAATATCTCTAGCCTTAGGACAGAGACTTTATTTTATTCGCTATTCGCAAGAATTGAAAAGTGATGTGCGTTTGGCGTAAAGCGTATTGCCCTCAGCGTTATTAATTTACTTCTTGAATATCCATCACCATTTGTTCCCAATTTTTTTGGTTGTTATGGTCAAACTGAGCGCCATTTTCATCTGCGTAGGTAAATCTTTTTATGGCTGGTGTTCTGCTTGTAGCCTGAAATAACTGGTAAGCTTCTTCTTTTAATGCCTCTTTAATTGGCAAGTCTATGGATGCATATACCGCACGTTTGCTAGCTGCAATAGAATCTGCCGGAAATTTAGAAATGCGCTCTGCCAAAGCATCTACATAAGGTCCTATTTCATCTGCATCTAATGCTTTGTTAATAGTTCCGAACTTTTCAGCTTCGTCTGCATCCCAATCTCTTGCACCCAAAATAATTTCAAGTGCTTTTCCAAGTCCTGTTTGTCTTGCCATACGTGAAGCGCCACCACCACAAGGTAAAATGCCCATACCTACTTCCATTTGCATAAATTTGGCTTTACCTCTTGCTGCAAAACGCATATCTAATGCCAATGCCATTTCGTGTCCGCCACCACGTGCAAAACCTTCAATTTTAGCAATAGTTGCTTGTGGTACATTGCTTAATCTTTCTAATACAGCTTGTAAGTCTAATAACTGTACTTCGTTTCTTGGTACCGCTTCCATAGACATATCTCTAAGTAAGTTGGTATCATAATGACATACCCAATAATCTGGATTTGAAGATTCAAAGACAACTACTTTTACGCTTTTATCGCGCTCTAATCGTAAACAAAGACTGCTTAAATCTGCAAGCATTTCTTGCCCTTGTACGTTTACAGGACCAAAATTGATAGTCACTGTTAAAATTCCTCCTTTTTGTTCTGCCGTAAATGTTTGAAAATTCTTGTATTCCATAGTATTGAGTTTTTGGTTAATTATTGTTCTGTTATTAATACAGTACAAAGTTACCTAGGCACTCAAGCTTTGGATAAGTAAAAAACAAAGGGCTTTTAGTAAAAAAAGAGGTAAATGGTAATTTATTGGGAAATACTTGCCTTATAAGCACCAATAGTCATCCCCTTATAACTTTGGAAGGTCTTGTTAAGGTGACTAGAATCTGTAAAACCTAATTCCATTGCAATTTCAGAAAACTGTAAATCGGTATATTTTAATCGGGTTTCTACGAGTTTTAATTTGTAGTTAAGAATGTACTTTTTTAGCGAAACATCAGTATGCTTTTTAAAATATTCACTGATGTAATTGTCCGCCATATGAAACTCCTCTGCCAAGTTTTTGGTGGTCAGCAATTCCGAATTGTAAATATTGGCGTGAATAAAGTTGATGATTTGCTGAATTTTAGAAGACTCCACTATTCTGGCACTCATATCAGCATTTAAAAACTGAATGTTACGGGCAATAAGGTGAAGAATTACAGAAAGTGAATTTTGAATGATAAACAGGTCATATGATTTCTTTTTATCGTTTTCTGCCGCCACCATTTTTATCAATGAAAGTAAATGTATTTTGTCCGATTCGGTTTCAAAACGCATTTCACGTAATTGATGACTTTCACTATTTAGAATCCCTTCAATTTTACGAAACCAATCGTTCACAGGAAGATTTGCATTTTGCGGTGCATCTCCCCTAAAAAAGCTCTTTAAAAACTTAATAGCTACAGTTGTAGTCGCCGATTCTGGGTTTACGATATAAATATCATCTGGCACAAAAACAAAAATACTATTAGCCGAATAGTTTACCGTTTTCCCATTAATCTTTATGGTGCCGCTACCCTTTTCAAAATACACAATCTCAAAAAACCGGATGGTAGTATACTTACAAAATTCAAAAAAGGTTTGGTCTTTGTATTCTTGAATTACAATATTTTCGATTATGGTACGTGGCATAGGGCTTAAAAGTACTATATAATTTTTGCTTCGGTTTCAAGCGCTAAAAATTTATGGATGTCACTAACTACAATAGACCCCTCACCTACTGCCGAAGCTACACGTTTAACCGACCCGGAACGCACATCCCCAACGGCAAAAAGTCCTGGTAAACTGGTTTCAAAAGTGTAAGGTTTTCTATGTTTGAAAACTGATTCGCCATTTAAAGCATTATCGCAAATAGTGAGCCCTGTATGTACAAAGCCTTTAGCATCCGTATCTATAATATTGTCTAACCACTCCGTACACGGTTTTGCGCCAACAAATGTAAACAGGTAATTAATGTTGTTTTGGACTAAAGTATCGCTTTGCTTGATTTCTACCTTTTCCAAATACGTATCGCCGTCAACCTTAACGACATTACTACCCGTTAAAACTTCAATATTATCACATGCGAAAATTCGCTGCACTAGATAGTCGCTCATTTTTGCGCCAATATCCTCGTTTCTTATAATTACATATACTTTATGCGCATGGCTTGCTAAAAACAATGCCGCCTGACCTGCGGAGTTGCCACCGCCCACAATACCTATTTCGCTGTTTTTACACATATTGGCATGCATTGAAGTGGCGCTGTAGTACACTCCGGAACCTTCAAATTTTTCAATACCTTCTAAAGGCAGTCTTCTATACGCGGCACCTGTTGCGGCAATTACCGTTTTAGCCTTTAATATAGATGTGTTGTTAGAATTAACTTCGTAATAACCTTCTTTGCGCGCTATGCCCTCTACCCTATGCGGCACGGATATGGTGCAACCAAATTTTTGTGCCTGTATATAGCCATTATTCGCAAGGTCACGTCCTGAAATTCCGGTAGGAAACCCAAGATAGTTCTCAATTTTAGAACTTTTACCGGCTTGACCGCCAGGGGAATTACTGTCTATGGTCAAAACTTTTAAGCCTTCTGAAGCGGCATAAACACTAGCAGCCAATCCAGCGGGACCTGCACCTACCACCAGAACATCATAAACATCATCATCCAATTGCAACCGAACACCGGTACACGTACCAATTTCATCTATGGATGGACGAACAGAAATCTCATTTTGACTATTAATCAAAACAGGTAGATCAGATTCTTTTAAATTGAAAGTCTCCAATAGCTGCACCAATCCGTCTTCCTTATCTGAATCAATGAAATTGTACCAAATATCATTCTTATCCATGAAATCACGGATAGCGTAGGTTTCATTGGAGTGTTCAGAACCAATGAGCTTAATACCCTGAACATTGTTTTTCAGCGCGTCTTCACGCAATAAAAATGCATTCAGAAGTACATCGCTAATATCACTGAATTTGGCAATGGCACTTTTTAGGTTTTCAGGACTAATTCTTATAAGCTGTGTATTTGCCAAGGTTTCACCGCAAACCCCAACGGTTCTGTGTGAAAGAATACTACTTGAACCTGAGAATTGATGTCTGGTATGAATGGCAATATTTTCATCTTTTTTATCAGGGTCTATAATTCTGATTCCGCCAGTAAGCACCACAAAAAAATCATAATGCCGGTCTCCAAAATCCAAAACGACCGTTGGCTCTTTATAGAATTCTATTTCACCGTAATTCTTAAGCCTTTCTACCTGAACATTAGTTAATTCAGGAAATTTTGGATCGATCATAATTGGTTTGATTTAATAGGTTGCAAAAGCATTATCAAGATAGCACCAAAACCATTTTTCATTAGGTTCTGCCGAACTTATAACCGGATGCTTGGTTGCATGAAAATGAGCCGTAGCATGTTTGTTTTTAGAATCGTCACAACAAAGCGTTACGCCACATTCTTGACATGTACGCAAATGCACCCAGTCATCACCAAGTTTAATACATTCCTCACAAATATGCTCAGTAGCAGTTTTAATCTTGGAAATGGTTTTTATGTGGTGACAGTATTTTTGTTGCATAATTTAAATCTATACCTTTTGTATAAATACTTTTAGCTTAAACTAGCACGTAACATCCAAGCCATTTCTTCATGTTCTTGTAACAGTCCAGTTAAAAAATCGGCAGTACCAACGTCTCCAAAATCTTCTTCTATTGTAGGGATAATTTTTCTCATTTCTACAATAATGGTATCATGGTCAGCTAATAAGACTTTCATATAGTTTAAGCTAAAATTATCACCTTTTATTTCTTCCGATAAATGTGTTAACTGCAAAAATTGTTTTAAAGTTCCAGGGGCATAATGACCTATTTTTCTAATACGTTCTGCAACACCGTCAATATATTCCTTAATTGCATTATAGTGATCTTCAAAAAACACATGTTTGGTATGAAAATCAATACCCTCTAA
The DNA here is from genome assembly GCF_900142175.1 of Maribacter aquivivus. NCBI lineage: Bacteria > Pseudomonadati > Bacteroidota > Flavobacteriia > Flavobacteriales > Flavobacteriaceae > Maribacter > Maribacter aquivivus. Next base: position 296,706 of record NZ_FQZX01000002.1, on the reverse strand, counting down.
ATTCCAATGTGCTCTTAAAGTTTTGGTATACAGCACATATTCATCAGCCAATATGGTGGACAAATGCTCTGCAACCTTTGATCTGTTTTCCTCGGTAATTCCAATATTTGTTTTCATTTCTTCAAATTTTATGTTCTACATCTCATTAAACTGATATTTATAAATTTAAAGAAAGAACTTCAATGAAACCACTAATTACTAAGTAGTTAATAGCTTATTTGAAATTATATTTGACCCTTTTAACATTTTTATGTCATTTAATGCAAATCCGTTATGACTAAAGGTTAAGAATTTTTCAAGAAAACTATTTTAATTAATTAGTTGGAGTCGGTACATTTTTATGACCAAAAAAAGAAAGCTTTTTATCTCTAATACAATTAAAAAATCAGCATATAACCCGTTTACTTTACTTCAAATTTGCCGTTGCTTCTTATATAAATAACTGTTTCTTTTTTTGTTGAAATTTTTGATGTAGTACCATTTTGCGCTCCAAAATAAGAACCGGGTTGTAACTCGTTTTTAGTATCTTTTTTAATAAACTGATGTGTTACTTCACCAGAAATTACCACTGCTCTAAAATTAGGGCTTAAGTTTTTTATGCTTCCGTTAAAACCAGCTGGCAGTTTTAAGAGCGTGGCACGTAGCTGATTTTTTTCGTGACTTCCCCATAAAAATGCAGTTTTTACATTGCTCTTTTCAGAAACCCATTGGATGTCGTTAGCATTTAACCAAACCAAGTTTGTTTTATCAACATTTACAGGTCTTTCGCCATTATCAAAAGCTTCAGATGTTGGTTTTACTAAATACGGACCTTCTTGAATGTCTAAAAACGCCATATTTTCTTCACCGTCAGCAGCTGTAATATGTGCTTCGCCTGCTGGCTGCTGCCAATAAGAACCTGCCGGAAGCCATTGTTTTTCGGCATTTTCATCATCATTGTGCAACAAACCTTTAATTACAACACCTCTATAAGTTATGTTGTGAATGTGTGGAGGTGATGAAAAACCTTTTTTGAATTTCACTAAAAACCCTGCTGGTTCGTTTTTTGTACGGTCTCCCCAAAGTTTACCTGCAGCCGGACTTTTATCTCCTCGCAACGGATTTAACCAACTCCATTCTACATTATCTGCGGTAACTACTTCGTTTACAGACTTAATATTGTCTGTTGTTGGTGTTTGTGCATTTAAAAAAAAACTTACAGTTAGTGCTAATGCAATTAAAAAGTTATATTTCATTTTGATTGATGTCATCCTATTAGTTTTCTATTTATTCGCTCTTCTTTAAATAATCAGGCAACTCTTTCGACAACCAATCTTGACGAACCGGAACGTGAACATCTAAATCCACCGTTTTTTCTAAAGCCCAAAACTCATGAGGTATGTTCTCTGGGAATACAATTACCTCGCCTCCAGAAACAATAACAAACTCCTCTTTGCCGTCGATAATAGTCTTGATTTTAACCTTACCGGACATGATATAGGTAATCTGCTCATTAGGATGTTGGTGCCATGGAATATGTGCCCCTTTTTCCAAATTGAAAATGGTCATTTGACCTTTTTCTCCATGAAACCATTTACGCTGAATACCTTCGCCAATAGTTTCCGATTCCATTTCATCAAAATTGAAATGCTGCACTTTTGAAGTTGCCACGGAATCAATCGTATTTACCTGTGCATTTGCCGAAGTACCAGCAAAAATTGCTGCTATAAGAAATATTTTAAGTGTAGTTTTCATTTTCTTTTTAAATTATTTGACTCATTGCGTCTAAAATCCTTCTAAAACAATTTTACCTTTTGCTTTTCCTGTTTCTAAGAAAGCATGGGCTTTACGCATATTCTCTGCGTTAATAGTTCCAAAGTTTTCTCCTAAAGTGGTTTTAATAGTTCCGTTGTCTATCAATTTAGAAACCTCATTTAAGATGTTGTGTTGCTCAATCATATCTTCCGTTTGGAACATAGAACTAGTGAACATCAACTCAATATGAGTAGACACAGCCTTACCTTTAAAAGGCATGACATTAAATGACTTAGGGTCATCAATAAAACCGAATTTACCTTGTGGCTTTATCACCTTTACAATCTCGTCTGCATGTTGCTCGGTAGCATTTAAACTCACGATGTAATCAGGAGCAGGAAGCTTGTATTTCTCAAATTCCTCACTCAATTTATTTCTGTGATTAATAACCGAGTCAGCACCCAATTCTTTTAACCAATCTGTAGTTTCTTCACGGGAAGCCGTTCCTATAATATTCAGTTTTGTAAGCTTCTTAGCTAATTGTACCAAAATAGAACCAACACCACCTGCAGCACCAATTACTAGAATAGATTTACTGGCATCATCGGTTGCAACTTCTAATCTATCAAACAACATTTCCCAAGCCGTAAGAGAAGTTAATGGTAAAGCCGCAGCTTCAGCATAAGATAAGCTAGATGGTTTCTTGCCCACAATACGCTCATCTACCACTTGATACTGAGCATAACTTCCTTGTCTCGTGAAATCGCCCGCATACCAAACTTCGTCACCAACCTTAAACAACGTAACATCTTCTCCAACTTCTTTTACAATCCCAGTAGCATCCCAACCAATAATTTTCCAATCATCGCCTTCAACAGGCATACCTGCTCTTACTTTATAATCTGCCGGGTTTACAGAAATGGCTTTTATCTCAACTAGAATATCTCTTCCTTTTGCTTTGGGAGTATCTATTTCGATGTCTTGAAGAGATTTTACATTCTCTATTGGGAGGTTCTCCTTGTATCCTATTGCTTTCATATTAGCTTCGTGTTATTATATTAACGTGAAAATTTCACTTTCTGGTAATCTAGATTTAGGAGTTTTTTCAGTTGAATTAAAATCAGATTCAGCTCTATATCCTAAAGAAACAGCTACTAAAGAAGTGTATCCTTTTTCTCTTAAACCGAATTCTTCATCCAAAGCTTTTACATCAATACCTTCCATTGGTGTAGCATCAATTCCTAAACTTGCAACTCCCAATAAAAAGTTTCCAATGTTAAGATATACTTGCTTTTCCATCCAGTGTTGTAAGTCTTTTAAATCGTATTTATGAATACCTGTAAAAGCTTTTACAGCACCTAAAAATCCGTTTTTAATATCTTGGTTAGGGAATCTTCCGCTTTCATCTTCTGTATCTGCAATATGCTGATAGTAGGCATCATCTGCATCAATTTTTGAACAAAATAAAACAACAGCTGAAGCATTAGTTACTTTTGGCTCGTTAAAACTAAAAAAACCTTGAGTCCCCTTAGCAATGCGTGCTTTACCTTCTGTAGTTTCAGCAACTATAAAATGCCAAGGTTGTAGGTTTACACTTGAAGGACTCATTCTTAACAAGTTTTTGACTTCTGCCATATCTGCATCAGAAATTTTCTTGGTGGTGTCGTATTCCTTTGTTGTGTATCTCCAGTTTAATGTTTCGTGTAAATTCATTTTTATATGTTTTAATAAGGTTAATCCTATTTATATGGCAAAGGTAAATAGGAAATAAAGTTTTTATAATGTATAAAAAAAGGAGAAGAAGGTATAAATAGAGGTTTTATAGAGGTGAAATCTTAATTTTAAGCCAAAAAGCACTTGATTCAATTCATTTTATTGAATTAAACTATAATAATTTATAGGGAAACCTTTATTAATACAAAGTTAGTTGGTCAGTTCTGTCATTTTAAACAAAGTGACATCAACTAACTTCTCTTCGGTTGCAGCCTTATATTCAGCAATATGTTTACTTTGAGAATGTTTTTGAAGTAATTCTTGACTAACCCATTTCTCATGGAATAAGAATAAATTTGGGTTAGAATTATCTTGATGTAGGTCATATGAAATATTACCCTCTTCACCTCTAGTAGGACCAACAAGTTTTAGTAATTCCGCTTTTACATCTTCTCTATATTCTTCTTTTGCTAAAATATGCACGACTACCGTTAAATAAGATTTTTTCATAGGATATTACTTAAGTTTAATTTACTAAAAGTATACAATCAAAACGTAATGTATGTAAATATAAGGTTAGTTGATCCACCGAAACGTAAGATTAATTCTTGGATGAATCTGTTTTTTTGTTTTTGGTATTTTATGTTTCCAGTTATCTTGAGTAGCACCTTTCATTAGAAGTAGGCTTCCGTGAGTTAAAGGAATAGCTACACGTTTTAAATCTTTACGGGTAGTATGTTTTAATTGAAAAGGTCTGGTCTCTCCAAAAGTTACCGAAGCAATAACTGTGTTTTTACGTTGGTCTCCTTTATAGTCTTGGTGCCAATCTACACTGTCTTTGCCATCTCTATAATAATTAAGCAAACAACGTGTAAATTTTACATTGACCTCCTGCTCTATTCGCTCTTTAATAAAAAGTAAATCAGCATTCCATAAATGCATTGTACTTTTTGTATTCGTGTATTTAATATCCTTGGTAACATCTCCATACCAAGCTGTTAATCTGGGATAGTCTACATCTTTTCCATGAATGGTAATTTGCTCTTGCTGCCATGGGGTGTTTTGTAATAGGCTATTATACAGCTTATTGCTTTCTTCTAAACTGAAGAAATTCTTGAATAAAGTAACATTAGCTCCTGGTAAATCAAATTCTATTTTACGGACTTCGTTTTTTGAAAATAAGTCCGCCTGATTAAATAAATCCATTTACGATATACTAATTATTTGAAATCCTTCTAAAACAAAGTTACTAGCTTTAGAGCGTTTTTTTGTAGTTGAAATGTTGGAATTAATGGTATAAATAAAGGTTAATGAGTTAGTGAATTAGTTTGAAACCTATTTTTTAGCCTAAATTTGTCCTATTATTCCATAAATACCATTAAAATGCAAGTATTAGAAGCCTACAAACCTTTTGAAATACAAGAAATAGAGTTAACGGATTGGAAACAACGCCCGGTTAAGAACAATTTTTTTGAGTTGGTTCTAATTAAAGATGGACAAGGCACACAGTGCATTAATTATAATGATTATGCCTATGGGAAGAATAGTATGTTTTTATTACCTCCGTTAAAATGCCATTCTTTTACTATAGAAAAACCTACCAGATTTGTATTTCTAAAGTTTACTGATTCATTTTTTAAGAATGCAAACAGAATTACCATTGATAGAAATGAGTGGTTTAAAGAAGCTTCGTTTATATTATCTAATTACAATCAGTTACCAGGAGATATTATTAAAAATGAATTAGATAGAAGCTATTTAGAAAACCTAATTGGTATGATTCTTCAAGAATCTAGAAATTATGGAGAAGAATCAATAAACCTAGTCACTAGTTTAATGACTAGTATTTTAGAAATCTTAATTCGCAATATTAAAAAGAGCAACTACTTTGAATTACCAAAGAACAATTCTGATGAAAGAATTACTAAGATGCTGACTTATATTAATATCAATATTGACAAGACTGAATTATTGAAAGTTGAAAATTTAGCCGATGTTTTTATGATGTCACCTACATATGTAAGCGAATATTTTAAAAAGCAAGTGAGCATGTCTTTGCGAGAATATATCATTAAGGCAAAACTGAAGTTAGTAGAGATTCGGCTTTTAAATTCAGATTACACATTAACACAAATTGCAGATGATTTAGGTTTTACCGATGTAAGTCATCTTTCAAAAACTTTTAAACGTTATACAGGTTCATCTATTCGTGATTTTAAAACAAAGGGAGAATATATGTTATTGAAAAGAGCGTCTTGCACACCAACAGCAAGTGCTTAAACAATCTTTTTTTTTAATTAACCGTGTTGCCGACGATATAGAGGTGTCGATAATTGTCTGTTTTCTACTTTTTTTCAGGTCTAGAACAACTTAAAGCATTGCTGTACATGCTATGATAGAGCTTGCGGTCATGTGCTTTATGACCACTGAATATCCTTCCTATTATTATACATAGCAATAATCATATTGCTAGTGTAATTACTTGTGTACTTGCCAGAGGGTTCTATTTCGCTGGTTTTTTTGACTCGTAAAGTTTCAATCTTACCTCATTTCCATATCCGTCAATACTTCATTTAATCTAGCTAAAAGAGTCATTTCATACCTATTAACTTGTCTTCAAATCAAAATTAATACACTATGAAATTAGAAGATAAAGTAATTATAATAACGGGAGCATCAAGCGGAATTGGCAAAGCAACAGCAATAAAACTAGCTGAAAATGGAGTTAAGGTTGTTTTAATGGCGAGAAGCGAAGATGAGTTAAACGACCTGAAATCTGACATTATTGAAAAAGGCGGAGAAGCCTTAGTGGTAGCGGGCGATGTAACAAAGAAAGCAGATTTCGAAAATGTTGTTTCTAAAACTAAACGCAAATACGGTAAAATATCAGGTTTAATAAACAACGCAGGATTAATGCCTTTATCATTTGTTGAAAAACTTAAAACTGACGAGTGGGATAAGATGGTAGATGTGAATATCAAAGGAGTCCTGAACGGAGTTGCTGCAGTATTACCAGAGCTAAAAGCTAACAAAGGCGGTAATATCATTAATATTTCTTCAATGGCTGCAAATAGATATTTTCCAGGTGGTGCAGTGTACTGTGCAACCAAATCTGCAGTGAAAATGTTTTCAGAAGGACTGCGTCAAGAATTGGCACCGAAATACGGAATTAATATCACCTCTATAGAACCTGGTGCAGTGGCTACTAATTTGACAAGCACCATTAGCGATGAGGATATTAAAGAGATGATGAAAGAAATGCAAAAGATGGAAACCTTAGAAGCAGAAGATATTGCTAACAGCATCTACTATGTTTTAACACAACCAAATAGAGTAAACATCAATGATGTGTATTTGGTACCAAGTGAACAACAATAAATAAAATTTAAAAACAAATTATGTCTACGACAACAAAACAAGATACATTCAAAACAATTAACCCTACTACAGGAAAAACACTGTCCACATACACATATATGACAGATGATCAGGTGGAAGAAAGCATCCAAAACTCTCAAAAAGCATTTTTGAAATGGAAAATGAAATCCATTGAAGAACGCGGCGAGATTATAAAATCTATAGGTAAAGAATTACAGAATTATAAGAAAGAGCTAGCAGAGTTAATGACCGATGAAATGGGTAAACTTTTATCTCAAAGCGAGCATGAAGTCGACCTTTGTACATCAATTTGCGATTATTCTGCAGAGAACGCTCCAGAATTTTTAAAAAATGAAGAAAGAAAATTATCCGATGGAGGAAGAGGAATTATAACCTATTCACCCATGGGAATTATATATGGTATTCAACCATGGAACTACCCAAGTTATCAAGTATTAAGATATACTATTGTTAACTTAATGGCTGGTAACAGTATTTTGCTAAAACATGCATCTAACGTTACAGGTACGGCAAAATTGTTGAAATCTATATTTGATACAGCTGGTCTACCTGAGAATTTATTCAATGTCATGGTTATTGATCATGAGCAGTCTAATGCGATTATAGAACATAAATTAATTAGAGGTGTTACCTTAACCGGTAGTCCGGTAGCAGGAGAAAAAATTGGCGAATTGGCTGGTGCACAATTGAAAAAGACAGTATTAGAATTGGGTAGTAATGATGCCTACTTGGTGTTAGATGATGCAGATATTGATTTGGCTGTTGAAAAAAGTGTAATGGGTCGTATTTATAATAATGGAGAAACCTGTATTGCGGCTAAAAGATTTGTTGCTACAGAAAAAGTGTATGACGAGTTTAAAGAGAAATTCGTAAAGGCTATGGATGCCTTAAAAGTAGGTGATCCCAAAAAAGAGGAAACGGAACTAGGACCAATGGCTCGTGAAGATTTAAGGAAAAAGATTCACGAACAGCTTGAAGAAAGTGTTGATAAAGGTGCTGAAATTTTATGTGGCGGAAAAATTCCTGAAGGGGAAGGCTACTTCTACCCTGCCACGGTATTAGGCAATGTAACGCCAGGTCAACCAGCATATGATGATGAGCTATTCGGACCGGTTGCTTCATTAATTAAAGCAAAGGACAATGAAGATGCCATGCGTATCGCTAATGATAGCAGATTTGGATTAGGCGGCGGAATCTTTTCTAAAGATGTTGATAAGGCAATTGAATTGGCTGAAAAGCATTTTGACACGGGTATGGTATTTATAAATTCCTTCGGATTAGCAAACCCAATGATGCCTTTTGGTGGTGTAAAAGATTCAGGTTACGGAAGAGAACATGGAGGATTTGGAATGAAAGAATTTGTGAATGTGAAAGCCATTACAATAATGGAATAGATTGCAGCATGAACTAAAAAGCATCGTAACAGATGCTTTTTTTTAATCCAAAAAAGAAACACCTTTTATAAACCTTTGTTAAAAAATGAATGTTCATTCTTTTTTTGTAATATCTTTGAACTGTCTAAGAAAAAAAGATTGGAAGTTTGCAATCAGTTACATGAAAGCATACTTGTAAAAGCACTAATTATTACATATCTCTTAGGCAATAATTTAGCATAAAATTTAAATAATAACTTATGAATAAGTCCATTAATTTAAAAAAACGTCCGGTAGGTACTCCTACCCTTTCTGACTTTGAATTTGTTGAATCTGATGTAAATCCTAGTATTTCTGATGGTCAATTATTGTTAGAAGCAAAATATATTTCTGTAGACCCTTATTTAAGAGGTCGTATGAGCGATGCTAAATCGTATGTACCACCTTTTAAGTTAGATGAACCAATAAGCTCCGGGGTGGTAGCAGAAGTTATTGAAACCAAGAACGACAAATTCAAAAAAGGTGATTTCGTATCAGGCTTATTGCAATGGAAAGAGAAGCAAATTTCTACTGGCGAAGGCTTACAAAAAATAGATAAAAGTAAAGCACCATTAAGTGCATATTTAGGTATTGTTGGTATGACTGGCTTAACTGCCTTTTTAGGACTTCACGAAATAGGAAAACCAAAAAAAGGTGAAACTTTAGTTGTTTCAGGTGCTGCAGGTGCCGTTGGTAGTGTTGTGGGTCAGATCGGTAAAATACTTGGACTTAATGTTATTGGTATTGCTGGTACAGATGAAAAGATTGATATGTTGAAATCTGAATTTGGGTTTGATCATGGTATCAATTATAAAACTACTAAGGATATGAAAGCCGCCATTAAAGAAGCGGCACCAAACGGAGTGGATATCTATTTTGATAATGTTGGCGGACCAATTTCCGATGCTGTTTTATTCAATATAAATCAGTTTGCACGTATTATCATCTGTGGTGCTATTTCTGTTTACAATAAAACAGAAATACCAATGGCAGTTGCTGTACAACCTTTCTTGGTTAAGAATAGTGCATTAATGCAAGGATTTATTGTTTCTAACTACGCAGATAAATTCCCCGTAGCTATGAAGCAATTAGCAACTTGGTTAGGTGAAGGTAAATTAAAGTATAAAGAAACTGTTGTTGAAGGATTTGAGAATACCCCACAAGCGTTCTTAGATATGATGGATGGTAAAAATAAAGGAAAAATGATAGTTAAAGTCTAAATAAAAGACTTGCTATAAATCAATAACTTAAAAACAAAAAACAATGAAAATATTATTTGTATTAACGTCTCATGATCAATTAGGAGACACAGGAAAGAAAACAGGATTTTGGATTGAAGAGTTTGCAGCTCCGTATTACGCATTATTAGATAAAGGGGCTGAAATTACAGTGGCTACACCAAAAGGTGGTCAAGCACCAATTGATCCAAGTAGTGATTCAGAAGATGCTCAGACAAAAGATACAAAGCGTTATAAAGAAGATAAAGATGCTCAGAGTGTTATCAACAACACTAAAAAATTAGCTGATGTAAATGCTTCTGATTTTGATGCAGTTTTCTACCCAGGTGGTCACGGACCGTTATGGGATTTAGCAAACGACGCTACTTCAATCAAATTGATTGAAACATTCAATGAACAAGAAAAACCAATTGCTTTTGTATGTCACGCTCCTGCAGCTTTAAAAGGTGTAAAAGGAAAAGATGGTAAAGCTTTAGTAAATGGTAAAAAGGTTACTGGTTTCGCAAATAGTGAAGAAGCAGCTGTTCAACTAACTGAGGTTGTTCCTTTCTTAGTAGAAGACATGCTACAAGAAAATGGCGGAATCTATTCTAAGAAAGAAGATTGGGCTTCTTACGCTGTACAAGATGGAAATCTTATAACAGGTCAGAACCCTGCTTCATCAGAAGTAGTAGCAGAGAAATTATTAGCAGCTTTAAAGTAATAGCATTTCATGTTAAATTTAAAAAGCCCGTAAACATTAGTTTACGGGCTTTTTTCAATAATTAATCAAACAATTGCAATCAACTTTCTTCTAGCAAGGCATTTACATCAGTAATCAATTGTGCTATTGAAGCCCGATTGAGTCCGTTGTAGATACCACGTATATGCTTGTTTTTATCTATGAGCAAGAAGTTTTCTGTGTGTAAAAAGTCATTGATATCCTTAGGAATACCTAAATCATTTTCTACAAAATATTCGTTTCTACCTAAGTTGTAAATTTCAGTTTTATCACCTGTAACCAAGTGCCATTTAGAATCAATAACTCCGTTCTTTTCAGCATATGTTTTAAGAACAGTAACAGAATCTATCGATGGAGTAACGGAATGTGAAAGAATAGCTACTTCCGGATTATCTAAAAAGGCTTCTTGTACCTTTGTCATATTATTGGTCATCTTCAAGCAAATACCTGGGCAACTCGTAAAAAAGAAGTCCGTAATATAAATTTGATTATCAAATGATTTTTGCGTCAATGTATCTCCTAATTGATCCACCAATTTAAAATCTGGAATTTTATGAAATTGTTTCTCTTCTTCAGTATTTGGAGTTATCCAATGTGGCGTAAATGACTCATCGTTATAAAATGGCAAGTGCTCTACCCTACTGGTTTCAGTTACCTGAATATTTTCTTTTTTTACCGTTTGTTTACAAGCAGCAAAAAGAAGTATAACAACTATAGAAAGTACCGCCTTGTTCATAATAATTCGTTTTCTGATTTAATTACAACTTCATCTTCTAATTGATAACAAGAATTTGCTCTACGTAACCCAAAAATACGTCCGTTTTTAGCTTCATAGTTTACATACAAAGTTCCATTTTGTAACCATGCTTTTTGTAAACCCTCTTCCTTACCATTTAACAATTGTCTTTCTTTTGCCAATTGCCCGTCTGGATACCATTTCTTTTCAACCCCGTTCATATTACCATTAACGTAATTAGCATCTTGCGCCAATTGACCATTTTCCCACCAGCTTTTATAAGAACCTTCTATACGATTATTTTTAAAATGAAATTCAACTCGTAATACACCGGTATCTGACCATCTTTGCACAACGCCTTCTCTTTTACCTTTTATAAAACCCACCTTTTCTGCCAAAGTACCATTTTCATGTAAGGCTATTGAATAACCATCATAAGGTGAGTTTTTATAATACCATGTTCCTTCCAATTGATTTAACTTTAATTCTTCTTTAAATTTAGTTTCTTGCTTAATTTCTATTGTTTTCTCCACCAAAGTTTTGGGCTCTGTTGTATTCTTACAACCAACTTGAAAAATCAGTATAAAACATATGATATGGAAGTGAACTATTCTCATTTTTAATAGCCTTGGTAAGGACCTGCAAATGCTAAGTATGATCCTGTTGTTGAATAAACTTCATTTATAATATGGTAATGATATTCTTCTTCACCATCAGTGTATTGAGTAGTAGTGGTATGTCCGCCAGAAGCATCTAGATCTGAAGGATAATCTCCCGTTGAATTACATTTACGACCATAAAGAAAAACACCGTCTAACAAAACACCTACTAAATTTTCATCATCATCCGAGAACGCTTTTGGTTCTAAATGATAGTGATATACACCAGGACCAATATGAGCCCCTGTCCAATCTAAACTAGCCGCAGCTTGGTCTAAAGCGCCACCACCTTCTTGGTCGTTGAATATAGAAGAACCACTAACAGCAATACCTATTGTATTCAATACTGTTTCAACAGTACTACCGGTTAAATTTGGAGTAGCATCTACACGAATGGTAGTCGCATTATTATTACTAGACATAATGCTAGGTGTCGTAGCGACGTCAGATTCTTCTCTGTATAAGGCGTTACCTTCTCCCCAATAAACGGTTTCATGATTTGGTAAACCTGTTGTTTCAATCACAACTTCTGAACCATCTAAATATACAGTTACCGCATCTGAATTAAAGGCAGCATATGCAGCATGTAATTCTGTTACAACTTCTTCAGATTCATCTTCAGAGTCATCAGTACTTGCAATCTCTTCTGTAATGTCATCATCAATACTATCGCTACTACATGCAATTAATGTGATGAATGATAATGCCAAAACAAATGACACTTGGGGAATTCTTTTTAGACTATTTTTTTTCATAATATTTAATTTGAGCTTGATTTCAGCGATTTAACACTACAATACTAATAACTAAGGACATACCAGATTTCAATAATCAGTGAACTCCGCGTTCTATTAAGCGAATCTGGTTTTAGATTAAGATTAAATATTTTCGCTGACCGATTTTTCTCTCAATAGCAGTATATTTTTAATCAATAGACCTAAACAAATACTTGCTATTAAACCTAAGATGATTAAAGAAGGAGATACGCCTGCATTTTGTTCTGTTTTTTCAATGAACTTATTGTCCTTTACCACCAAAGTAATAGTATGGTCATTGGTTTTATCTAGGGTAAAATGATCTTTAGCAAAGCCTTCTTTAAATATCATTAGGGTACTTTGATTTCTATTGATATCGCTAAATACTTTGTTAGAAACATTTACGGAAGTTATCTCTGTCGGTATATTTAAAACCTCAAAAACAACTTTAGTTTCGTGTCCTAATTTAACCACACCTTTACCTAAAATAATTTGCTCGCCATTATTAAAAGTAAACTGAAGATTATTTTTAATATGTGCGATTACCATTTCTTGAAATTCTTCTGGAGTTTTATAAGGGGTTTCAGCAAAATGAGTTCTAACCTCTTGTTGAAAAGCAGTCAACGATGCGTTGATTTGTAAAACCCATACGTTGTTCTTTTGCTCTGCTAAAACAACGGTTGACGCATCTGGACTATGGGCAAAACTGCCCATAGTTGTCCATAAAAAAACCAATAAAAAAATATACTTTTTCATGTCTATTTAGTTTACGTAAGCACCTTTTAAGCCATCAATAAAGTTGTTATTACCAGCTGCATCTACATGGTAATGGTAACCTCTAGTATCATCAGAATGTCCTCTTAATTCATCTAAGTTTGTAGTCTCTACACCACTACTATCAGCCAATTCATAAATTCCATATCCGTCTAAAGCATAACCAATTAAGGCTGCATGTCCGTCATCTTGTGCTATTTTAGTACTAAATCCTGTTGCTGCGTGGTAATGATACCCTTGGTGAACATTTATATGTCCGCCAGCATCATCAAATGGAGCTAAAGTATAGGCACCCAAAATGTTATCTACGGGAGCAGGCGCAGAAAACTCAATACCGTTTAATGCTACGCCACGTGTTGAAGGAGCTGTTGTTATTCCTGGTCCTCCAGGTCCACCACCTGCGGTAGTAAATAGCACAGGAGAATCTTGAGCAACCGGAGTAATAGGAATTGTCCAAGTTTGTGTTAAATCTGTAATGTAGGAAGGAAGACATTCAACACAGAAATTTTCGTATTCTTCACCAACATCAGGGTTGGCGGCATTTTCACAATCCTCTTGGGTATCGGTAATATAAATATCTCCGTTTGCATCGTACATCATCCAATTTGGATCATTATAGAATGTTGCCATATTTTCAACGAAAGCACCATCTACATCATATACTTCTCCACCTTCAAGCCAAATACCACCTGCTGTAGCATCATCTTCAATATTACCAGGGCACCATGGTCCCATTTCGTGATCTCCAGGTAGACTGGTCGTAACTATCTGATAACAATCTGTAGAGGTGCCATCTGATAAAGTACACGGCACCGTTGTGATAGTAACCGAACCGTCAGTCGTATAAAAATAAGAAGCGTCAACACTTACTGTATTTGTATCTTCATCTGTAGCGTCATTGTCAGTTTCTGTGTCATCCTCTTCAATTACAGCCTCATCTGAAGTTGAAGAATCATCACTACTACAGCTAATAAAACCAATAGCTGTAAAAGCCAATAGGAAGCAGGTTAAAACAAAGTATTTATTTTTTTCTATCATGATATTGAGTTTTAGATTATTATTTAATTTGATTAAGGTCTATGTAATTCTTGATTTAATTTTGTTGCAATAGTCTCAGTTTTGAATCTTAAATTTTTGGCAATCGATAATTGATCTTTGGTTCTTAAAAGTCTATCTATAACACCGTTTTGATATTCTCTACTAACCAATAATTCTGGATAATTAGATTGATTACCATAGTTTTTAACTCGCTTGTAGTTGTAACTATTTTCAGGTAAAATTTCTAATAACGAAATATATTTTTCTATTATCGGTTTCAACCGATTGGTAATAATATTTTCAATTTTAATTTGTTGATTGTTAAAGCTATCTAACTCGTTAGGGTAAGCAGCAATCAAATATTTAAGAGAGTCACTTTCAATAAATTCAAATTTGTTAGTAGCGTTTATTGAATTAATAGCCTCGTTTCTTACAATGGTCTTCTCATAGTTGAGATTAACAATTAACTTTTTGGCGTCTTGCGTTAATTCTTTTGGCTGTACACCTAGATAGTTAATTGTGTTTTGAAGCATTTGTATGCTCTTTGTATAATCTACAATAGCACTATCCAATACAATTAAATTTGTATCCAGCTCTTGACTTAAGCTTTTATAAATTTTCAGTTCTACAACCCTATTTTTTTTAATTTCATTTAAGTTGTTGATTTTCCAGGCAATCAATAGACCTACTACTATTAATGCTATTTCGCCAAGCGCGTAAATAAAGTATGTTTTAAACTTTTCTAGCCGCAATAATTTATTTCTAACCTTTCTGAACAATACCATTGAAAGCTATTTTAGTATCCGATGTAAGACTTTATATGTTTAAATAAAGCTCCATGATTTCTCACGAAGCTTTGAGCTAACATCAACAACAATTATTATCTATTTAGGTAACTATTTACTGCCGCAGTTCTACTTGTGGCATGGGCATTTAGTTCATTCACCGCATTCTGAAAATCTGCACTAGAGTTTAAAAAGGTATACCCTTCAGTTTCAGAAGTTGCATAAGGTTCAATTAACGCAGAATAGCTTGCATATAATGCTTGTACCGTTGCCTCGTTAAAAGGACCTTCAATAACTTCTTGAACGTAGGCATCATACTTAGCTTGGTAAACATCATCAGTATACAAGTATGATATTAATGGCCATTGGGATGCTGTAATATTTGAGAAATCTAACGCTGCAGAGCCTTGTTGTTTACCTGTTTGTAAAGCTTCATTATTATCCCATGGTATCCACGTTAACTTACTGTTATCGGGATTATTATATAGATAGTAGTTGTGAGACATTCTACCATAAGTATCCCAATTTTGAATAATAGTATTGGTAGCTAAGTATTTCAAGAATACATCAGTATCAAGTGTTGCATCTAAATTTGTTCTCCATGCTGCAGCATCTGTTGTTCTTGACGCATCATGTAGAATATTTAAAAGACTTTCTACATCAGAAAAATCGGCATCATCTTCATTTGTTTTTTTAACATATTCATCTTCATCATAAGTACCTGCGGCAAAAGTAGCGGCATCACCATCTGGCTTATACAAATTTCCATCATCGTCAGAAAACTGCTCATCTATTACGGTATCATCAACTTCTTCTACAAGTGTATATAGTCCAAAATAAATAGGACCATCTCCATAATCAACATAAACCGTATAAAATGCGGTGTTTGAAACGGCTAACCCTGCACTGCGGAATACATCTGCAGCTACTTTTTCACGTAGCATTGATTTATCGTCAAAATTGTTTTTAAGGCTTAACTTCTTAAATCCATAAAAACGTTGATTATCAATTTGGGGGTAATCATCTTCAAACTCATCAAAATCTAGTTTAAAGGAAAGTTTTAAGTTTCCTGCTTGCCAAGTAGATTGTAAGCTAGAATTACCTTTAAATCGAACACCAACTTTATACCATTCTGTGCCTTCATAGAATACTTCTGCAGGAACAAATATAGGATCCTCATCAGTTGATGTAGTGCCCACTGGTCCGCCTCCTTGGCTAGATCCGCCAAAGGAACCATAAAGAGATGTCATGTTATCTAACATACTTTCCCAACGATCCTCGGTTATAACGATATCAAGGCGTTTTACCTCATTATCTTCAAATACCTCTTCAAAATCTGGGTCGGCATCTTTACTGTGTGTTGCCGTGGTCCAATCTGTAGCTTCAAAATCGGTATCGTCAACAGTAGTACTAACTTCTTCCTCTTCAATTATTTCTTCATCCTCCTCGTCAGTACTTGTTACTGTGTCATCATCACTACAGGCAATAAAAACAGAAATGAATATGAAAAAAAAGATCTTTTCAATCGGAAAAACAGACTTGATATCTTTATAGCTCATGTGTAAAATTTTAAGGGTTAATTTGAATTAGTTTCTAGGTCTTCCTTTTGGTTTAGGAGCTTTTTCTAATTCTTCTTCAGTAAGAAAACCATCTTCATCAGTATCAATTTTATCGAAATCATCTTTTAAAGGTCCTTTTACCTCGTCTTTAGAAAGTTGACCGTCTTCGTCCTTATCCATTTGCTTTAAAAGCTCAGTAAATGTTGGGGGCTCTTTTTTTTCGCCTTTAGACTGTGCGTTAACTGCTACTGTTCCAAATGCAACTAACATGGCAAATAATAATCCTGTTTTTAATGTAATACGTTTCATATGTTTTAATTTTAATAATTAATATTCGAGAACAAAGATGTGAGAAACTTCAATGTAATATGAGCGCATTAAGTGTTTGCCGTTTACTTTTAAGTGAAAGCCATATTTTAGACAGCGAACACTTTAGTATCACCTGTTTATAGCCTTGTTTACGGGGTTTGTTTGAATTATTATTCCTTTTATTTGCAACATGAACAGACATAAGAATTTTATATTTCACGTAGCGCTATGGTTACTGATTTGGTCAACTGCTTGGATTTTTAGTGGCAGTGATATTCAATTTGCAGTGGAAAACGGAATGGCACTCGTATTTCAGATTTTAGTGATTGCCATATTAATCTACTATACGGTACCTCAATTATTATTAAAGAAAAAGTATATAGCATTTACTATAGTCTCTTTAATCACGGTTTTTGTAGTCACCTTAGTGTTAACCAACGTTTTACCAAACCAAATACTTGGGTTAGAAAACGTAGACCAGGTGCCTGGACCTAGATTTGGACCAGGACCGGGAGCTGGCGGACCAGCGGCCGGACCTAGATTTGAAGACGGACCGCCATTAGATGTTAACCGTAGGCCACCATCACGTTTTTTCATTAATCTGTTATTGATTGCAATTGCTTATGTGATAGCCACTCTTGTTGAAATATTTCTATTTGCTCAACGAAAAGAAGAGGAAATAGTTATCAATAAAAATGAAGCTTTACAAACAGAATTGAAGCTGTTGAAGTCACAGATCAATCCACATTTTTTATTCAATGCCTTAAATAACATATATGCATTGTCTGCAATAGATTCTGGAAGAACACAACAGAGTATTAGTTATTTGTCTGATATGCTTAGGTATGTATTATATGAGTGTGAGCAAGAGATTGTACCGCTTTATAAAGAGATAGACTATATTGAAAATTATATAAAATTATTTTGTCTTAAGAGCAGTAAAACATATCCAATAACTACTTCTTTTACTATCGAAAACCAGAATATTCAAATTGTACCCATGTTATTGATTCCTTTTTTGGAAAATGCCTTAAAGCATAGTAATATTGAAAAAGTGACCGGCACATTTATTAATCTAAAAATTAATGCTACCATAAATAGTATTGATTTTGAACTAGAGAATAGCAAGCCAGAATTTAAGATTGTAAAAGATGATGTTGGTGGTATTGGAATTGAAAATGTAAAGAAACGTTTGGCAATTCTATATCCAGATCGACATGAATTAGTAATAAACGAGACCTCGCAAGCTTTTAAAGTGAATTTAAAACTTCAATTGAATGAATAGAATAAATTGTATAGTCGTAGATGACGAAGAATTGGCACGTGCCCTACTAATAACTTATATAGAAAAGTTAGATTATTTAAATTTGGTAGGCGAGGCTGAGAATCCGTTAGAGGCTTTACAATTAATGAAAGAACATGAGGTAGACGTGTTGTTCTTGGATATACAAATGCCAGAAATAAAAGGAACAGATTTTGCCAAAATGGTTGATTCCAATACTAAGATAATTTTTACCACAGCATACTCACAATACGCCTTAGAAGGTTATGAGTTAAATGCAGTTGATTACCTATTAAAACCAATAACGTTTGAGCGTTTTGTTACTGCCGTAAATAAAGTGAAACCGAGTAAAATTATTGAAAAGAACGATACCATTACTATAAAATCTGGCTATGACCTACATAAAGTAAAATATGAAGATATTCTTTATGTAGTTAGTGATAGCGAGTATGTTACCTTCCATTTAGGTGATAAGAAAATAATTAGCAATCAGCGTTTAAAAGCTTTAGAACAAGAGCTGCCGAGTTCTATGTTCATGAGAGTTCATCGATCTTATATTATTAATAAGAATAACGTTACGGGATTAAAAGGCAGGGATTTACTACTGTCAGATGTTATTATACCTGTAAGCGATTCGTATTATGACCAAGTAAAAGAAGAATTGTTTTAATCTAGATTCCTTTCCATTCTTACACTTTACAATAGTTCAAAATTTATGAATTATTCAACATATCTCTAAGTGTCTAATTTTTAGCGTACTATCATCACGACCGTTAAATTGTGAATATCTATTACATTTTTAGACCTTGCAAACTATGGCTAACGAGTATATTTAGCACCCCAAAAAAAATAGAAAATATGAGCGCAACTTGGTACGAGTGTAAAATAAAATATAGAAAGCTTGATGAAGCTTCAGGTATGTTGAAAGTGAAAACAGAACCTTTTTTGGTTGATGCTATTTCGTATACCGAAGCAGAGAGCAGAATTACAGAAGAAATGTCAGCTTACTTAAGCGATACGGAGGAAATAAAAATTACGAATATAAAGGTTGCTAATTTTGCTGAAATTCATCCGTTCGAGAATTCAGACAGATGGTTTAAATCTAAAGTGTCTTTAATTGCTTTTGATGAAGAAAGTGGCAAAGAACGCAAAACCAATATGTATTTATTGATACAGGCAAACGACGTAAAGGAAGCTTATGATAATACCATAAGTGTTATGAAAGATACAATGGGTGAATACTCTGTACCTTCTATTGCGGAATCTCCAATTATGGATGTTTTTCCTTATTTCTCTGGTGAAGAGGATGATATGGAGCGTGTAGAAAAATTCAATATTATTAAAGATTCTGTTCCGGTTGATAATTCAATGGATGAAGAATTAGAAATGAGTGATGCAATGTCAAGCGAAGAATAAGCGTATTTAGATATATAGTTTATAAGAAACGAGGACCAATTAGGTCCTCGTTTTTATTCATAGCAGATTATAATTTACTTCATTAATGTACTGCGTTTATCACGTGTACGATATCTCCATAATTTCAAACACGCGCTCTACTTTACCTAATTGTAATGTAGCAGTATCACCAATATGTTTAGATATTAATATTCGAGCAATAGGAGATAAAAATGATATTTTACCTTTTGCTATGTTTGCTTCATCAACACCAACTATTTGAAATTGTTGTGGTGTTTCAGCATTATCAATTACTACTTTTACCGTTGCACCAAAACGAACCTCGTTCTTAGGTTGTTCATTTAGACTTACAATTTTTGCGCTAGCAATTCGCTCATTCAGCAATTGTAGTTTAGCATTGATTAAATTACTTGCAATACGTCTTTCTTTCTCATTGTCATGTTGTAAAGATTCTTTTTCAAGCGATAAAGCATTTCTTTCTTCCAATAAATTGTTATACCCTATTTCGGTGACATAATTAACCGCTCCGTTAGGTAAATCTGCCCTTGGCGGCACCATAGGTATTTCTTCTTGATCTTCTTCTTTAACAAACCCTCTACTCATTACATTTTAATTTAAAATAAAGTTAGCTACTGCACATGGGTAGCATTAATGAGATTCAATATTTGATTAACTCAATTAAACAAGTTCTAGAAAAAAATGATGGTGCTTTTCGAAAATAAATCATCTAGAGTAGTTATAGGGGTTGATGGCTATTTTCTAGTAATGATATCAATTTTGAATCTTAATTATTCAATGAATTATCATTTATATATTCTAAAAACCGGGGCTTGTATTGTTCAGAAACGGTGATGCGTTGTTTGTTGATAATGATTTGACTACGCTCAATTACTTCAACATACTTTAGAGATACAATAAAAGAGCGGTGTACACGCATAAAATTAGAGTTGGGTAATTCTTCTTCTAAACTCTTTAAACTCATTAAGGTTAGAATTGGCTTAGGGTTATCTTTTATCCATATTTTTATGTAGTCCTTCAGACCTTCAAAATATTGGACGTCAGCCAATTTAATGCGCAATTGTTTGTATTCTGATTTTACAAAAAGGAATTCCTTTTCATCAGATACTACAGAAGGTTGTGTATTGCCTTTTACCAAAGAGAACCATTCTAAGGCTTTGTTGGCAGCGGTTAAGAACTCGGCATAATCAAACGGTTTTAGCAAATAATCTAAAGCCTCCACTTTAAAACCTTCTAATGCATATTGGTCAAAAGCAGTTGTAAAAATTACTCTAGAATGTTTTGGAAGCATTTTAGAAAATTCTATTCCAGTTAAATCCGGCATTTGAATGTCCAGAAATAATAAGTCTACTTTCTCAGTATTTAAAAACTGCATGGCTTCTATGGCGCTATTGCATTTCTTTTTCAATGTTAAATACGGAGTTTTCTCTACATAACTTTCTACTAGGTTAACAGCCATAGGCTCATCGTCAACAATTATGCAAGTAATTTGTATGCTTTCCATATCAGGTTTCTAATTTTAATAGTCTAAAAGATTTTTTCTGTATTTATTTTACGGTATATCTAACTAATACTTCGTTATCTAAAATTACATTTGTTGACCATATAAATTGAGCATCTTCTTCATTATTATCAAACACATCTATAAAGTTAGTATACGCAGGTTTATTATCCACACCTATGGTATTATTTGAAAACTCGGTTGCATTTGGCCAATCGCTATCATCAAAATCTGCCGATTCCCAATTTGATGGTGTTTTCCAATGCAAAGCATAATAAGAAGTACCATCATTAGAATCTTCAGTACTGCAAGCATCACTTAATCTTAAAGATCCTTCTTCAGAAGCACAAGACAAATCCTTTAAAGGTGCTGTGTAAAATGTTTGGGCTTTCCAGGCAGAGTTTGTAGTAGCAATTATATCATCTTTAGAATTTTTAAAAACAGCGACCATACCACCATCTCCTGGATGAAACGCTTGCCCCCTATTGGCTTCTGATCCCAAACCACTATTTTCTTCCCAGTCTACTAATTTCATGGCTATAGTAAAAGGTGTTTTCACCTTAAAACGAACGATATTAGAATTGAATTGAGTAAAAGGAACATTGTCTTTACCTACTGCAACACCATTAATGTACATTTCAAAATAGTTATCGGCAAATATGTATGCTGTAATTACTTCACCATCAGAATCAACCTCAATAATATCTGTTCCGTCTAAAGCGGCTAATGCTTCATCTGCAGATGTATATTCTACCTTTGTACACGGATTAAATAAATCTGATGCAAAAGGAAAGTTATCATCGGTAAAATTTACTTCTGCGGGAACCGACCATTCACTACCATCTGTTGCTGTAGATATTCCAATTGGTGCTTCTCTACCCCTATCACACTCAAAAATGTTTTCAGTAATAACGGTTGCTGGCCCTTGAGATACAGATGCTGTTCCTGTATAAGTTTTTGAATTATCAGGTGTTGTATTTTTACTGTTTTGACCGTTTTTACAAGCTGTCATCGTTAAAGAAGCGAAAACAAAGAGTAGTAAAGTGTTCTTTAAGTATATCATTTAATTGTTATTTTTAATTTGAGTCTATAAAGGTTAATGTTGTTCTATCAATAATTTTAACCGTAGCCAATGCATTCTTAAATACATTGTAATCTACGTTTAAACTATGTTTTTTTGGTAAACTACTTGGCGTTTCTGAAAGGGCGTAAAGAGCTATAGTATACTCATGCTTGCCTTTTCCACGAGAGCAGGGAGATGTGTAAGATATGGCAGTACCATCTTTATTGACTCCCATAAACCAATTTCCTTTGGAAGCCATTTTATATGGTATTCCTGAGGTTTCTGGATTTATATCCCATAATAGCAGATATGAATTAATCTCTGTTCTATCATTTTTCTTTGGATAATGATACATGACAATTGCTAACGATTTAGTGCCTTCAGGAACATTTTTCCATGAAAGAGGAATGGAATTTTCAACATCATTGACCTTCTCTTCACATTTATAATCATCAAGTAAAACACCATTCTTTATGGCGATACTAGTTAGTTTAAAATCTGAATGTATGGTTTTAAAGTCATCATGATTTACTTCTGTTATTTCTCTGTTACTATTTTTACAAGACAATAAGCAAATAAAAAGAAAGGGAACTATAAACTTTGAATATTTCATTTTTCTCTTGGTTTATAGTTTTCAACAGTTGAAGTACCATCAGGATTTATAAATTGATAGCTATAATTATCTTCGCTATCCCAATTATAATTGATAATATATTCTTTGGAATCTAAACTGTAGGTTAAGGAATATGAGTTTTCTCCTAAGGACTTAAAATCAATAATCTCCGCACCTCGTAACGGTCTTAACGCAGGTCTTAATTCTTGTGTTCTAGGTTGCGGATACACTTGGTTTTCAGGTGCTTTTGTTTTTGGGTCTAATTGTACTTCGCCCCGCATACCTGCAATGAAATAGGGATATTCTTTAATGGTGTGATATTGATACGAACCATCTGAATTTGTTTTTCCTAAATATTCATCTAATGTATCTGTGGTTTCTCCATAAACCGGAAAACCATCTACTGCATAAGCAACTGGGTTCCCCGCACCAACTTGGTCCTGCAAATGTAGAGGTGGTAAATGGTAGTGATAATCATCTGCACGACCACAATGTCCGCCCCAATTATCTAATTCTCCAATAGCGTTGGCATCTTCGCCTCTGTTATTTAAAGGGTTGAAAATGGGTATTCCATTCACCGCAACAGCAATTGCTCCTTTTAACAAATTGGTTTTTGTAGATAACGGGTGTTCAGCCATTTTTGGATGTGTAGGTATTGCCCAACTATTGCCACCGGTATAATTTTGCTTAATAGGCACTTGTTGTTGCCAGTTTGTAATACCAACCATCATATCATGATCTGGTAGCCCATTGGATGAAACATAAAGATAGTTTTCGTCCGAATGTGTACTGACACCTTCAAATCTCTCAAAAAAAGCTCGCATCTCTGCAACGTTGTTTTCTGGTACTTCTAAATTAGTGGTTTTAGTAGAATTCACATTTTTACAGGATACAATCAAAATAACCCCTAAACGAAGTACTCCATGTGTTAGGTACACTACTGTTTTTCGTTTCATCAGCTTAAAAACAGAAAAAGACAAAAGAAGAATACCGAAACCAATAAGCGCCCAATCAAAAATTGATAGCGATTGTGAATCAGGTTGAATAGCTGTTCTACTATTTAATGAATGAATGAACTCATTTTTACTTTTAATATAGTCTTGATCAGCTTCTGCAAAGTCTTTAATTTGAAAAGTTTGAATACTATGGTTGCCGTCCATAAGCCAAACTTCACCATTTTCACATGAAATGAAATCAGCCTTGAATAGTTCATTTGAAGTTAACTCCCATTGTTTGGATGGAATTCCATGTCCGCCTTCATGAGCAATAATAGAATTACTTATTAGAAGAAAAATGCAAATTAGAAATGTATATTTTGTCTGATTCATTGATTGGGGTTCTATATTCTTTTTCAGTATTTTAAATTTCAATTTTTAAATACACAGAATAAATTCCGTTCTTGATTTCTTGCTGAAAAAGATGTTTGCCAGGGTATAATAACTCTAATCTTTTCTTAAGGTTGGGTAGACCAATACCAGAACCACTTTTATCATTTATTTGTTTAGGGAAATTGTAATTCTCAATTTTAAAAATCACTACATTTTCATTAGTAGTCATATCTATTGAAATTACACTCTCTTTACTGGCAGAAACCCCATGTTTAAAAGCATTTTCAATTAGAGAAATGAACAGTAGCGGAGCAATTTTAGTCTGTGGTTCACTAATTGGAAAGCTAGATTCTACAGTTGTTTTATCTGTTAAACGAAGATTCATTAAGTCGATATACTTTCTCATGAATTCAATTTCCTTTGAAAGAGGAACTAATTCAGTACTTGTTTCATATAACAAATAGCGCATTAGCTTGCCTAAACTATGAATAGTAGATTTTGCTTTATCTGGAGATATATCTACGAGCGAATATATATTATTCAAAGAATTAAAAAAGAAATGGGGTTGTAGCTGATATCTAAGATGTTGCAGTTCCGTTTGTAATTTAAAGTTATCCGCTTCCTTTTTCTCTGCTTCAGTTTTAACCCATCTTTTAGTGGTCTTAATGGCTATTGAAAAAAGTAAAGGAGCAGCATAGGATAACATTTGAACATATAAGAACAGTTTAAATGGAGGTCCTTCCCTATTATCCTCTGGCGGACGTTTCTTTATGAGTTCGGCAAAATAATTATCCTCAATAAATTCTTTCATCAAAATAAAAAAACCGATAATCACTAAATTGATAAGAATAAATACTACCGTTTTATTCGAGAAAAGGAATTTGTCAATTAGTATGAAAAAATTCAGATAAAATATAATTGCATAGAACAGCATCGGTATTAAAAAATGGGCAATTAATCTGTTATTGTCCAATTCTTGACCGTATGATAAAACAAAAGGTATGCTGAACAGCACCAGCCATATTAGTAGATGCTGAACTATGATTATTTTTTTATTCTTGTACATAATTATTTATTCATAACGTAATGCTGTGATAGGATCTAGTGACGATGCTTTTCTTGCAGGATACCATCCAAAGAAAATACCTGTTACTGCACAAACGGCAAACGATATTATTATTGAATACAGTGCCACACTTGTAGGCCAATGTAAGAACTTTTCTATAAAAACGGTAGCACCTAAACCTAAGATTACACCAAGTAGTCCACCAGTAATACTTATTAAAATTGCTTCAATAAGAAATTGCATCAAAATATCAGAACCTTTACCGCCAACAGCCATACGAAGTCCTATTTCTTTTGTTCGCTCTTTTACCGATACATACATTATATTCATAATACCTATACCACCAATTAATAATGAAATACTGGCAACTGCAACTAAAAGAATAGTAAGCATTTCACTGGTAGAGCTAAATGTTGAAATTAGCTCCTCCATGGAACGAACCGTAAAATCATCATCTTCGGTATACATTAACTTATGTTCTGCACGTAAAATGTCGGTAACCTCTATTACAGCATCGGGTGCATCATCTTCACTAATGGCAGATGCCATTATCTGATTCAAATAATCAATAGCCAAAATGCGTTTTTGTACCGTGGTGTAAGGCGCGATAACCACATCATCTTGATCCTGCCCAAATGTATTCTCCCCTTTTTCTTCTAATACTCCAATAACTTTAAACGGGATATTATCAAAACGAATCATTTGACCAACAGGGTCTTGACCATCAGGAAATACATTGTCTACAACGGTTTGCCCAAGAACAACAACTTTAGAGGCAGATTTTACTTCGGCATCGGTAAACATGCTACCACTTTGAAGCCCCACAACTTTTATCTCCAAATATTCTGGGTTAACACCATAGATGGTACTTGGCCAGTTATTGGCACCGTTTATTACTTGTCCGCCACCATTAACAATAGGTGTTATATAACTTAGAAGTGTAGATTGATTTTTTATCGTTTCATAATTAGCAAGCGTTAGAGTTTGCACATCACCACCACTACCCCTTGCAGGACCTCTATCATCTGCCCCAGGACGTATAGTAATCATATTAGATCCCATATTTGAAATGGTACTTCTAATACTCTCTTTAGAACCTTCACCAATAGCCAACATAGCAATTACAGAAGCTACGCCAATGATAATGCCTAACATGGTCAACAAAGTTCTTGTTTTGTTAAGAATTATAGCTTTGAAAGCGATTTTGAATAGATTTAATAGTCTCATAATTAATCGTCTTGTTTAGGCAATTTTGCCAATTCTGCTGCTGCGGATTGTATTTTATGATTTTGATAATCTTGCATGATATCCCCATCTTTTAATACAATTGTTCTACTACTAAACGTAGCTATATCTGGCTCGTGAGTAACAAAGGTGATGGTGATGCCTTTCTTGTTCAATTCTTGAAATAAAGACATGATTTCATAAGAAGTACGTGTATCTAAATTACCTGTTGCCTCATCTGCTAAAATCATTACTGGGTTGTTTACTAGTGATCTAGCAATGGCAACACGTTGTTGTTGACCACCAGAAAGTTGAGAAGGTGTATGATGTAATCTATCTCCCAAACCAACCATTTCTAAAGCTTTAATAGCCCGTTCTCTTCGCTCCTCTGTAGATACCTTGCTGTTATATAACAATGGTAACTCTACATTTTCTATTGCGGATGTTCTAGCTAAAAGGTTATAAGATTGAAAAATGAATCCTATTTTCTCATTTCTAATTGTAGCCAGTTCATTTCTACTTAAATCTTTCATACTTACGCCATCGATCTCGTAAGTACCAGATGTGGGTTGATCTAAGCAGCCCAATATGTTAAGCATAGTACTTTTGCCAGAACCACTAGAGCCCATAATAGTTACAAACTCCCCTTCCTTTATAGAGAATGATATTCCACGTAGCGCATGAACAGTTTCTGTGCCCATGACGAACTCACGTTTTAAGTCTTCTATTTTTATGATTTCTTTACTCATGCTTATTTCTTTTTACCTCCTGGGCGTTGTGGCATAAACGGACTCTCTTCTGTACCGCCTGCTGGGGCACCAGATTGAGTAGTTTCAGATTTTAAACTATATACCAATTTGTCACCTTCATTAATACCGCTTAAAATTTGAACTTTTACTCCATCACTCGCACCTAATTTTACTTCTTTCGGAGTTATGGCTCCATTAGATTCTAAAACCCAAACTTTGGTAACATCTTCTTCATCGGTTGTTCTTGGTCCATTATTGGGGCGCTCTACCGTTAACTTCTCCTGCTCGTTGTATGCCATCATTTCTGGTGGTGTAGGCTTAAAATTGATCGCTTTTGCTTCTACCGATAACACATCTTTTAATTCGAGGGTGTAAATAGAAATAGTTGCTGTTAAACCCGGTTTAAGTTTCAAATCAGGATTATCAGCTTTGATAACCACTGTGTAGGTAACTACATTTGAAGTAATGGTTGGATCTAATCTTACCTGCGTTACTTCACCTTCAAACTCTTGATCTTGATAAGCATCAACTGTGAAACTTACTCGTTGTCCTTCTTTTACAACCCCTATATCTGCCTCATCAACATCGGCCTCTACCTGCATTTCCTGTAAATCTTGTGCAATGGTAAAAAGTGTAGGTGTACTGTAGCTTGCGGCTACTGTTTGCCCCTCATCAATATCTCTTGAAAGTACCACACCATCTATAGGAGAATAGATATTTGCATAGCCTAAGTTTGTTTTTGCCTGTTGCAAGTCAGACAAACGTTGTGTAACGGTACCCTTTGCAGTTTCGTAATTGTAAACAGCATCATCAAAATCAGATTTGCTAATTACCTGATTGTCGTATAACGATTTCTGTCTTTCATAAATGGTTTGCAAATAGTTTCTTTGACTAATAGCATTGTCATAAGAAGCTTGTGCTTGTGTAGTGGAAGCTTTAAGATTTGTTTTATCTAATTCCGCAATTAATTGCCCCTCTTTAACCTCACTATTGTAATCAACATATACTTTCTCCACAACTCCTGAGACTTGTGTACCTACATCAACTTGGTTTATAGGCTCAATAGTACCTGTTGCAGTTACCATAGTGGTAACGTCACCTTTTTTAGCGGCTATGGTTTTCGCTTCAATAGCAACACTGTCATCACCTTTTATAAAGCTATATGCTACAAAAGCTAAGACCAACAGCGCTATTCCTCCTATTATGATTTTTGTTTTATTTTTCATTTTGATTAAAGTTTAATATCGTTTCCTTGATAGAATTGTAATAATTGATGGTATAAAATATTTAGGTATTTTGATTGTAAATAGTTCTGTTGCGCATTGGTAAAAGTGTTTTGACTAATTACCAAATCGGTAGTACTTAAGTCGCCCAGCTCATATTTTTTCTGCGCTAGATTATAAGACTGTTCTGCTGCATCTTGAGAGACTTCTGCCGCCACTAATTGTTCCTGTGATGAAAGTGCATTTTGGTAGGCTGTTTCCACCTTTTTAATTACTTCTTTCTCAATAGTTTGTTTCTGAATCTCAGCTTTTTCTATATTAAAAGAAGCGGTCTGAACAGCAGATTTTGTCTGATTTCTATTGAAAATAGGTATGCTTAAACTTAGCCCTAACCTTTGATTGAAATTGACATCTAACTGATCTGTAAAAGTATTGTCACGTATACTGGTGTAACCAGAACCAAGACTTCCTGTTAAAGCAAGAGTTGGTAAATAACCACCTTTAGCTATTTCTAATTCTTTTTCGTTAACTAGAATATTTGTTTTGCTAGCCTCTACCTCAGGTAAATACGCTAAGGCATTGGTGTAAATAGCTTCTTTGTTTAGTTCTAAATTTATTAAGTCTTGATTCTCATCAACCGTTTCAATAGTTAAATCTTCTAAGGGCGATAATTCAAGTAATTGTTTTAGGTTGATGATGTTAAGCTCGTAATCATTTTTTGCAGCAATTACATTGTATTTATTAGTTGCTGCCTGACTTTGAGCTTCGGTATAATCACTTAATGCAATAGTACCGGCATCTAATCTAGATTTTGCTCTTAGCACCTCTTTTTCTGAAGCGCTTAAATTGTTTTCGGCAATGCTAATCCCCTCTTTACTGTATAAGGTTTGTAAATAAGATTCTAGAATGCTGATTACAATATTGTTTTTGGCTTCTTGTGCCAACAAACTATTCTGCTCTACTAATAATTGATTTTGCTTAACCTGATTGTTTAGCTGATTTCCTTGAAAGAGTGTTACGGAACTATTAATACCAAGATTGGTACTATGTATTTGATCAGAAACATAATCGCTCGTAATTGGGTCAATAGATGTACCGCTAGAGAAGTTTTGGGAAGCACTACCAAATAAGTTTGGAAGCTTAGCTGATTTTGCTTTGTTATAATTTACTTCAGAAATACTGGTATTTAAATCAGCATCTTTTATAGTTATGTTATTTTCTATTGCGTAAGAAATACAATCTTCTAAAGACCAAATTTTAGAGGCGGTATTGGTTTCTACATCCTGTGCAAAAGCAAAGTGAGCAAATAAAATGCTTGCTATGATTATATATTGTTTCATTTAAAGCGTGTTTTTAATTAACACTTCAAAAATGAAACTTTAAACTTTTCTGGTAGAATGTAATAGAAGTCTGGCTCTTTTGTTTATACGGAAACCTTTATTCTATCGACGAGATTTTTGGGCAATTGTTGTTATTCGTAACAATTGCCCAGTAAATATTTAGTTAAGTTTTACTTTATTTTTCACAGAATTAAACTGTTGTTGTAACTCTTTAAGACGTTCTACTTCTTCATTGCCGGGCACTTTATCTGCACCACCAACGATATAGGATAAATAGGATATTTGGGCAACCAGCATTTGTTGAGGATATGCACCTTCATCATTTTTTATTTCTTTTAAAACAGTCTCTAAGGAAGCTTTTTCATCTCCTTTAGTTTTCTTGATCTGTGCTTCTAATTCTGACTGAAACTTTCTGGCTTCCGTTAATAAATCAAGCACTTTATTCTCAAAAGCTAAGTGATCAAGAATGATAGTATTATCTATACCTTCTTCTCCTAAACGTGGATCTACCAAAATTTCAAAAGGCTGCTCCAAAATCTTCTCTCCTACTGTTAATTTAGCAATATAGTTACCTGGTGGTACTACAGGTCCATTTTTATACCTTCTAGATTCTTTATCGCTCCATGCACCTTTTTGACGCATATCCCATTGAAATCTATTAATACCTTTTTTGGTTTCAAGCTTTGCATCAAAGTAACTAAAAGTCGTACTAAGCCCCATATTTTCAACTTCTTCCTTGCTAGATTTAATCTTTGTAGAATCACTTAAAATAGAAGCAACTGACTGTTTGTTAGCATTTAAAATTTCTAATTTCACCTCGCTTTTAAGTTCTTTGGGAAGGTAGTAATCAATTAATACTCCGGTTGAAGGATAGTCAGGAAAACCTTTTGCTCTTCTTGGTGTACGATATCTAATCGTGTTATCTGGTTTGAACAAAACAGGGGAATCCGAAAGTGTCGCAATATCTGTATTTCTTAAGGAGGTAATATTATCTAATACCCAGAAACCACGACCCATGGTACTTAAAACCAAATCTCCTCTTTTAATAATGATATCGGTAATAGGTGTAACGGGTAAGTTTTGTTGAAACGACTTCCATAGTTTACCGTCATCCAGAGAAACAAACATTCCGTATTCTGTACCTGCATAAAGAAGTCCAGCAGTTTCTGGGTCTTCACGTAATACTTTAGCGGTATAGTCAGCTGGAATTCCGTTTGTAGTGGTACTTATCAATTCCCAAGTTTTACCATAATCTACTGTTTTATAAAAATACGGAGTAGCATCACCTAACAAATGTCTATCTACCGAAATGTAAGCTTTTGCAGGGTCAAATTGGGAAGGTTCAATTGATTCAACTCTTCCGCCTTTTGGCATTTTCTTAGGTGTAACATTTGACCATGTTTGTCCGCCATCTTGGGTTATTGAAACAACACCGTCATTAGATCCCGTCCAAATAAGGTCTTTCTTTATTTTAGATTCTCTTATCGAATAAATTGTACTGTAATATTCTTCACCGGTAATGTCTCTAGTTATTGGACTTCCTGAAATAACCTGCTTATCTGCTTCAAAGGCAGTTAAATCTGGAGAAATGGTTTCCCAAATAACTCCGTCATTTCTTGTTTTATGCACAAATTGAGAACCCATGTAAACTACATCAGGATCATGTGGAGATACGTGAACAGGAGCTACACGTTGAAACCTGTATTTTAAATCTTTAGGGTTATGTCCGTAAATATTGGAAGCACCTATAGAGTATTCTCTACCTGTACCTGTTATTTTATTATAAACACTAAAGCGTCCTTTACAATTGTTGTAAACAATATTGTGATTGCCAGGTTTTGGAATTGACGGACCTGTTTCACAGCCACCAACTTCAATCATTACCTGTGTACCTTGAACAGAAGTTCCACTTGGAGCCGAACTTGGAATTGCAATGGTAGTATTATCTTGTTGTGCACCATAGATCCAATAAGGATATTGATCATCTACCGCTACCTGATAAATTTCAGCTGTTGGTTGGTTGAATTGTGAGGACCATGTTTTACCTCCGTTATGCGATACATTGGCGCCACCATCATTACACTGAATTAATAAATCAGGATTATTAGGATTTAACCAGATATCATGGTTATCGCCATGTGGTACAGCCATCATTGTCCAGTTCTTACCACCATCCGTAGACTTTAATAATGGATTGGCATTAGAATACACAATATCAGGATTGGTTGGGTCTAGCTCTATATTAATATAATAAAATGGTCTATTAACTAAACCTTTATTACTTGACGTTTGAACAAATGTTTTTCCTTGATCAACAGATTTGTAAACTCCGCCTTCATCGCCTGGAGCTTCTATTACTGCATAAAGTATACTAGAATCTACGACCGATACTGCTAAATCTATTTTACCTATCAATCCTTTTGGCAATCCTGTTTCTAGTTTAATCCAATCTTTACCTCCATTAACTGATTTATAAATACCGCCTTCTTTGTTCTCTCCACCAGATATAATTGTCCAAGGAGTACGTTGTGCTTTCCAAGCAGCTGCATAAACAACATTAGGGTTGCCGGGTAAAAGTTCTAAATCTGCAAATCCGGTTGTATTAGATATGTGCAGCATTTTTTCCCAAGTAGCACCACCATCAATTGTTTTGTAAATGCCTCGCTCTTCATTAGCTTTAAAAGCATCACCAATTGCCGCTACCCAAACGATGTTACTATTGGTAGGGTCAATTTCCACGGCACCAATTTGTCCGGCTTTTGCCAAACCTATATGGTCCCAAGTTTTTCCGGCATCTATAGATTTATAAACTCCTTTTCCGCTGATGATGTTACTACGCAGTCCGTCAGAACCAGTACCTACATAAACAATATTAGGGTCATTAAGAGCAACTTCAATAGCACCAATAGAAGGAGTGTCAAAAAATCCGTCAGAAACATTATTCCAAGATGTGCCATAATCATCTGTTTTCCAAACACCGGCACCAGATGCACCTAGGTAAAAAGTACCTGGTAAAACAGGAGTACCAGTAACCGTAGTAACACGACCACCTCTAGAGGGACCAATAGTACGGTATTCAAATGCGGAAAAATCTTGGGCAAGAACTAAGGTTGTACTTAGTAAAAATGTAGAAATGGAAAGGAAACGAACAAAGGTTTTCATTTAGCTTAAATAATAGGTTGGTTAAAACCTAAAGTTACTTAAACTGATACGTATAACATATATTGAAAATCATTTTTACGATTTTCTTAATTTGACAATTACATACTGAGATTTGACGTAATCTCGTTGCTGAAAATTATATAATATGCTGCTATTATAGCGTATATCTACTTGTCAGTATCTTTAAGCTTGTCATTTTCCCAAATACCACTTATAACAGAGCCTTCTTTCTTATGAAAAATACCTTTTCCATTTCGCTTGTCGTTTTTCCACTGTCCTTTGTATTTTTCACCGTTAGGCCAAAAATAAGTGCCTTCACCATTTCGCATATCATCTTTGTAACTACCAATATAATATTCACCGTCAGACCAGTAAAATGTGCCATTACCTTCGCGTAGATTGTCTTTCCATTCGCCTTCATACCTGCTACCCGTCTCAAGTACGGCAATGCCGATACCATTGGCCTTGTTGTTTTTTACTTGACCAACATAATGCAATCCAGTTCCTTTCTTACTAGTAAAACTAAGGTATTCTCCAAATGATTTATTGTTCAGTTGCTTACGCATATTACTTAGTTGAACGCGAGCTTTTTCTAATGCAAAACTTAAAGAATCTATACTTCTAATTTCACTTTGCGCAACTGGGGCAATAGCAATTGAATCGATGGATGTTTTTTTGGTTTCCTCATCAGAAGCATTTACAATATTGTTTTGCATTAACTTTTTAGCAAGAGCAATACGTAATGGAATAACGCTGTTCAGCTCTTCGTGATTTTGAAGTGTAGTATTATACGATTCAATAGCTTTATTATAATCGCCTTTCATTAAAACAGAATCGATTGCGATTAATTCTTTATTACCAGTTACAAGAACATCTAACTCCTTTTTTGCCTTGCTACTCTCCCCTATTTCATTTTGCAGCGTGCTTGATTTGATGCCAAAATAAATTGCCAATACAGATGTGATGGCTAACAGACCGTACAATGTTACATATCTTTTTTTCATAGTGTTTGTTTGCTCTATGGTATTAATCTGTTAAATGAATTTCTGGAAGCTTGTTTTTAACCTTTCTAAAATCTGGTGAATAGTATACGTGAAAACGCATCGCCCAACTTTGCTTGTAATACCCGCCGTTCTTTAGATCTTGACCCTGAGAATACATGGCTCCTGCCGCAACAGTTAATCTTGGTGTAAGAATATAGCCCAAAGTAGTCGTTAATCGTAAATCTTCCATAGGACTAGCAACAACTGCTTTTCCACTTTGCATGATTAATTCAGCCTCAGGAGCTACATAAAAAGTCTTAGGTTTTAGCTTATGATTGTTCAAAGGGATTTTCATTCTGAACATATACCTCCAACGGTTTCTAAATATGTATTCGCTATTCTCTACAAAACTTTGTGTCCAACGATGTTCAATACGAATACGGTGATAAATCATCATACTTGCCAATGACTGCGCAAATTGATATTGATGCCAAATACGCCACTCAGGTACCAAATTACGATCCGTAGAGGCTTCATCTGTATTGAAGTTTAAACGTAACACTCCGCCTAAACGAACATTGAAATATTTAGAGTGTATATACCCAATAGCGTGTCTATTATAAACCTGAGCTACTTGCCCAAAAAATGGTGTAGCTTCCGTTTCTTCTAATCTTAAATGCGTCTGTGCATCCCAAAATAAGCGTTTGCTAATTCTAATATTCCCATAAGTATTGATCCAGGTTTTGGTACCTAAATCTTTATACTTCGAATATTCTGGCAATTCTACGGCTTCTTTTTCTTGTGCTAATCCTTTAAAAACAAAGGCAAAAAGCATTAAAAAAGAAAGCTTTACGATATGTGTACGAAACGTTTTCATAGGCTATTGCTTTGTAGTGTTTTGTACATTCAACATCTCTAATACAGTAACAGGGTCTTTTTCTTTTTTGAGCTTTCTTTCCAGCTTTTTGGTGTCTTGATCTTTTAGTTCTAGAACCTTTTTGTACGTAGCCGTAATCGTATTGTTTAAATTTTTAATAGTCTCACAAGATATATGCTGTTCTATTTCAGTTAAGAAGTAAGGTTCTAAAATTTTGGAATAAGCTGATGTAATTTTCTTTTTAATATCCTCATCCATCAATGTTGCCATAAACGGATTCCAAATACGATCGGTATAACTTTCTTTAATAGCCGTATGGTATACTGGCATTTGTGAAACAGTTCTTGATAAATCGTTTAAATTGTCAAGACATTCAACCGTATTTCTAGCAGCAGCTAATCTGTTTTGAGCAGATTTTACTTTAGAGTAATCGTTCAACGTAGTACTAGCAAAAGATTTAATTTGATGTAAAGAATTGGCATATTTTAGTGGAATACTATCCTTTATCGCTTCAATAAAAGTTACTAATGAATCGTTCTGTAATATGATTTCCTCTTCTAAACTAGCCAACTCATTTTGTCTTTTTTCTTGCGCTAATGTTTCTTTAACCTCGTTGGCGATAGACAGAATACCGTCATATCCCATTTTAGCAACAGCTTCAATATTCGCTATGCTAGAATTATCGGTATTGGTTACAGCATTTGAAGTAATTGTATACGGCTTAGAAGATTTTACACTATCTATTTGCATCTCAATATCCACTTTAGATTTTGGCATTCCTGCCGGAAATACATGGTTTATTAGCTGTTGGCGGGATGTATATTCCAAAATACCCAAAGAATCATAACTTACAATTTCTTGAATAGGCTTAAGAAACTTTTCTTTTAGGTGAAGTACGGTATTGTACTGATACGCTGTGTTGGTATCAGATAATTTTAGAATATTCAATTGTGAATTGTGCAGTATAGATTCACTTAATTCATTTGCTTTTTTATAATAGGATACTATGCTATCAACTTTAGAGACTTCTAAAGAATCTAACGGATAATAAGGAACCTTAACTTTAAATTCAGGAAGAAATTCTGACTTACCTAATTCAGATAATATATCATCAACTTCTTGGTAACGTGCTGCATTTTGCTTTAAAAGTTCAGGTAAACTATTATGATGTAGAATGTCAACATCTACTTGCGAAAGTTGAATTTCTAAGGCTTTAATATAACCCGCATTTAGATTAATGATTTTAGTTTGCCCGTTATAGCCTTTGTATCCTTTTATAGTTTTATGATCACTTTCGTCATCCACCCTAATCGATTGCAATAAGCCATCTTTAAAATACCAGCTTTCAGATTGGTCCATTCCGTTTGAAGGAAATAAAGACCACTCATCATGGGCCAAACCATCTCGTAGAAATCTACCTACTAATATATAGTTTTCATTATTTATACTAAAATTCTTCTGCGGAACGCCATTTTCAAAAGAAATAACGCTTTTAAATAAGGTATTTGATATTTCAGAATTTTCAATTTGTTCTTCTAAAATGGTCCACTTACCATTGGGTTTACCCATTTGAATTTTTCCACTAGCGGATTTTTGAATTCCATTAACAAGAACACGGTATTGGTAGTCTATAATTTCAGACTGACTCTTGGAGTTAAATTTCCCGAATTGAAACTTCCATGGTCCGTTTGCGGTGCCATCAACGAAAGCTCCCTTAAATTGAAACGAATAATCTTGCTTCTCTAAGAGTTCTTGAAGATTTGAACGTAGTACCGTAAAATCGCCATCGAGAACAGTATCGTTATCAACAAGTTTATAAGAATACGTTGCTTTACCGTTATACTTACCTATTTGTAAAGGTCCGTTATACGTTTGGATTTCTTGACCGTTCATCGGAATGGAAATTCCGACAACTATAAATACAAGAAATTGTAGTAATGGTTTGATAGTTAGCCTAATCATGCCGCAAAAAAACGAAAATAGATTCAGACTAGTAAATTAGAACGGTAAGAGTTTTAACTTTTTATTAAATGTTCCTAAACAATTTAGGATGCGGCAATAAAAACAACATTTTTTAAGAATAATGTAACTACCAATCTATTGGAAAATAGTCTTTTAAGAATTTACCACACCAATGTTTTCCGGTATTAATACCGTCAAATAAAGGATCCATTACACGAGCAGCGCCATCAACGATATCTAGAGGTGGTTGAAAATCGTGTACTTCTTGTTTCATTTTAGCCAATTCAGCAGGGTCTTCATCAGTAACCCAACCTGTATCAACAGCATTCATGAAAATTCCGTCTTTAGCCAATTCACCTGCAGCAGTATGTGTCAACATATTTAAAGCAGCCTTGGCCATATTGGTATGTGGATGACGAGATTCTTTGAAGAAACGGTGGAATTTACCTTCCATCGCCGTTACGTTAATAATATGCTTCTGACCTGTGTTCTCTTTCTTCATCAATTCTGCCAAACGGTTGCATAACACAAATGGTGCTACTGAATTAACGAGCTGAACCTCAATCATTTCGGTGGTTTCAATTTCACCTAGCTTTAACCTCCAGCTATTGGTTTTACGTAAATCTACTTGTTGTAAGTCGGCATCCAATTCTCCCGTTGGGAAAACCTCTTGGGCTACCAACGCATTATCAAAACTATAAGGAATCTGAGACAGCTTTGCAGAAGCTCGTAAACCAATACCAGGTTCTGGTCCGTGCCAAGTAACCGGCATGTTTTGATTAGGAGAAGCTTTAGAACTGAATGATTTTAATTCGTCTAAACAACTTTCATGGTCGCTCAATACCATTTGTGCAAACTTTGGCAATGAAGAAAATTCACGTTCTTCATTTTCCATTAAGTGATGGTAAAATCCTGCTGGTCTACGTACCGTTTGTGCTGCGTTGTTTATTAATATATCAAGCTTGTCATATTGCTGCTCAATAAAATTGCAGAATATCTCAACACTAGGGATGTGGCGTAAATCTAATCCGTGAATTTTTAGTCGATGCCCCCACTCCATAAAATCTTCTTCCTTAGAAAAACGAAGGGCAGAGTCTACAGGGAAACGTGTGGTGGCTATAACGGTAGCTCCGCCACGAAGTAACATTAACGTAATATGATAACCAATTTTTAAGCGAGATCCGGTAATAACCGCAACCTGACCTTTTACATTGGCATTCTGGAATCTTTTCGCATAATTGAAATCACCACAATCTGTACACATGGTGTCATAAAAATGATGCAGCTTAGTAAACTCAGCCTTACATACGTAGCAATTTCGTGGAGTTGTAAGTTCAGGTAAATCTT
Organism: Maribacter aquivivus; assembly: GCF_900142175.1. NCBI lineage: Bacteria > Pseudomonadati > Bacteroidota > Flavobacteriia > Flavobacteriales > Flavobacteriaceae > Maribacter > Maribacter aquivivus. The sequence continues at coordinate 258,720 of NZ_FQZX01000002.1, read as the reverse complement.
TACTTGCTAGTTCTGCAGCAGGTAGTAATTTTGGAGCAACAAATACATGAGCTTCACGTGCACTTCTTATACCTGTTTCTTTACGAGCATGCTTATCGCGAACTGCTTGCTTTCTTTTTTCGTTACGTTTGGCATCTTTAACCCGTTTGGCAAACTCTTGCTTATTAGGACGAGATAACTGACCAGCAACTTTAATTAAGGCAATTCTTCTGTCTTCAGGAATTTCAAATATTTGATTGGTATCTGTTACCAAACGATTTAAAATCTCAATACAACTTTCAATCTCGTTTAAATCGATATCAGTTTCGTTCTCGTGCTGTTTATCCTTCATCATACTACCTTAAAAGGGCAAAAATACTAACTATGATTAAAGTACGGTAATACGTACTTTCTTCTTTTTTAATCTAGAATTATTTAACTCGCTTACGAGTTCTTGAGATTTACTTTTCGGTACTGCTACAAAAGCACAATCTTGTTTTAGTTCTATGTCTCCCAATTCATCTCGGTTCAAACCACCTTGTTTAAAGAAAAGTCCCGCAATATCACCTTTAGATATTTTATCTTTTCTGCCACCAGAAATAAATAGCGTTTCCCAAAATGGGTCCCCTAACCTATTGGTTTTACCTATGTTTATTGGTTTTGAATTTGAAGCAAACCCAGGTAATTTTTCTTTATCCCATTTTACAATATATGCGGTACCTGCTTCATTTACACGAGCAGTTCTACCATTACGATGGGTAAATTCTTCAATACGTTGTGGTAATTCGTAATGAATGATAAAATTTAATTCGGGAATATCAATACCTCTACCAGCTAGATCAGTTGCAACTAAAATACGACTGCTACCATTTCTAAATTTAATTAAAGCACGTTCGCGGTCTTTCTGTTCCATACCACCAGAAAAGCATTCATGTAGTATATGTTTCTGACTTAGAAAAGAACTAACAGTATCAATACTATCCTTTAAATTACAAAAGATGATACCTGGTTCTTCTCCAATATATTTTAAAAGTTGAACTAATGTTTTCAACTTATCTTCTTCTTCAGAGATAACTGTACTTATAGTAAGTTTTGATGGTGTATTTTTCTTAAGATAATTGATTCTTCTTGGGTTTTCCATTCCCACAAACTTGGGGATTTTAACAGCTTCCGTTGCAGAAGTAAGAATACGTTTTTTAAGATTTGGTAATTCCGCAAGAATTTCAGTCATTTCCTCTTCAAATCCGACTTCTAAAGACTTATCGAATTCGTCAAGAATTAAAGTTTTAATATGCTCTTTGGTAAAACGATCTGCCATAAAATGGTCAAGAATTCTACCAGGCGTTCCAACTAAAATTGCAGGAGTATGTTTTAGCTCTATCTTATCTTTAGACATAGCTCTACCACCATAAATGGCATTCACTTTAAAACCAGTACCCATATTACGAATAACCTGTTCTATCTGAATAGCCAATTCGCGAGAAGGAACTAAAATCAAAACCTGAACTTCAGGATTGTCATGGTCCATAAAATCTAAAACCGGTAAAAGAAAAGCCAAAGTTTTTCCTGTACCGGTCGGAGAAAGTAAAATGGTATTATTCGATGATGAGATAGCATCTAACGCACTTTCTTGCATCGGATTTAACGCATCAATATTCAATTTTGATAAAATCTCTTGTTGATTTTTCATGCGTTTTTGATAACCATTAATTTATATACGATTATGCCTCTTGAAGGTCACGTTTCGATTTTCTGTACAAATAATTTGGGAAAATTGTTCTTTTCGCAAATCTGTTCAACTTGTTAGAATTGATCATTTTCTGGAAAATAGGCTTCGTTACACCGAAGTACTCATACGTAGCACCATCAACGAAAGTAACTTCTAAAACTAAACCATTGTGCTGAAAATCAGCAACACCAGAGTTTATAGACTCGTTGTATACTTCTTTATTAGCTTCTTTGGTTTCAGGAGCGATACTTACTAAAAAGTGATATCCGTCAATAATACGACGACTTTGAACTTCAGCTTCTTCTCTTTTTTCATCACCTTCTTGAAACTTGTCTGGGTGCCATTCTTTAACTAAACCTCTATACGTGGACTTAAGTGCTTTAAGTTCAATCTCTTTTTCAACCCCGAAGAGTTTCTTGTATTCATTAATGCGCTTCATAATACAGCTTTTTTGCGGGTGCAAAATTACATCTTTATTTTGACGTGAAAGCTTGAAATTCAGTAATAAAAGAAAAAAATAACCTCTGGTTGATAGCTACTCGTTATTCAGACCTTTTTCAAGAACCGATTTTATGCCCGCTAAATTTTCAGAAAATTCCATCATTTGAGAAAGTACTTGTGCCATTTCATTAGCATTACCAAAACCTTTTAGCTTATTATTTTTTACAAATTGTTCCTTAATAGCGCTCCAACGTGTATCTTCTTCTGTTGAAAGATTTCCTATTAACTCATTGTACTTTAGTAAATTAGATTCAGCAGAACCGGTCAAAGTTTGTGCTTCGTTCTCATAATGAGAACGTAACATGGTGTTTAGTTCTTTTTCATTCATGATAGGCACAATCTGAGCCACCAATTTATTCATGTCTCTATAAGAACCTTGAAGTTTAAAAGAAGGCTCTGTACGATACTCGTCTTGCATGGCTGCACTTTTAATATATGTTGCATTTACTTTCAACAATACATCTCGTACCCTTAAAACTTTTTCAAGTACCTTTTTGTATTCTTCAACTTCTTGGCTAGAATGGTTACCAATAAGTTGACCTTCGTCAGACTTAGACTCAATTTGTTCTACCAAGGTATACACATCGTCAAATTCTTTACTCGCCAATTGCTGCAAAATGGGGTTTGCGGTAAGTGAATTTTCAATCAGACTTAATCTAAACAAGTGTTCTGTTTCGCCAATAATATCACCTAGGTTATAAATGTCGGCACGGTTGGCTAACATATCTGGAATCTGAAATTTCTCTCCGCTTTCCGTATATGGATTACCTGCCATAATTACGCAGAATTTTTTACCGCGTAAATCGTATGTTTTGGGCTGACCCTCATAAACACCTTCAATTTTACGAGTACCATCTGATAGTGAAATAAACTTTTGTAAAAATTCTGGATTACAATGCTGAATATCATCAATATATAGCATTACATTGTTTCCCATTTCAAAAGCAAGATTCAACTTTTTAAGTTCTTCTCGGGCGGCACTATTCTTTGCTGAAGCTGGGTCTACATTGGTTACTTCATGACCAATTGCAGGTCCGTTAATCTTAACGAAAATTAAACCTAGGCGGTTGGCAATGTATTCCATCAAAGTAGTTTTACCGTAACCTGGTGGAGATATTAAAAGCAACATACCCATTCTATCGGTACGCTTGTTCGCACCTACAGTACCTAATTGTTTGGCTAAATTATTACCAAAAATGGGAAGGTACACTTCATCAATTAATTTGTTTCGTACGAAAGAGGTAAGCACTCTTGGCTTAAACTCTTCTAACTTTAAATCGGTCTTTAATTTCTCGGTGATTTCAAGCTTAGTCTTTTTAAATTTTAGAAAAGCAGGAACTTCATCTGATAAAAATAAATGTAACCTAGAGATAAAATCGTGGTAATTAAATGAGTAAATTCCTTCAACAATAGTACTGTGTGATCCTCTCAAGTCTTTTAAAACTTCATTAGGTGAAACCGCTTTAATTTTAGAAGCAGATTCGTCTCTAAATAAAATTGCACTAACAATTTCATTTTCATATCTGTTATTATCAATTGCGTTTTTAATATCTTTTTTAGATTTTAAAAATGCACCAACCCATTGTTTTACCAAACGAACTTTAGAAGCAAGTTTAGGAGCGTCTTCAACACTTTTCTTAAACTTTAAATCTGCCTGGTGAGATTTAAGTAATTTTAAAAACTCATCTTTTAATTGAATGGCGAAACCACTATAGACAAATTCAGAATCTGATTTCAACTCTTCAAATAAATACTTAGCTATATCTACGCTTAAAAGCGCATCGAATAACTTTGTTTCTTCGGCAAATACCTCAATTTTATTTTGTAATTCTTCAATAATTGAAGCATACTCTTTAGATTCTGGGAAGTATTGTAAAACCTCGCCAGCTGCTTTTAAACCTTGGTCCAATTCATCTTTAACATCCTTATCTAAATCGTTCCAGAAAAATTGGGCATAACCGCGAATTTCTGGACGGTACGTAAGCAAATCTAATTCATGGTGCTTATGCACTAAAAGCTTCAGTATTCTTGATGCATCTACATCATGAACACCTTTAATATAACCTTCAGAATAATCATTTCTACTTTGTTCTTGAACAACTTTCAAAAGCTCTTCTTCACTTAGCGGAAGCAAATCATCTTCAGTGAAATTTGTAAATATTTTGTATGCTAAATATGCAGCACGATAGATGTCATCGGTTTCCGATACATATTCTTGATCCCACAAATGTCGATTTTTAACGAACGCTTCATTGTTCAGTTCTTTGTAAAAATCGGTACCTGTCAAATGATAGTTAAGCACATTGTTATGGAAAACAATAGTTAAGTCTAACTGTTGCTTATTAACTCCGAATTTATGTTTTCCTAATCGAATTACACTGTCGCCGTCTTCATAAAGGTCAAGCTTATCTTTTAACTTTCTAAGGGCATCTTCCCTTGCGGTCTTTAATTGGGTTTCAATCTCTTCAGCTTTACCACTATCATCGAGCTCTTGTAACTGTGAAATAATATCACGAAGCTTATTGATCATTAAATCGGATGCAAAGTATCCGTTGATTTCCACTGCAGAATTAAAACTCTGTGCCTTTTTCTGAACACCCTTTAATATTCTGGCAGAAGCATTGGCTAAAGCACTAGATTTTTTATTTCGCTTTTCAATTAAAGAGTTCTTTCTAGCATCAAAAGCAGCATATACCTCTTCTCTTTTTTCAATGATTGTTTCAATAAACTCTTCAAAATCGGTGAATTTACCTTCTAGTTCCTCTAATTGAATAGATGTTTTTGTCTGATATTCATCACACTTTTCAGGAGTAGACGCCATATCTAGATAATTGATGATACTTTGATCGATCAATTTCAATTGTGCTGCAAATTCTGCCTTGGCTTCAGATATACCAAGAGAATTTCTCTTGTTTTTTAAAGCAGCTTTAAGTTCGTTTATGGTTGAGAAAATCAATGAAATATCATCGATTATTTTGGTAGAATGCGCAGTGTCTTCAATCTCTAAATTTGAAACAATATCAATCAACATTTCAAGATCGGTACTGATTTCATTAATCTCAGCTTCTTTCTCTTTAGCTTCTATTACTTTTTCAACGGTAGCTATAAACTCCTTTTTATCCTTTAACGCATCATGATACGGTTGCAATGCATTCGGATTCAATAAAAATTGAACACAACGTTCAGATATTTTCTTGGTCTGTTCTGCTATTTGCTCTTCGAGTACTTCTAAATACTCCAAATCAATATATCTCACTTCTTTTAGTGAAATAGCTTCGCCTCTTAAAGATCTTAACCTTGTAAGTAGCGCTACAAACTCATCGATACTTTTAAATGAGGTACTCTTAATTTTATTAAATAACTCCTCAGCGTTTTGACGAATTAATTTAGATTGATTTTGAGCATTCTTTCGAAGTTGAACTACTTTTTCAAACTCATCAATAGCCGCGTTAGATGCCTTGTTGATTTCTTCAATTGGCTCGTTTAATTGATGTGTGTCTGGCTCTTGCAACCAATAATATGCATCTAATATGTCTTTCGAAAATTTTGCAATATCACTATATAGTCCGGCGTAGTTATCGTTTTTATTTAGAAGTGTAATTAAGCCATTGACCTCTGCCATAGCTTTTACAATATCTTTATTGCCAATTTTATACAACAAGGTATCCTCATGCTGAGAAGGCACGTAATCACCTTTTAAATAAGGTGTTTGCCAAATTTGAACAACATGATGTTTGGTTTGCTCTTGCTCTGTTTTAAAGTAACAAAGTTCACCATTTTCTAAAATTGTAAATCCGTTACAAATAATAGGTGTTTTTATAACCTGACTTATGATGTTATAAGACATAAGGTTATATAGCCCTTCTGCAGCAGAATAGAACACATATAAAAAATCTTCTCCGTTGGGAGAAACAATACGTTCTTGAAATTTTACATTGGGAATGGAATTATCAAAAATATGATACTCTCCTGTTTGTAAATAATAACCAGTTGGAAAAATGATTCCCTGGTCATCTGGCAATAAAATACAGGCATTTTTAACCGATTCAATTTTCTGAACCTCTTTCATTTTGTCGTTAAAAACAAAGTATCGAGGAGCTTCTTGAAAGGGTTTTATCTCTAAGATTAAAAGATTGCCCAAATCTCCAAAACGATACTGACCATCGTCAAGAGTTTGGTCTACATATTCTACAGGTTCATCTAAAATACCTTTGCCTTCAGCGGTGTTATCTTCAATTTTTATGGTAAGGTCACCACCAATAGTTTCTACAAACACACGGTCTTTAATAGATACATGAGGGTGCTCACCGTAACGTTGCATATCTCTTGTAGCCTCTTGCCATTTAAATTCTTGCTGAACAGGAAATTTATATTCATGTTCGCTACGGTTATCTATATACTTTAGGGTATTATCAACCAATAGCCATTTAAAAGTTTTAATATCTGTAGAGCTTTCGCTTAACTGAAAAACCATATGAAGATAATTACCAATAATAGCAAAATTGGAAAATATCGTATTTCTATAATACTTGTATAAATTGGTAAAGTCAGATTTAAAGATTTCATCATCTAGTATATCAAGAGTAGAAGATTTAAAACTATTTTCTTCAAATTTATAAGCGCTAAAAACGTCTTTAATAGTTATCTCAGTTCTAAGTCCGAAATGAACATTATACCCAAACAAACACGTATCTCCAAAAGAAACAATGTCGCGTGCAATACAATTGTTTTCTGTATTGATTCTGGCATTCGCAATAAGTTTTGTTTCTAATGAGCCGAATACGGTTTTTCTATCGTCATTTAGATTGATAAGCTTACTCTGTAATAATTCCTTCTGCTTTTGCAGTCGGTTTTTAATTACATCGTAAGTGCCACCATCTAAAATATGTTCTTCCGTTTTGTCTGTTCGGAATTCTTCTGCCATAAAAGTAACTAGGCTTTAGTATTACATTAATAATTCACTTAAAAACTCTTAGCGCACTTGGTTATTTTAGCTTTTTATCTCCCATACCTAATCCTTTTGCAAGGTTAAATAGGTTGCTAAATAAGGTTTGTTCGTCGCTATCGTTGGACTTTGACTTTAAGTCCATCAGTAAATTAGCAATAGTTACGTTCTTAAGGTCTTCAGATGAAATTCCGTATTTATCAGCGAATTCTTTTACTTTCTCTAATAGATTACCCTTAACATCATCACTACCTAAAATAGCATCTTTTACATCTTGTATGTTGGTACTGTTTTCAACCAATCTATCATATCCTTTGGCTCTAGTAATTTGCCCAATAATTTGGTCAAAGAACATAGTTTCGCCACCAACAATATCAATTTTAGCAGCTTTTAAAGCATCACCAATAACTTGTGCTTGCGCATCTGCTATATCTTTTTGAATATTGATGTGAGCAAGATCAACTTGTAATTCTTTATCTAAACGTAATTTGAATTCTTCATGCTCTTTACCAACACCATCTAATTTCTTCATTGCATTAGCTTTCTCTTCAATACCAGCGGCATCTGCTATAGCTTTTTCTCTGATAATATCTGCTTCTGCTAATCCGTCTTTACGTTTTGCATCTGCCTTAGCTTCGATGCCAACTGCTTCTGCTTTCGCTTTTTTCTCAATGATAATAGCTTGTACAATTCCTTCACGCTCATAAGCATCAGCTTTCGCATGCATCACTTGCGCTTCAGACATACCAACAATTGCTTCTTCTTTTGCTTGAGCCTCAGCTAAAATTTTACGCGCATCAGCCTCTTTCTCACTGGCTTCTTTATGAGCCAATGCTTCAATATTGATTTCCTCCGCTTTTTGCTTAGCAGCTTCTTTTTGAGCTTCAGCAGCCTTAATGGTTTTAATTAAATCTTCTTGAGCATTTCCTTCAGCATTAGTAATTTTCACTTGCTTATCTCGATCAGCAGTTTTGAAAGCTTGAATATCTTTCATGTTTTCTTGCTCTTCCACTACTCCCTTTTCTAGAGTAACACGATCACGAATAACATCTTGAATATTCTTCTTCTCAACTTCAACTACTTTCTCTTTTTCAATTTGGGCAAGCGTAACTACTCTTTCTCTTTCTGTAGCCTCTAAAAGTCTGTCTTTTTCAACTCTTTCAGTTTCTACGGCATCTGTACGTTGCTTATTCTTTAAAGCAACAATAATTTGACGCTCCATGTTTTCTTCGGCAACTTTCACTTTTTCGCGAGTAGCAATACGAGCGGTTTCTGACTTTAATAACTCTTCTTCGGACACCTTTAAAATTTCAGCCTCTTCGCGAGATTTTATATTTGCAATTTCTCTTTTTTGCTGTTCTTCTTTTTCAGCCAATTGCTTATCAAGTTCTAAAATAGCTTCACGTGCTTCAACATCTTGCTTACGAATTGTTTTCTCCTCATCACGCTTAATAAGATTTGACTTCACATTTTGGGCAGCAGTTAAATCGTTGATTTTCTTAATACCTTCTGCATCAAGAATGTTATCAGCCTTTAAATGTGCAACAGCCGTTTGTTCTAGGTAGTCAATAGCACAATCTTCTAATGTATACCCGTTAAGGTCTGTACCAATAATATCTACAATTTCATCTCTAAACTCTCTACGAGCTTCATATAATTGAATGAAATCAAACTTTTTACCAACGGTTTTTAAAGCTTCAGAAAACTTAGCTTCAAATAGCTCTTCTAAGGTTTCTTGACGTGATGCTCTTTGAACACCAATGGTTTGAGCTACTTTTTTAATGAAATTAACTTCATTATTTACTCTAACGAAGAATGCCACTTTAATATCGGCACGCATGTTATCCTTACAAATTAAACCTTCAGTAGCGAGTCTTTCAATTTGAATTTTCTTTACTGAAATGTCCATTACTTCAACCCTATGAAATACTGGCACAACATACAGACCTTTGTCCGTAGCTACTTTAGTTCCTCCAAATCCAGTTCTAACCAAGGCTTGACCTTGATGAACTTTTTTGTAGAACATTGCAATTATTGCAAAATAAACAATGATAAGGAAGAGGATGACCCCAAGACCTATACCGATAATTGAAAAGATGGATTCCATAAATGATTTAAGTTTTATTGGTTATAAGATTGAACTAGAAAATATGTATGATCCGCAGATCTTTTGATGATTAATACCGAGCTACCATAAGTTAATGGCTTACGGTCTAAAGATTTAACATAAATAGAATGACTATTACCGTCTGCCTTGACTTCTGCATTACCCATTTTGTCTTCAGTAATGTTTGATAGCAATATTGCTTGCCTGCCTAAAAAATCTACTGGTGCATCCCCATCTTTATTTAATTGCTTAAAGAAACCTTTAAACGGAGTGGTAAATAGCTTATTGACAAATAATGCTGGAAAAAGTGCAGCTATCATAATTATGAAACCTATAAAGTTATCATAGGTAAACGTCAATGTGGTCATTAGTGTTGTAATCAACCACCAAACAAATATCCAACAGGTAAACGTAAACATGAAAGGTAACCCTACAAAGTTGAAGTAGATAAGAAAAATTTGCCACCATTTTAATGGTCTGCGCCTTTTGCCTATGACATCATCTTGATTGACTTCGGTATTCGAGATATCTTCAAAATCAAGATTACCACCTTCTATACCAGAGTCAAAGTCTATATCTACATCTATATCGACATCAATATCTAGATCGAAATCAAGACCACCTATCATGGTTATGATCCAATACACCAGAAGGAGTATCAATAACAAGGTTAACGTGATATTTACCTCAGAAAATAATATGTCTATTAATTGATTCAAATTTTTATTTTTTGGATTTATTAAACCCTAGTTGTTCTTTTAATTTTTGAAGTTCATCATCTGCAGCAGCTTCAGTAGTATCAGCAACTTTGTCTAATTCTTCATCAATAGATTTACTAGAATTTGCTATATCGCCATAAGCTTCTGCCAAGGCTTCTTCTTGAGCAATTTTCTCTTTCATTCTTTCAAGCATAGACACTGTACCAGTACTATCTAATTCAGCCATTTGCTTGTTTAAATTTTTGGTAGCATTACTTACCTTAACACGGGCTTTAAGCGTTTTAAGCTCATTTTCCCAATTACCAATGTTAGCTTTTAAAGCCTCAACATTACCTTGCATTTGACTAACATTAACCTCGAATTTATCCGTTTCTTTCTTGGTAGCTTCTAATTGCTTTTCGTTGTTTTCTTTTTGAACTAAAGCTTCTTTAGCAAGTCTGTCTGCTTCTACAGCATCCATTTCTTTATTGTTAGCCTTCTTTAAAATAATAATGGCTTTGTCTTGATATTCCTTTGCTTTGTTCTTGTAAACATCTTGATCGTTCTTAGAACGTATAGCAAGCGCTTTTACTTGTGCAAGCGCTTCTAAACTTTTTTCTAGGTCTATTTTCATATCCCTAATGCCCTGTTCAGTCATTTTTATAGGATCTTCCATTTTGTCAATTGCCGAATTAGTTTCAGCCTCTCCTATTTTAAATAGTCTTTTAAATATATTCATGATTTATTATTTTTAATATTTAGAAAATTCAATTATTTGATCTGAGTATTCACTCATTAGTAAGCTTAAAGAATTAAGACTAGCCTCAAACTCGTTTAAATCCATATTCTCGATTTGTAATGTATCTCTGAATATGACCCGGTTTGCCGTTTCGTCTAAAACAAAAGCTCCATGAATGATATCTCTGTTTTTCTGAAGTAAATTTTTAAAGATTTTTTCAGATTGATTATGAACAGAAAATATAAATTGTTCCATAATCAAAATTGGTGGTGACACCCCTAAAATCAAGTTTTTTATCCCAGAATCTTCTTTCTCTACAACCAAAATACCGTCCACTCTATTCTCTTTAACGATATTAAAATTTAATTGAAGAAGGTAATCTCTGGTTATATTAAAATGGTTTTTCATATTGGTTAGTTTTTGTAGGTGGATTCTTAGATTCAATAATACAACATATTATTGATGTGATTTCTTAAATTGAGATTAGGAACGCTAAAATGTAAACAACGACGATGAACATAATATTGTGTTTTAAAATCGGTTAATAAAAAATACTGGCTCAAAATAATAGCAATTCAAATAATAATTGCTAATTTTGTTAGACAAATATAATAATATTTTTATCAATTGCAAATTTTATTAGCAAAATATGTCATACTTCGGAAAGAATATTAGAAAAATAAGAAGTTTAAAAAGTCTTAGTCAACAGGCGTTTGCAGAGCTATTTGAGCTTAAAAGAGGGACCTTAGGGGCGTATGAAGAAGGACGAAGTGAACCTAAATTAGAAACACTAATTAAAATTGCTAATTATTTTAGCATTCCTATTGATGACCTATTAACAACAGAATTAACCGTAAATAATTTATTAAAGTTTAAAGGAAATTTAACTGTTGAACAAGATTTAGGTGAGCAAGAGTTTTTTATAAAAGTACCTTGTATTACCACCTTAAATCAGAACGATTATATTAAGTATTATAATAAATATTCTTACATTCAAGATTTACCATTTCTATCCTTACCTATTAATCCTGATAAGAAATTCAGGGCTTACACTGTACAGAATTTAGAAATGAGTAAAAATGAATTGGGCATGTTCCCAAAAGATATTGCCATAGGTGAATTGATTCCGCCATCGGTATACTCAAAATTGAATAATGGAACACTTGTTTTTGTAATTACAGATAAAAGCATCATTCTTAGGCGATTATTTATAACCAATGATACTTATGTTTTACGTGCCGAGCACAAGAATGTAGATGATGTGGAATTGCAATCTAAAGAAATAAAAGAGATGTGGCGTGTTAGGTATGTGTTCTATCACAGATTGCCTGAGACCAATTTTAATATAGAAGAGAAACTATTTCAATTAGAAAAAGATTTCGATAGGCTTAAAAATGAGCGATAATAAAAAAAGCTCTTCATTTCTGAAGAGCTTTTTATTAAACTTGAAAGTATATATGTCTTAGATAACTTTAACGTTCACTGCGTTTAATCCTTTGTTTCCTTCTTTAAGTTCGAATTCAACTTCATCGCCTTCACGAATTTCGTCGATTAAACCTGAAATGTGTACAAAGTGGTCTTTTTCAACTCCTTCTTCAGTGATAAAACCGAATCCTTTTGTGTCATTGAAAAATTTTACTGTTCCTTTACTCATTGTAATGTAATTTAATTTATAATACTTATTAAGCTGCAAAGATGACGCCAATAGTTGACAAACAGGGTTTAAACTTTTTTTAAATCAATATTTTGTGAATACTTTAAGAGTTTTTGCTTGTTTTGAGTAGAATTAAGGCAATTCTTACTTTTTTTGAGCAGCTAACCACTCCATAATAGTCACATTTTCACCTTTTAATAAGACTGGTTCTCCATTAAAATCAAAATTTGCATGGTTAGCGTGGCTGTAAATCCAAGACCAATGCCCAGGAAAATAGTAGTTTTCGCCACCATAAAATCCGGTTAAATCAATAACATGCTCATAATAAGAGAAATGAACATTCGGTGCTTTAGCATTAATTAACCTATTATATAATGGTACAACAGTTTCATCTGGTACTGTCGTTGTATCGTCCTTAGAGTGAACAAACCAAATCGGTACATTTTTAATGCTTTCAATTTGTATGTCGGTAACATTCGTATCTAGATAAGCAAGCGCACTTATATAACCCGCAGCGAAATATTTTGGGTGTTCAAGTATTAGTTTTAAACTCATATACCCACCATTTGAACATCCGCCAATATAAACTCTGTGTGTATCTATCTCAGGATTATCTTTTACGAAATTGTCGATTAGGTTGAATAAGGTTTTATTATAGATGTCATCGTTATCACCCCTCGTATATGCTCCATTGGCATCTTGCATCCAAAAAGTTGGTGCTTGGGGCACAAGAACATATGCACCGTTAAAATAGGATTGAATTTCAGGTGATGCATAGTTTGTTGCCTTATTAGCAACCAAAGCAATACTTGGGTCAGTGCCACCTTCGCCACCACCATGTAGCCATATTATTAAAGGAGATTTCGCTGAAGTAGTGTTAGGCTTATAAGATGCGTATGCTAAGGTGATGTCATTACTTGTATGCTTTCCATTTAAATTAAACCTGTCTAGATCTGTGTATCTACGAGAGGCTTCATTATTCCATATTTTATTTGTAGATGCATGGGTAATGGTCATTTTATAATCAATCCATTGATTACTTCCTCTACCATCTTTAATAACATATTTTATAGGAGAATCTATTGGATTGTTTGGGTGCACTAATAAAACTAAGGTTATATGATTTCCTTTAGATACTCTGCTCCCATTGGCATCAGAAACATAAGCGAATACTATTTCTCGCCTACCTTTTGCTTCTTCTGGCTTCATTTCTACACCTTCTGCATTTCTTTCAGCTTCAATTCTATAATCTGTAGCATTAGCTTCTGTTGTCAATTCTACAGTAGGTAGTACTACCTTTTTCACTGCTGGTCCCCAATCGTATCCTTCCAAAATTAATGTATAGCTAGCTTCATCATAATTGCAATCTGTTTCGAGTACGGGTTCAAAAGCTAAAAGTGGATTTAGTATTAGCAACACCAGAAATGTCGATAATGAAAGAATTAATTTTTTCATTGTTTGAGTTTTGTTGTTTGGTCTAGTAAGATAATAGATTTAGATAGTATTTGTGATTAAATTATATACTTGAATATTACTAAAAATTTGGTATTCGAATAGATATGAATTCTATTGTAGTCAAGTTAATATTTGATACTTTAGTGGAAACAACAAATCAATCAACTCAAATATCTTAAAATGAAAAAAGTTAACAGTGTAAATAAAATAATATCGGGCTTAACATGTGCCCTACTCTTTAGTATGGGAGTAAAGGCACAAAAAGCAACATTCAATATTGATAAAGATTTATTGCTAGTACAGTTAGACTGTAAAACAGATATTGACGATTTACATACAGCAGCAGGTTTTGCTACGCTACTAAATCACCCAGATTATAAGGACTTAAATTATCTTGCAGTTGCAGGTACTTATGGTATTCAAGAAGGTTTGTATGTACCGCCAAACGAATTAATGCCGATGGCCTTTCATGAAAACTGGGTAGATGCAGATAAAGAATGGAAAGCATCGGTTGATAAAGTAGTAATTAAAGCATTAAAAATCATTGAAAATGGCGGCTCTATTTGGGTTGCAGAAGCCGGACAGTCAGATTTCACTGCAGATTGGGTTAAGGAGTTGTCAAAAAAAGATCCTTCAATCAAAATAAGAGAAAGTGTTCATGTAGTTCAACATAGTGATTGGAATGAATCTGTTACCAAACCCGTTAAACTTATGTATACAAAAACGGTTACAGATTACCATAAAATTGCTGATGGTAATGAAGTTGGTAATGGTACACCGGGTTTAAAGTCTGATGGTAAGGTAGATTGGGAATCGAAATTAAACGATGACCACTTGACCAAAGTTTGGAATACTGCTATACGTTTAGGAAACAAGTATAACGGAAAAGAGGGTAGATATTTAAATGAAAGTGTTGCTGAAGGCGGACTTGATTTTTCAGATTTAAGTGAAGTATGCTACATATTAAACCTTATGGATATTAAGGATACAGATGAATTTTTTACCTATTTTAAGGTAGATTAAAATCTTATCTAAGTTTTAAAAAGGCCTCTTGTAATCTTTGTGTTACGGGGCCTTTTTCATTTCCTGTATATAGTTTGTAGTCATCAATTTGTTGAATTGCAGCAATCTGTGTACTCGTACCTGTTAAGAATGCTTCATCAATAGTATTCAATTCTGCTAATGAAATAGGAGTTTCTTTAATTTCTATGCCTAAGGAGTGACAAAGCTCAATTACCACAATTCTAGTAATACCATTAAGAATATACTCATTTGCCGGATGTGTGTATACTACCCCATTTTTTACGAAAAACAAATTGGAATGAGATGCTTCGGTAAAAACTCCGTCTCTATTTAATATGGTTTCGTAACATTCAAGTTGCATGGCTTCTTCATTCAACATCACATTACCTAAAAGAGAGGTCATTTTAATATCGCAGCGAGACCATCTAAAATCATTTCTAGTTATTACATGGGCATTTACAGTATTTATTTCAGGTAAAACCTTTGGTACAGCATACATCATAACTGTTGGTTTTATATCTCCAGGAAATGAATGTTGTCTTGGTGCTACTCCCCTAGTAATTTGAATATAAAGCATGCAGTCTTTATCTGTAAGCGATGCTACTTTTAACAAAGTGAGAATTTCATTTTTGAGCAAACTAACGTCGAACTCAATATTGATTTTTTGGAGTCCTGATTGTAATCGCTCTAGATGTTCCTTTTCATAAAAAAATCTGCCGTTTATCTGAACCATTACTTCGTATAATCCATCACCAAAAATAAATCCGCGATCGAAAACAGATACTTTAGCATCTGCAGAATTTACAATACTTCCGTTTAGGTATACTTTATCAGGATAGCTCATATAACTTATAAATAACGTTGAAGATGTTTCTTGAAATAGGTAGCGCTATCAGTAATACTTTGCATAGAGTTCTCTGCAAAATTTCCGCCTTGCTCTATATAGTAATATTGTAAATCATCTTTGTTAATAGATGATAACATACTTTTGTAATCAATAGATCCATTACCCATTTCAGAATAATCTCGAGTTACTTTGTCCATATCTTTAATATGCCACATAACATAGCGACCTGGGTTTTCGGCAATTAATTCAGCCGGACTCTTATCTGCAGAATGCTCAACCCAATACATATCCATTTGTAGTTTTACTAAACTTGCATCTGTGCCAGATAAGATTATATCATAGCCTTGCTCTCCATTGTGGTCCGTAAATTCAAAATCGTGATTATGATAAGCAAACTGTAATCCGGCATTGGTTACCTGTTCTCCAATTACATTTAATTTATCCTTCAGAATTTTAAAATTTTCAATTGTTCGATATTCTGGTGCCAACCATGGCCATGTAATGTATGTGCTATTTAGGGTGATAGCACCTTCTATACATTGATCTACATAACGTTCTAGCTTTTCTTTAGGCTCATTAAAACGACTAGAAAAATCATAATGTCCGCTAGAGATAGTAAAATCTAAATCATCTATCTGTTTTTTAAATTCCTTAGATTTTATACCGTAATACGTGTCATTCTCACCATCATAACCATAAATTTCTCCGTCAACATACCCTAGCTCACGTACGTATTTAATACTCTCAATTGGGTCTTTAGCCATTGCATCGCGAATAGTAAATAATTGTAAACCCATTTTATATTTATAATCCATCGGTAATACAGATAAGGGAAGCATGGAGCTTACGGAAAGTATTCCAGTCTGTTTTAAAAATATTCTACGAGAATTTGAGTCGTTCATGATGAGATGTTCTAATTATACAAATAGGGAGTATAAATATAAGGGTTGCGAAATAAACATGAACATTTAGTACCGAAAAAAGCAGCCCTTAAAGGCTGCTTTTTTATAATCTAAGAAGTTATACTTATTAGTTACTCGCTACGGCTGTATTGCTGTATGAAAGTCTATAAATTGCATCTCCGAAATCATCAGAAATAAGCATAGAGCCATCATCTAACACCAATAGATCAACTGGTCTTCCGGTAGCTTTTTGAGCTACTTCATCTAACCAACCATCAATAAAAGTTTCGCTATTAACAACCTCACCATCTTCAATATCAACCATCATAATTCTATAACCCACTTTCTTACTTCTGTTCCATGAACCATGTTCTGCAATGAAAGCTTTACCCTTATATTCTGCAGGGAACATAGTACCGGTATAAAATTTAATACCAAGTGGAGCAACATGAGCATCTAACTGTAAAGCAGGATCTACAAAATCTGAACAAGGCCTTAAATCTCCAAATTCTGGATCTTTAACAATACCACCATGGCAAAAAGGGTATCCAAAATGCTGACCAGCTTCAGTAACTGTGTTTAGTTCGCAAGGCGGAATATCGTCACCTAACATATCACGACCATTATCTGTAAACCACATTTGCTTGGTATCAGGATGCCAAGTGAATCCGACAGAGTTTCTGACTCCTCTAGCATAAATCTCACGATTGCTACCGTCAGGATCCATTCTTGAGATAGTTGCAAATCGCTCATCTTCATCTGTTTTATTGCAAATATTACAAGGAGCGCCAACAGGGACGTAAAGTTTATCATCTGGTCCGAAGGCTATATATTTCCATCCGTGATGAAATTCTGTCGGAAAATCATCATAAATTAATTCCTTTTCTAGCTCACCACCAATCTGCTCTTCAATATTCGGATATTTCCAAAGGCTACCAACTTGAGCCACGTATAAATCCCCATTTCGCATAGCAATACCATTAGGTACCTCCATGGTATCAAGCACTATAATATTATCAGCTTTAAAATCGCCATTAGTATCTTGAATAGCATACACATTGTTTTCTGTACGAGTACCAACAAACAGCGTCCCGTTGTCACCCATAGCCATAGAACGCGCACCATCTACTCCCCTAGCGTAAACCTCAATTTTAAAACCTTCAGGTAAGTTTAAATCTAACAAAGCCAAATCGGTACTATCAAGTTCTACTTCGGTTGCAGCATTGTCATTGCTTTCTTTTTTATTCTCTTTACAGGAATTTAGCGATATTACTACGGAGAGCACCATAGTTATCTTTAAAAATGAACTTTTCATATTTTAGGTTGTTTAGTTTAGTACGAAGATACATAACATGGTTAAGTATAAATACTTTAAATAGATAAGGTAAAATGTTATTGAACTTAAAAAAGTCAATACTATGAGTATTGACTTTTATTTCTAGTTAATAAACAGTTTTTTAGTCGTCTATTAGGCATCCATAGCTTTCCCTATTAAAGTTTCGCCCTGTATAATTTCAAAAGTTGAATTTATAGCGGCATCATCATGTAGCGACCTTACTAAGGTTTGTGCTACATCATCTCTAGTAATAGAACCTTTTTTGTTCAGTTTAGATTGTAGTTTAATTTTACCTGTACCAGCATCATTTGTTAGAGAACCAGGTCTTACAATGGCATGGATTAAATTCGCAGATTTTAGATATTCGTCAGCATTGTGTTTTGCTCTTAAATAGTCTTTTAAATCGTTTGCTTCTTCAGGGTTATCTGCACCCATAGAACTTAGCATTACAAACTTTTTAATGTTTGCTTTTTTAGAAACATCGATTAAATTTTTAGCACCTTCTTGATCAACTTCAACTACTTTTTTACCACCAGATCCAGCTGCAAAAATTACCTTATCTATATTTTCTACAGTATGTGATAAATCTTTTTCTAAATCACCTAGTACTGTTTTTATATTTTCTTTTTCAAACTGTTCTCTCTGCTCTTCTTTACGCACCATTGCGACAGGTTCAAAATATTGAGAACTTTTTAAAAGGTTTACTATTTTTTTTCCTGTGGTACCATTGGCACCGGCTACTAATACATTTTCCATCTTCAAATTATTTATTTGCAAGTTGGCTAAATACTACCGTTAACCTTAATGCTTTCCCCTTATTTCTTAACACGATTACATTTTTCCGATGACATCAATATATGCAATTCAAATTATTTTAAAAGAGCATGAATTTTATTTGAAAGCGATAAGGGTAAAGTTTTAGTAACTATAACTTGTGCATATAATATTAAAAAAAATAATTATGAAAAATGAAAATAGCAAAGCGGATTATAATTCTGATGTTACAGAAGAAGATTTATCTGCATTAGGAGAAAAGACAAAAAATACAAGAACGGATGGTGGCGATGATTTACAATTAATTAATCGAAATAATGATGTAGATTTTGCAGGTAAAGATTTAGATGTACCTGGACGCAGTATGCCGAAAAATCAAATTAACTTAAAGGATGAGGAGAATCAACTTTATAGTCAGGGTGGATCTGAAAATGAAAATTTAGAACAAGATACTGATACTATTAGGTAGTAGTAAAACAAAAAGCAGCCATTTGGCTGCTTTTTGTTATTGTAATGTTTTTATTAAAACACTTAGTTTGCTTCACTGTATTTTGGATAATCTATATAACCTTCTTTACCTGGAGTATAAAAAGTGTCTGCATCCCATTCTGCAAGCGGGTAATTATGCTCGAAACGCTCAAGCAAGTCAGGATTAGAAATAAACGGCTTACCGAATGCAACCAAATCTGCATTACCATTTTCAATTACCTTGTTGCCTGACTCTTGGTTAAAACCAGCGTTGATCATTAGAGTTCCATTATATAGAGGTCTAAAATGCTTTGCGATATGTTCTACAGCGAATGGCACATTAGAAACGTCATTAAATGGCTCAGATAAATGAACATAAGCCAAATCATAATCATTCAATTTCTTGATAATATATTCGAAAGTTGGTATTGTTTCTTCATCTAAAGTGATACCGAACATATCGTTTAACGACGGATTAAATCGTACTCCTATTTTTTCTTGTGGAATTACGGCTTTCATAACGTCTAAAACTTCAAAAAAGAAGCGAGTTCTATTTTCTATATTTCCACCATATTCATCCGTTCTAATATTAGAAGTGCCATTAAAAAATTGGTGAAATAAATATCCGTTAGAAGAATGAATTTCCACTCCGTCAAATCCCGCTTCAACGGCATTGATAGCGGCGTTTTTAAAATCTTCTACCGTTTGTTTAATGTCTTCTATGGTCATTGCTTTTGGTGTCACGGTATCTTTAAATCCTTCAGTCGTATAAGATTTTGCATTCGGATTTAATGCTGATGGGGCTAATGGTAATTCCCCATCATGAAAATCTGGATGAGACATACGCCCAACATGCCACAATTGAATAAATATTTTTCCACCTTTATTATGAACAGCTGTTGTAATTTTTTTCCAGCCTTCTACCTGTTCTTTAGAATAAATTCCCGCAGTGTTAATATAACCTACGGCATCTTTAGAGACTTGTGAGCCTTCGGTAATAATTAATCCTGCAGATGCTCTTTGAGTGTAATAAGGAACATGTAAATCTTCTGTAGGCACATTACCATCATTTGCAGCTCTGCTTCGAGTCATAGGTGCCATTACAACACGATTTTTTAAGTCTAAATTTTTATAAAACGGAGTTAATAATGCTTGCTTATTCATATATTTTTAATTTGTAAAGTGTATTGTTTGTCGCGCAAAGTTCAAATAATTACATAAAATTGCTTGACTCTTATTGTTAAAACATTGTTATAAAACGTATCAAAATTAGATTGATATACCCAAGCATTATTTTTGCCTTTCTATAAATTTTAAAACCTTTATCGTTTTTTATCGTAGGTAGTTCAAAAGACAACCTTATCTAAATTTAACTTTATGATTTACAGCTATAATCGGGCATTAAAGCTTTTAATATTTATCTTTTTACTTATTACATCAATTAATGTAGAAGCACAGAACCTTAAAGGAAAAGTAACCGATAAAGAGGGCGCCGCTTTAGAAAATGTAGGCATTTTTAATCAAACATCAGGGCAGCACAGCCATACTAATTTATCAGGCGCATTTTCACTTCCTTCGACAACGGTAAATGACTCTATATATTTCTCAAATTTAGGTTTTAAGACTTTTGTGTTGGTAGTAAATCAAAATCATTTTAATGAAGGAGTAAATATAGCGTTAGAAGAATCGAGTATAAACTTAGACCAAGTAGTAGTTGTTTCTAAGGTTGATGCCATGACTAGGTTTGTGAATATAGACGTACAGAAAGATCCTGTAAAATCATCTCAAGAAATACTACGAAAAGTACCCGGATTATTAATTGGGCAACATGCAGGCGGCGGTAAGGCAGAACAAATTTTTTTAAGAGGATTTGATATTGATCACGGTACAGACGTTGCCATTAGCGTTGATGGTATGCCGGTAAACATGGTATCCCATGCTCACGGGCAAGGCTATGCAGATT
This sequence comes from Maribacter aquivivus, assembly GCF_900142175.1. Classification (NCBI taxonomy): domain Bacteria; kingdom Pseudomonadati; phylum Bacteroidota; class Flavobacteriia; order Flavobacteriales; family Flavobacteriaceae; genus Maribacter; species Maribacter aquivivus. The sequence continues at coordinate 237,600 of NZ_FQZX01000002.1, read as the reverse complement.
TACATTTTGTTATTCCAGAAACCATTGATGATATTAATTTCGGAAAAGGACCGTATTATGCTGATAAAGGAGATTTTAATACGGCCGGTTATGTCGATTTAAGTCTTAAGAAAAGTGTAGACAAAAGCATGATTACTTACGAGGCTGGTCAGTTTAATACCAATCGATTTGTTGGGCTTTTTAATATTCTAAAAAGCAGTAAAAGTGATGGGTATTTAGCTTCGGAAATTTATTTAACCGACGGACCTTTTGATTCTCCTCAAAACTTTAACCGAGTAAATATTTTGGGTCGCTATCATTACAAGGATATAGGAAAAGAAGAACTGACATTAACAGCTTCTCATTTTCAAAGTAAGTGGGATGCTTCTGGTCAAATACCGCAAAGAGCAATAGATCAAAAGATTATAGGTCGTTTTGGAGCTATTGATGACACGGAAGGTGGTCAAACAAGTAGAACGAATTTAATGTTTAATCATACCAAATTCTTAGGTGAGGATCAATTTTTAAAGACACGAGCTTTTTTGAGCAAATATGATTTTGAGTTGTTCTCAAATTTTACTTTCTTTTTAGAAGATCCTATTAATGGAGACCAAATACGACAGTATGAAGATAGAACCATTATGGGAGCTGAAACTGTTTTCGAGCAGATTGATATTACTGTAGGTACTGATGACAGATTCAAATATGCTGCAGGAATTGGATTTAGAAATGATAATGTAGATGATGTAACACTTGAGCATACTTTAAATAGAAAAACATCTTTAGAGCAATATGCATTTGGCGATGTGGATGAAACTAATATATATGCGTTCTTAAATGGAGAATATAAAACTGGCAACTGGACATTTAATCCGTCTGTTCGTTTAGATTATTTCAATTTTGATTATGAGAATAAGCTAAGTACAGTTTATGATAACAAAAGTGAAAGCAAGGCAATAGTGAGCCCTAAATTAAATACGATTTATGCTGTAAATAGGGACTGGCAATTATTTTTAAAAACCGGTATGGGCTTTCACTCTAATGATGCACGTGTAGTTACTGCAAACGAAGGCAGAGATATACTTCCAAGAGCATATGGAGTAGATTTGGGAACAATCATTAAACCGGTAGATAAATTAGTGTTGAATGCTACGTTGTGGGGTTTGTTTTTAGATCAAGAATTTGTGTATGTGGGCGATGCCGGTATTGTTGAACCTAGTGGAAAAACAAGAAGAGTTGGTGTAGAAGTTGGTGCGCGATATCAAATGTTAGATTGGTTGTATCTGTATAGTGATGTAAACTACACCTATGCTAGAAGTACAGAAGAAGCAGATGGCTTAGACTACATTCCTTTAGCACCAGATTTTACTGCTGTAGGTGGGTTATCTTTCAGTGATATTGGTAATTTTTCAGGAAACCTAAACTATAGATACTTAGGTGACAGAGCTGCAAATGAAGATAATAGTATTGTTGCAGAAGGTTATTTCGTTACGGATTTAAACCTAAACTACCATATTAAGAACTGGACAGTAGGTGTAATCGTAGAAAACTTATTTGATACTGAATGGAACGAAACCCAGTTCGCTACTGAAAGCAGGTTATTCAATGAAACTGCATCAGTAGAAGAAATTCATTTTACTCCAGGTACTCCGTTTTATTTAAGAGGAAAGGTTTCTGTGCGGTTTTAAGAAGACTACAGTATAAAAAATTATAAAGGTTGATTCATTACCTATGTAATGAATCAACCTTTTTTTAGACCAAGTTTTCATGCAAGAAGTTTTTAAAGATTTTAGTACTGGTGGATTACTTAAAATTGGTAATGAGTTATTATTAGAATCTTATAAAAAACCAAAGCAAGCAGGAATTTATATTTTTATTAGAACCACTATTCAAAAAGCTTCTATAGAAGTAGATGGTGTTCCTTATACAATTTCTGAACATAGTTTATTGGCGTTAACACCTATCCAGTTTTTTCGATATACAGAAGGCAGCGACTTAATTGTATATCAATTTAATAGAGAGTTTTATTGTATTAAAGACCATGATCAAGAAGTAAGCTGTGCCGGATTGTTATTTTTTGGAAATGCCCATATACCTGTAATCGATTTAGGTGAGAAAGAACAACGAAAATTTGATACGTTGCATGAGGTGTTTGTTGATGAATTAGAAACTCAAACCATACAGGCAGAAATGCTTCGTATGCTTATGGCTCGTTTTATGATTATGAGTACAAGATTACTTAAGGCTAAAGAAGGGTTTAACGAAGCTGCCAATGATGTAAAAGTAGATTTGCTCAGAGGCTTCAATTTGTTAGTTGAAGAATACTACAAGTCAGAACATTCGGTTGCTTTTTATGCGGACAAATTGTTTAAATCTCCTAAAACCTTATCCAATACCTTTTCTAAATTTAATACCACTCCCCTACAGATAATTCATGAGCGTATAATTCTTGAGGCAAAGCGATTACTTATCTATACTGATAAGACAGCAAAAGAAATAGCTTATGAAATTGGTTTTGATGATGCCTCGCACTTAAGTCGTCTTTTTAAAAACCAAACACAACAATCTCCATCAGATTTCAAAAAACAACTCAAAAAATCATTTTAGGGAAATATCGACAACACCTTGGGTGATATTGCCCGTTTTAAGATTCATAATAGCTAGATCTTTGTAGTGTAGAATTAAAACAACAAAGACATGAATTTAAAACACAAATCAATCTTCAATTTAATAGAAATATTTAAGTCTAAAAAGACGGTAGTGACTAATGCCATCAATGTAGAAAAACATTGTCACCATAACCATTTATCAGATTACTACTGTGATTCTGATACTTCTTCAAAACTAACCAAAGCATTCAATACATTTCTATAAAGGAAAAATTGACATGTAGAAAGGAAGTCTTTACATGATTAGAATACCATTCTGAATATACTTTTGTACCAGATAATTAATAGAACAAAAACAATTTATAATAAAATTTAAAAATAAAATCATGAGCACATTTAACATACCAACAAGAGAAGAAGTAAGCGAAAACAATCAAGTAATTTTCGATAACCTTAAAAAAGCATTAGGCTTTGTACCAAACTTATATGCAACCTATGCAAATAGTGATACAGCTTTGGAAAACTATTTAAATTTTGCCAATGCTAAAACATCATTATCAGCTAAAGAAAAAGAGGTTGTAAACCTTGCAGTTAGTCAGGTAAATAACTGTATCTACTGTTTATCTGCACACACGGCAATAGGTAAAATGAACGGATTCAACGACGAGCAAATTCTTGAACTAAGAGCAGGTAAGGCATCATTTGATTCTAAATTAAATGCATTAGCACAATTAGCTAAAAATGTTACTGAAAACAGAGGTCGTACAGACGAAAAAGTTTTAGAAAACTATTTTGCAGCAGGTTATACAAAAGCAAATTTAATTGACACCATTTCATTAGTAGGTGACAAAACAATATCAAACTACATTCATAGCACTACGCAGGTAGCAGTTGATTTTCCTGTAGCACCATCATTATAAACAATTTTACAAACAATAATTATTAATCTATCCATTTGAGCGAGAGCTCTTTAAATTTAAAACACATGAAAAAAGTATTATCAATTTTAGTTATCGTACTAGCATTCTCATTTAGCGCCAACGCTCAAGATAAAATGATGAAGCAACCAGTTAAGAAGATTGCCTTAGAGCAAACAACTGGTGAGTTTACGCAGAAATCAATTACTGTTAGCGAAGGAACTTATGTTTTCGATGTTGCAAACAACAATGTAGGTAAAGATGTTGGTTTAGTATTGGTGAAAAAAGGTAAAGATGCATCTAAGCCAGAAAACCATATTCAGACTGCATATGTAACTGCTGCAGTAAAGAATAACACTGTAGGTCATTCAAAAGAAACTAAACTGGAAAAAGGAGAATATGTATATTTCTGCCCTTTAAATCCAACTCCACAATACAGTCTTATTGTTGAATAACAAGTAATTAGCTATAAATAAAAAGGGCTGTTCTTAAATGAACAGCCCTTTTTTATGTTTTAAATTCTTTAATGAAATAGAAGAACAGTAATCGAATTAATCTTCTGGCGGATGCCCATGTATATCTTCAAACACAGTATCAAAATTTTCTCTTAAATACGCATTTAGTTTTTTTTGGTAATCATCTTTTAACCAGCTTAAGAAATTATAGGTACTCTTACTAATACATTTTCCGTATACATGAATACGATTATCAATATCTTCTTTTAGTAATTTAGCTAAAGCCAATGCATCATAAACATCTTCACTGTTTTCTATGCACATATACGCATGGTGAGCAATAGAACGTTCTAAAACTACTTTAGAAGATTCCCCTGCAAACGTTGCCGTTTCGTAGGTTTCTTTAATGTCAAAATAAGTTTCCTTAGAGTTTTTAAATTCTTCTTTAACTTCATCAGAAAGCTCAAGTTTGAAATCACTTTCAATATCTTCATCGTCTTTAATACGATCCATGTAGAAATTAGGAGACTTAAATATAGCTCCCCAATCTAAATCTGCACCCCATGGTCCAAAACGATAAAGGTTGTTACCTAAATCGATAACCGTAAATTTCGATTTGTTATTCAAAACCCTAGAACCCCTACCGATCATTTGGTAGTAAAGTGTTAGTGATTTTGTTGCTCTGTTTAAAATAATGGTGTCAATAGTAGGTTCATCAAAACCTGTAGTTAAAATACTAACCGATGTTAGAATAGCATCAGGTGTTTCTTTAAACCATTTTAATATTTGTTTACGCTGCTTTTTGGTAGCAGTATTATCAAGGTGTCTAATATTTAAACCTGCAGCTTCGAAAGTATGATATACCTGAATAGATGTTTCAATACCGTTATTGAAAATTAATGTCTTCTTTCCTTTAGAATGTTTAGTGTAAGCTTCTAAAAGCTTGCCAAGCATTGCCGGACTCGTATATAAATCAGCAGATGATTTAACGGTGTAATCACCATTAGAACCAATTTCTAGAGATGTAAGTCCCATGTCATACTGAAATACCTCTGCCCTAGCCAAGAAATCGTTAGCTATTAAATTTTCTATGGTTTCACCTGGTATAAGCTCATCATAGTTTTTATTCATAGGCAAGTCCTTATTAGAACTTAACGGGGTTGCCGTAACACCTAGAACAAAAGAATTTTCAAAAAACTTAAAAAGTTTAGTGAATGAATTATAGTGAGCTTCATCAATAATAACAAGACCAACATCAGAAATATCTAATTGATCATCGTTCAACCTATTATTTAAGGTTTCAACCATGGCTACATAACAACTATAACGCTCATGGTCATCAAGGTTTGCTTTACTATTGACTACTTTGTTAACAACACCAAAACTTGTTAGCATTGAAGAAGTCTGGTTACAAAGTTCAATACGGTGCGTCATTACCAAAACTTTCTTGTTATGGTTTTTTAAATACTGACGTACCATTTCGGAAAAAATCACTGTTTTACCACCACCGGTAGGTAATTGGTATAGAAGATGGTAATCATCTTTTTCTGAATCGAACTTGTCAAAAATTTGTTGAATTGCTCCTTGTTGATAGCTATAAAGTTCCTTATCGGTTTTTCTATCTTGTAATTCAAAAACTGTCTCTTGCATAAAATCTTCTCTGGAGTATACAAAGGTAACATTCTCTATAATAGATTACTAATTCATGCGTTAAAAAGGGTATCTTTTGCGACCATATGTCATCAAAATAAATAGTAAGCGGTTAAATTAATGCAACAAAGTCATTTTAAAATCTATAAACCCCTCGCAATGTTGAGTCAGATGACCTCTGGTGAAGATCGACAACTACGCAAAAAACGATTTTTAAGTGAGCTTTTTGATTTTCCTGATGGGATAATGCCCATTGGTAGATTAGATGAGAAATCTGAAGGATTACTATTAATGACTACGGATGGAAAGTTGAGCGACACTATAAATAGTTCAGGAATAGAAAAAGAATATTTAGCCCAATTGGATGGCTTAATAACACCTGAAGCAATTATGAAAATAGAAGCTGGCGTAACTATAGGGATTTTTGGAAAGAAGTATATGACCAAGCCTTGTGAAATAAAGGTTTTAGACGATTTGCCGTCACTACCCGATGCAGATCCTGCATTACGAATTGGCAGGCACAGACCAACCTCGTGGGTAAGCATTATCATTAAAGAAGGAAAATTTCGTCAAGTTCGAAAAATGACTGCTGCCGTAGGTTTTCCAACAGTTCGGTTAATTCGTGTACGTATTGGCGATATTAAATTAGAAAATATGACACCAAGAGAAGTGGTTGCTGTTAGCATTACTCTAACGGATTTTTAGGAATACGTTTTCCTGAAAATCTTGAGAATATTGTTAAGCTCTTTTTGCTATTAATGAAATACACACCTGTTAATAATACAACTGACGCAATTGCTGATTGCGCGGTAATATCTTCGTTTAAAAAATACCAGCCGAGAATCATTGCAATTATTGGGTTTACATAAGTAGAGGTAGCTACTTTTTCTGGAGATACAATACGTAATAAATAATTGAAGGCTGTAAAGGTTACAATGCTGCCAAAAACAATCAATAATGACATAGACCAAAGAACGGGAGTACTCCAAGTGTTTGGAGACGACCATTGTTCCCCAAACAGAGTGCTAATTATCAATAACGATATACCGCTCGTAAACATTTGGTATCCTGTGTTTACAAAGAAGTTCTTTGGTAAATCTGCTTTACCAACAAATAAACTACCATAAGACCAGCTAAGCATACAGAAAAAAATTAATACCATGCCCAATATCGCTCCATCTTGTGCAATGATGTCTTTCTGTCCAACCAAAAGAAAAATACCCGTTATTCCAAGAACTACACCCACTATTGACATTGGTTGTATTTTTTTTCCTTGAAATAAGCGCATCATTATTAAAACCACTAAAGGTTGAGCTGATACTTCTAGAGCAGCAAAGCTGCTATCTACAAATTTAAGAGCCCATACAACAACTCCGTTTCCAAAAGTCAGAAATAGAAAGCCTGCAAGAATAGTATTCTTGAATTGTTGTTTGGTGATTTTAAGGGAGAAGCCTAATATTTTTGATATAATAAAAATAAGACTACCGGCAATTACAAAACGAATACCTGCCAACATAAAGGCGGGTAATTCTGTAACTGCAATTTTATTCCATAAATAGGTAGAACCCCAAATGAAATAAATGGCGAAAAATGACAATACTACCAGAACGGTGTTACGTTGCATTTTCGCCATTAAAAATCTTTAAAACTAAATTTTCTTTACACGAACGGCGTTCATACCTTTCATGCCTTTTTCTAACTCGTAAGAAACTTTATCGTTTTCCATAATTTCATCGATAAGACCACTAACGTGAACAAAGTATTTTTCGTTGTTCTCAGCGTCTATAATGAAACCAAATCCTTTTGTTGTATCGAAGAAAGAAACTTTACCATTTCTTACTGGATCGAATTCTTCAACATCACCTTCTTCTTTTTTAGGAATACCTAAAACGATATCTTCTGCCTCAATTTCGACTTTCATTGCTGGATCTGGCGGAGTATCTACCAAGTTTCCGTTGAAATCTACATAAGCAAGTGGAATACCAGAAGTACCACTTTCTTTTGCAGCTGCTTTACGAGCAAGCATTTTTTTCTTCTTTTCTTCACGCTTTTTTAAGCGCTTTTTTTCTTTTTCAGTTTTATTAAATGTTTGTTGCGATTTTGCCATTCGTAATTTTAATGATAATAATAGATTTTGCAATAAAGGAATTGAAATACGTGGTGACGTGTAAAACAAACGGTAAGTTTTTTGAGTAAACCTAATTATCCTATTTGTTGTAAGGTCATTGCAAGAATCATCTGCATCCCTTTAAAGTTCTACAAAGATATGATTTGTATTTCAATTATTTAGCATTAGTAGGCTTCAAACTAGCAAACTTTTAAGAGACTTTATGATAATTTTTAATTCACATCATATTATACACGCTGCTATTTTAGTTTTTAACCCTTTCCCCTACCCTAAAAATATACCTAGAATGCCTGAGCTTTGAAATAATGTTAAAATTTAAAAATTTAAAAATTAAATTAATACACTGAAAATAAGTGCTTTAAAATAAATTGCATGTAGTTTTTTGTTAAAAATAGTACCTTTTTATACATAGTACTGTAACAAATTTCAAATACCCTCGTCTAGTAAGTATATCAAAATTATTAATCATCAATTAAAAATTATACATCATGAGAACTTTTATCAGAAACACACCGACAGAAACAAGAAGAAATTCATTCTTTTCAA